>NZ_JBHUKY010000018.1:0-85618 GCF_042684125.1 Paenibacillus rhizoplanae | reverse complement strand
GAAGATGTGGGGGCGGGGTGAAGCGGGATGCTGGGGTGGGTGAGGATGTGGGGGCGGGGCTGAGTAATTTTGGGGGAAATGCGAGTGCGAGGGCAGGATGAGGCGGGATGCTGGGCTGGGCGGGGATGTAGGGGCGGGGGTGAGTAACTTTGGGGAAGGAGAGGAGAATTTCCGGCAGGGTTTTTATTCTATTGTAGTTTGTACATTAGATTGCCCTGTAATTGGCTGAAAAATGGGTTCTGTTGCACTTCGTACAGTAGAAATCTTTAAAAGGAGAGTTTTCGGACCAAATTCCAGAAATCTAATGTATGAACTACATCAGAATGAATCTCAGCGCTGGCAAACGGCAATTCTGCTGCAGTAAATGCAATCACTTTGATATAGGCTTAATTGCAATTAGAACAACTAAAACGTCCGATATTCCAACGATTATCCGTTTAGTAGTAGTTGTACATTTAAATTTCTATCTGTGCCTGGGTTTTCGCCATTCGGGCAAATTTAGTTGTACAGCCTACACTTGGAAGTGAAAAAGCTTCTTTTGGAGTGTCTTTAGTTGTACAAAATACACCTATCGCTGAATGCTCGCTTTGAACGAAATTTCATAATGGGTGCATGATTGAAAGGATGATTTGTTAAGTAAATTGGTAATTTGGAGTAATTTTGCACAGTTATTTGTTTTAAAAAAAATATCCGTCGTAGCTACAGCTTCCCGCACTAGCGGTGCAGAAAAGCTGTAACCGGCGGCTATCGGGACTTGAAGGACGGCGGGCTCTATTGATAAGCATCCGCCCGCCCGGAGGGCAGCGCCCCGGAGTACGGCGGGGCGCTCCGTACCCAGGAGCCGCGGATATCCCGCGACTCATCCCAGCTCTGCTGCTCCGCTATGGCGCGCAGCAGCGGATCAATCCACCGGGCGGCGGCTGCGTAGCCGCCCAGTGCGCGCAGCTGCGCCTCCAGGGGAGGCCAGGCTGTGCGCACTGGGGATTTGCCGCCGCTGTAGAAGGCGGCATGCAGGTCTTCCCGGTCAAGCGGGCGCAGCGGCAGGTCTTCATAATGGCTCACGATCAGGTGAGCCAGGCAGACTGCGCCTTTGGCGATGACCGGGGAGACCAGGAAGCTCGGCAGGGTCCGGTACTCGAAGCCGCCATGCGGCTGAGGGCGGAAATCGCCGAGCACGCCATAGCGGGGACGCCGGGCCGCAGCCCGGATGTCCTCCAGCAGGAACAGGGGCAGCGCTAGATAGTTATCTAGCGCGCGCAGGAGCGGCGCACACAGTGTGACGCCGCTGAAGTGCAGGTGGCCGCCGAGGGCCCAGCCCCGCAGCGGCATACCTCCCGCCCGCCAGCGGAGCGAGCGGTCGGTAATGAGCCGGTCCGCCTCGCGTGCGGCGGACATCAGCTGCGCCAGCAGCGCGCGCGGTTCCCCGCGCGGCGCAGGGCGCAGCTCCGCCACCGGGAACACGCCGCGCGTTCCCGGGGGTCCGGCGTCGCAGCCCGCGACGCCTTCCATGGGCAGGTACCGCGACGCCGGCACGACGCGGCCCGTGGATTCCCGGAGCAGCAGGAACTCCGGGTCCATGCCCATGAGCAGCCCGGGCCGGCCCGGCTGCTCACTGTCAAGCATCCGCGCAAGCGCTGCGGAAGCTGACCGGTACGGCTCAGGCAGCGCTCCTGCGGGCTCAGGCATCACCGGAGTGATGCCTGTCACCATGTACCGCCGTTCGCCCATGGCCCGCAGCTCCACTTCGCCGCTGTCCAGTCCCAGACTATACAGCGCCCGCACCGCAGTATTCCGCAGAACCCCTGCAGCCCCCCGCAACTCCCTTCCCCCTCCACCTAAACTGCCAAATGCATCCCCACCACTCCCATACTCTTCCTGCCCCCCAGCTCCTACCCCACCATTCCCATACTCACCCTGCCCTCCAACTCCTCCTACACCACTCCCATAATCACCTTGCCTTCCAGCTCCTACCCTCCCCCTCCCATCCCCACCCTGCCGCTCAGCACCTAACTCAGCTCCTGCACTATCACTCCCACCCAACCATCCAGCTCCTACCCCACCAGCCCCCAGGACCCCGCCCATAGCCGCTCCCGCTCCAAGCGGCTGGCAGTCCAGCACGGCCAGATTAAAAATAAGCACGCGGTAGTGCTGTCTGTAGCTTGCGGGGTCTTGTCCATGTGAATGAGTATGAGCATGAGTGTCTCTTGTATCTTTTCGCCGTGCCCCTCTAGCGATAGAATCGGAGTCGGCCTCAATCCCGCAGCGCCGGAGCCTGCGTTCAATCTGCTCCGGCGCAAGCTGCCGGAATACGTTCAGCCCTTCATTCATGTCTGATGCCTCCGCCCATACGAAATTCCTCAGGACCGTATCCCCTCGCGCACCGTCCTATAACCGGACAATACCCTTTGAGCATAAGCCGCTGAGGAAACCTGACCCCCAAATTATCAAGTGGAAATAGCACAATCATTCTTACCATTCAAAAAAAATTTTCACATTTTAAAAAAAAGAGGGCATTCGCCCTCTACGCCGCTGCCCTCTCATCATATAATGGATCATAACCCATACAGAACTTCAGGCAGCGGCGTATTGCTTCCTACAACTCATCATCCAGAGCGTCAGGGTCCAGATCATCGTAATCAAAGCTCTCGCCGTCAAAATCATAATCCTTGTCTTCCAGATCATCACTCTGATCACTGACAAACACGCGGACCTTGGTCTCAGCCACCAGTTCCGCCTCGAACTCGCGTTCCACCCGAAGAGTCACACTGCCTCCACCCGGCGATACCCCGGCTTCCACACAATTGGGTTCCTGCGTTGCCTCCGCAGAGACCTGTGCCGTGGAAGCACGGTGTCTCGGATCGAGGTACGACAATGGAATAAGCTCCACATAGGAGACCGTTTCCTTGGCAACCTCGGTCTGCTTGTTTTTGTCGTACGAATACCAGATGTTCACATCATAGGTACCAATTACTTCGATTCCGTTCCCGGCGGCAACCGCTTCGTACTGGTGGTTAATGATCCAAGCCCCCAGAATACTAGTCGGATGATGTGGCGGAGTCACGGTATGGGTTGCGGTAGAGAACTTACGACCTTTGCCGCAAATTGCCTTCGTAATGATCTCCCTTGTTTGACGTTTATGGCTTAATGACATCTTTGAACCTCCTCCATACAATCATTCACTATCAAGTGTATGCACGTTCTGGGCATTTGTTGATTGTTAGAGTAGAAATAAATTTGGGTAAGCCCTCAGATGCCGTAACTGAAGCCCTTTGCTTCATTTTATTGCCGGATTTAGTCCATTATGAGTCTCCCGATCCGAAAAAAAACAAAAGTAGCGCCTTCCCCAAACCGGGAAAACCGCTACTTTTTGTGGTGCCATCATCTTAAGCCGGGAAGGGGCAGAGGCCCCCTGCTAGGAAAGAACACGTACGATGCCAAGCTGCCGGTGGCGGCTGAGATCGATGAAGTCCTCACCGATGTTCACCAGCGGACGCAGCGGGTCATGAGCCAGAATCATAATAATTTTGCCAATCTGCCCGTCCGTCAGGAGCACCTCATTGCCGATCATCGACTGCATCAGCTTATTAATGAACACACTGCAGATATAGGGGTCCAGCTTGCCGTAGACATTCTCGTCTATCTGCTTAAGCACCTCATACAGCGGCGCGGCTGTACGGTAGAAGCGGTCCGAAGTCATCGCATGGAAAATATCCGCCACCGCCACGATCTTGCTGAAATCCGTAATCCGGTGGCCCAGCACGCCGAAGGGATAACCGCTGCCGTCCATCCGCTCGTGATGCTGGAGCGCTACAAGCGCCTGCATATGAGTGGTGCCCACCGTATCGCGGATCATTTCATATCCATAGGTGGTATGCTTCTTCATCAGGGCATATTCATCCTCACTCAAGGGTCCCGGCTTGGTGAGAATTTCGGCGGGAATCATAATTTTGCCGATATCATGAAGCGTCGCGGCAATTGTCAGCATACTCAGCTCGTCCGGCTTCAGCTTCAGCCATTTGCCAAGCAGCGTAGAGATGATGCCCACCGCCACATTATGCCTGTATGTATAGTCGTCCTTAGTCTGCAACGCAGACAATATTCCAAAGAAATCATTCTTCTCGCTCACCTGCTGAATGAACGGGAGCACTTCATTCCTGAGCTCAATCATCGGCAGACGTTTCGTCTTCGTGTAGCGCAGCTGTTCAAAAATATTCTCCATCGACGCCGTACAGTCATCCACGGCCAGCTGATAGAATGCAGCACTGTCGACCTGGACCACATCCTGAGGCTCCAGAACGATTTTGTGCTGCGTAATCAGGCGGATATGCTCTCCGGTGAGCAGGGTCAATGCCGGCAAGACAAATACACCGCTATGATTAAAAAGGTTTGCTACCAGCTGTTTGCCGATATATTGATCATTGCTGTTATTCATATTCCTCACCTGCCAGACCAAGATTATTGATTTTGTACATAACTTAAGAGACTAGCCCATTTTTTGTGCTTATGTTTCTTATCGTTATAATACACTGGAATGTGAATACCTGACACCTAAATTACATGGTTTTGCTTACGCCTTGCCCTTCGATGGCCGCTTATCCCTTAGCGGATGCAGCTCGACCGGGCTTTTATAGCGCTTGGCAATCTTAAGATATAGCGCAAGCTCGCGGCATAATTGCAGAATGGCGGAGCGGATCTCGAATTCCTCACGCGAATCCGGCAGCTCCATCTTTTGGAACTCCTGTTGCAGCTCCTCTAGCAGCCGCTCGGTCCGGCCGGTATATTCCTCAGCCAGTACATCGCCGCTAAGCTGGTCGAACAGCTCCGCCACCATATCCCCATGCGGCAGCTGGCGGTACACCTGCGAGAGCAGCTGCAGCATATTCTGGATGGACTCCAGCTGCTCCTTGCGCATATAGAAGTACACGTTCCAGGCTTCATCGGGATGGATTACATGATTCTCCATTTCCCTGGATGCCGCACTCAGCCCCTTCTCCACGACCTCCCCTGCCCCGATCAGCTCTTTGCCGTCCCAGATATAGCCGGGATCACGCAGCGTTCTCGCCATCTGCCGGAAGATCACCGAGAAATAACCGTCAACTTCTTTGCGGATACCCGCAATCATCCCGCCTGTCTGCGGCATATAGATGAAGTTAACGAGTCCGGCCGAGCCGAGCCCGATCATCAGCAGCTCAATCTGCTGCAACAGAATGTGAACTGTGATATCAGCTTGTCCAAATACGCGGAACACAATAACGGAGCTGGTGACGATCCCTTCCTTGAAGCCGGATTTGACAATCAGCGGGAAACCGAACAATACATACAGTCCGAGCACCCAATAATGAAATCCGAGGACAAAGAAAAGAATACAACCCAAAAAGAGTCCCACCAGCGAGGCGAAGAAGCGCGCCGTAATCGTGCGTAGACTCCTTTTGCGGGTCGTTTCCACCCCGAGAATGGCCAGCAGTCCCGCGCTTTGCGCACCCGGAATACCAGCGGCGGCTGCCAGCAAAATAGACAGCAGAGTTGCAGCCGCCGTTTTAATAATACGAAATCCCATGTGAATACCTCTCCTACACCGTTAAGCTTCATCATTCAGATAAAGATATAGTCATGGTACAAGATTTTGCCAAGAGACACAATATGACATGGTTCTTACAGTCTCGACAACAGCAGCTTCTCCACATACACCACCAGCTGGTACATGGCCGTAGCCACCGCCGCAATGATGAGCAGACTCGACATGACCAGGGTGAAGTTGAACACCTGAAAGCCGTAGATAATCAGATACCCCAGCCCCGATTTCGCCACCAGAAATTCACCGACAATGACGCCGACCCAGGACATGCCGACATTCACCTTCAGGGTGGAGACCACCGCCGGGAACGACGCCGGGAGAATCACTTTGCAGAACTCCTGGCCTTTGGAGGCACCGAAGGAGCGGACCACCTTGACCAGATTCGGGTCCACGCTGCAAAAGCTGTTGTACACTACCAGAGTCGTGATAATCACGGTTATAGATAAGGTTGTAATGACAATGGCGGTGAAGCCTGCCCCGAACATTACAATGAAAATCGGCCCCAGCGCTACCTTCGGCATACTATTGAATACGACCATATACGGGTCCAGCACGGCGGACAGAAAAGGCGACCACCAGATGACGACAGCCAGCAGTGTCCCGATTAAGGTGCCCAGCACAAAGCCCACCACGGTCTCCCCCACAGTTACTCCCAGATGCGGCCACAGACTGCCGCTGACCATATCCCCCCAGATCTGCCCGAAGACCTTCGTCGGATAGCTGAACAGCAGCTCATCGATCCAGCCTATTCTGGCCCCGGCCTCCCAGAGCACGAAAAACAGCAGCAGCAGGCTGATCCGGACCATAAGCACCTGACTCTTGCGGCGCTTCTTCTTCTTCTTGTAATCTGCATGCTTCTGTTCCAGCCACTGCGCACGGGAGGCCGTCTCACGGGGCTGCGCTTCTGTATTCACATTTCTTCCCTCCCTGCCAGTTCCATTTCCTTCCACACCTTGTGAAAAAGCTCCGCGAAGCCCGGCAAGTCCCGCGCATACAGCGGCGGGGTGCGGCGAATCGCTTCCGGAATCTCAAAAATCCTGCGGATTCTGCCCGGATTCGGCTGGAGCAAAATGACCCGGCTGCTGACCGCAATCGCTTCAGACAGGTCATGCGTAACCAGAATAGCCGTGGTTCCCCGGCGCATCAGCGTCTCCGAGACCAGATCCTCCAGCTGCAGCTTAATCTGGTAATCCAGCGCCGAGAACGGCTCATCGAGCAGCAGCAGGCTGGGGTCGGTAGCCAGTGTCCGCACGAGGGCAACACGCTGACGCATCCCTCCTGAGAGCTGCGCCGGGTAGGCGTGTTCCTTACCCTCCAGCCCCATATCGGCCAGGAGCTGCAGGGATTTAGCGCGCGAGCTCCCAGTGAGCCTTCCGGTCAGCTCCAGCCCAAGCAGCACGTTATCCTCAATCGTTCTCCAGGGGAACAGATAGTCCTGCTGGAGCATGTAGCCGACCTCCGGCGAGGGTCCAGTGGTGGAACGCCCGCTGAGCAGCACCTCGCCGCGTGAAGGCTGCAGCAGCCCGGCGATGATCGACAGAATCGTCGTTTTGCCGCAGCCGCTCGGTCCGACCAGGCTGACGAACTCGCCTTGGCCGACGCTGAGATTCAGATCCTCTATAGCAAGCGAAGCCTCGCGGTCTCCCAGATAGGCGTGCGTGACTTCCTTCAACTCGACTACTGGAAGCATATTTGTTGGCCTCCTCACTCCTTGATGCTGCTCTCTGCCTGCTCTGCAAAGCTGTTATTAACAATCTTAGCGGCAGGGATTCGTTCCTTCAGCTCACCGGCATGGTCGATGACATCCAGCAGATTATTCCATTCCTTGTCATCGATAACCGGGTTCAGGGCATAGGTATCCTGTTCCTTATAACGGCTGATGGCAGAGACCACGATGCCCCGGTCAATTTTTTCAAAATAAGGCATAACCGCGTCAGCAATCTCCTCAGGACTATGAGCCTTCACCCATAACTGGGCACGCTGGACCGCATTGGTGAATTTCTGCACCGTGTCCTGATTCTTAGCAATGTAGCTCTGCTTGGACATGAATACCGTATACGGCAGATAACCGCTCTCTACCCCGAAGGAAGCGACCACCTGACCCCGGCCTTCACTCTCGAAGATCGATGCCTGTGGCTCGAATAGCTGCACATAATCCCCGGTCCCTGAAGCAAATGCGCCGGCAATATTGGCAAAATCAATGTTCTGGATCAGCGTCAGATCCTTCCCCGCATCAATCCCCTTGTTCAGCAGCGTGAATGCGCCCGCCATCTGCGGCATACCCCCTTGCCGTTGCCCCAGGAAGGTCGAGCCCTTCACTTTGTCCCATGTAAAATAACTGTCCGGTGTACGCGCGAACAAGAAGGTTCCATCCCGCTGCGTAAGCTGGGCAAAATTGATTACAGGATCATCCGCCCCCTGCTGGTACACGTAAATGGAGGTCTCCGAACCGACCAGCGCCACATCGATGGCCCCTGAGAGCAGGGCCGTCATGGTCTTATCTCCGCCCGGTATCGTCTGCAGCTCTACATCCAGCCCTTCATCCTTGAAAAAACCCTGCGATAAGGCCACATATTCAGGCGCATAGAACACGGAACGGGTAACTTCACCGATCTTCACCTTGACATCAGCGGATTTACTGCCGCAGCCTGCAAGAACAGAGCCGAGCACAAGCATCAACAAGAACGGCAATGACAGTCTTTTGATCCCTTTCATCCTTTCCTCTCCTTTCTTCCCGGGTCTTTCGCCCTTGCTCTATGCATATGCGGCAGTCTGTAGAAAGGTTAAAGCACAATATGTGAAGCGCTTACATTTTATTCAATTCGTCCACCCCTTCCCACCCGTGAGCGATCGCAGCGCCGTATTCACGCTGTACCGGACCAACGGGCCCTACTCACAAAGGACCGGGCGGTGCTCTTCGCCGTGGCTATTTTGGCAAAAACATTCTTACTTCAGCAGCCATTCCCCAAAAGCATGACACAGCTCCGCCCTGGTAAGCGGGAATGCAATCATGTAATCCTGTTCCGCTCCACTGCTGCTTCGCAGAAGCCAGCCGCCTGAAGAAGCTTCAATGAAAGATACCTGCTGCAGGCTCCAGCCCTCACCGTTCCTGGCACATAACCGCAGCTCTCCGGATGCTGTGCGGTTCTTCAAGACTTTTGCCAATTCAGCAGAGCTGTCAGGATCACCTGTCTCCGCTCCCAGCAATTCTGCCAGCACACACAAGGTCCAGGTCCCGGCCTTCTCATGTATTTCCTCATATCTGCGTCTGGACAGGAATAGCGCGGGAACGGACAGGGGGCTTTGGGTCTGCACATGCTCGAAGCAATTGAACAGGTAATAACAGGCCCGCTTCATCTCTGCCGGCTCCTTCAGTTCGTATCCGAAATCGTCCTCTTCCATTAACCCTGTTAAGATGATCTTCTCATTATGTACTTGCAGGCATACATCCTGCGCATATTCACTCTCATTGAATTTCATTCTGCAGATCCGCTTGGAGCCTGAGGCTGTGTGCAGGAGCTCGGCGACCACTGTCCGCTGGCTTTCACCCGGGAACAGATACTGTGCCAGACAAATAAACTCTTGATTGTTCACATTCTTTATCCCTTCCTTTTTAGCATGCTTCCGAGTATTAATGTAAATGAGTTACATTCAAAAAAACAGCAAAACTATAAAACTTGCAATCTTTATGTTATCATAAGCTAATTTTAAGGTAAAATTAAGAAAGTCAGGGTAAGATCAATACCATGAAATACTTTTAGCGAGGTGGTTTTCAAAATGAGAATGCTCATCACTTTTCAAAACAAGCTTGTCCCTGTATATTTCACCACAGAAAACAAACAGCCGACCCAAAAAGTACTTCGACTGCTCAACAGTACACTTGAACTCAAAATTCAAAAGGGTAAAAACGCTCTGCAGACCTGTTTGAATTCTCTGATCAGTATCGAAATTAAAGGCTCAGAAGCTATATTGCACAGTTACAGTGAAAATGATTCATTGGCCTTATCCCTCTATTAAACAGAGGGATATTTTTTTGCCGATATGCATATAAGGGTAAACAACTTAAAAAAGCACATGCCCGCAAGTGAGGGATGCGCTTAGTCTATGGGTTGCATGGACTTTGTTGTCAACATTATAGTCTCGATCAGCCAATCCGGAGGTTTCGGTTCTCCTCTTTCTCAGCCTTTTTAATTCGCAATGTGAACAACTTCACCAGGTTACGACGGGTATGCTCTTCGTGACAGCTGTCCAGTTTCTTCAGGATGAAACGGTCAATGGACATGTCAATCGCTCCTTTAGATGGGGGCTTAGTCCCGTAATCTGGAGAGGGAATCATTTCCTGATCTCCTTATATCACCTATATAACCGGGTCGCTGCGTCCCTAAACTTGTCCCTATCCCGACCTGCGCCGCTTGCGAAAATAGGAATACTACATATGGACCATTCACCGGTAAATTGGATTGCTGTAATAGAAGATATGGTATTTTTGCGAAGGATAGCAGCTTCTGCCTTTCAAAACAAAATTTTATCCGACGGATATTTACAAACTAAAAATTAAATGCTATATTATCGATAGTTAATATAATATAGATACCTAAGGAGAAATCATAATGTCGAATGTACTGTTTATCAAAGCTAATAACCGCCCGGCCGAGCAATCCGTAAGTGTTCAGCTCTACAACGAATTCCTGTCCAGCTACAAGGAAACTCACCCGCAGGACCAGATCACTGAACTCGACCTGTTCGCTGAACAGCTTCCTTACTACGATAACACCCTGATCACTGGCGTATACAAAGCCGCTCAAGGCTTCGAAGCCACTCCTGAAGAAGCAGCAGGCGCTGCACTTGTGAAGAAGTATCTGGACCAGTTCCTGGCCGCTGACAAAGTAGTCTTTGCCTTCCCGCTCTGGAACATGACCGTTCCGGCTGTACTGCATACCTATATCGACTACCTGAACCAGGCTGGAACTTCCTTCAAGTACACTGCTGAAGGTCCTGTAGGACTGCTGACTGACAAAAAAGCAGCCGTTCTGAACGCCAGAGGCGGCGTATACTCCACAGGCCCGGCAGCAAGTGCTGAAATGGCTGTTAACTTCATCATGGGTAACCTGAACTTCTGGGGCTTCAAGGAAACTACACAGGTAATCATCGAAGGACACAACCAGAACCCGGATAAATCCGCTGAGATTATCGCTTCCGGTCTGCAACTGGCTAAGACTGCAGCCGCATCGTTCTAATCTGTTATTACTTTAACCTGCATACGTAAAACGGGCTGTCCCAAATGCCATGAAATGGCTGCTTGGGACAGCTTTTTTTCTTCGGAGTTGGATCAACGAGAGCACTTGGGTGGACGCTCCGTGAACGGAACGTTGTTCCAATCACTGTGCTCTCCAGATTTTTTTCATTCCCCTTAGCGGTGAAAATCCGGAGACCAAGGTGAACGCTATCGCTTTTCCACATTCGTTCCGTCCTCTCCGCTGTTTAAGCGGGATGCGAACATTCTTCTAAAAACGCAAAAAAAGACTTTCAAACTGCTTTTAGAAAATCGAGAACTTGGAGCTACTATCCGGGATGGCGTAGCTCCTACTTACAAATGCTCAGCATCCAGCAAGTTTATTCCGTTATGCAAATTTTTTTAATATTCGTCCAGCACCCGCTGCCAGCTGCCCGCCTTCGCACGGGGCGGCGCACTTTTGGTGGAGGCGGCGGCTGTCTTGCGCTTCTGTCTCGCTTCCTTGCTGTTCTGGAATTGCAGCTCCTTCTGCGTCTTGTGGTAATTCTGCAGCCGCTTCCCGTCGAGCACACCGCTTGCGGCCGCCTCAAGCACGGCGCAGCCTTCCTCCCGTGTATGAGTGCAGTCGCTGAAGCGGCATTGCGCCGCCAGCGTACTGATCTCCCCGAACGCCAGGTCTAGTCCGCCGTCATCCTCCCACAATTGCAGCTCGCGCATTCCCGGCGTATCGACGATGATTCCGCCGTCAGGGAGAACAAACAGCTCGCGGTGTGTAGTCGTATGACGTCCGCGGCTGTCCCCTTCCCGCACATCCTGGGTGAGCTGCAGATTTCGGCCGCTGAGCCAGTTGACCATCGTCGATTTGCCGCAGCCGGACGAACCGGTCAGAGCTACAGTATGACCCCTGCCGATGTAGGGCTGCAGCTCCTCCCGCCCGTCGCCCAGTATCGCGCTGACCACATGGACCGGGACACCGGGAGCGGCCTGCTGCATTTCGGCCATTTTCAGCTCCGCATCGGTGCACAGATCTGCCTTGGTCAATAGAATGACCGGATTCGCCCCGCTGTTCCAGGCCATAATCAGATAACGCTCCATCCGCCGCACATTGAAATCATCATTCAGTGCACTTACCAGGAATAAGGTATCCACATTGGAAGCCACGATTTGCTCCTCCTGCGTCGGTCCCGCCACCTTGCGCGAGATGACGCTGTGACGGGGAAGCACGCCATGAATCACTGCATGCGCTCCTCCATCCTGCATCGCCAGGACCACCCAGTCGCCTACCGCCGGATACTCGCCGGACCCGCTCAGCGAATGACGGAACTTGCCTGACAGCTCACCCCACAGCTCACCTGCTGCGGTAATTACCTTGTATTTACTGCCGAAATCTCCGGCAATCCGTCCCGCTGCATACTCCCTGTCGTCCAGCAGCCGCAGCTTATCTGTCCATTTCCTGTTCCATTCTTCATTCCAGCCGTACTGTTCAAGCTTGATATCGATATTCATACATTTCCTCCTGAATGGGTTATTATCTTTTTTTATTAAGACGCACTTAAGATTAAAACTCCAAGCATGGTCGTCACTGCGGTGAACATTTGGACTTCCAGCCGCTGTTGTGTTTGGATTTCCCTATTTTAGAACCGCTCCTCGCGGTAGAAATCCAAACACAAAGGCGGACGCTACCGCTCCTCCAGTTCCAAATTTCCCCTCCGTTTCTTTTTGCTTTTTCTTATTTTCTTAAGTGCGTCTCATACATCCGCTTACCACATATCCATGTATCTCCGGGCAGCATTGGCTCCACATGCGTACACAAAAAAGCCGCCGGAACCCAATGGTTCCGGCGGCAGAGGCAGACTCGGCCGCGGTCCGGCTTTTGCTGTTGTACAGCAAAGACCGTCCGCTGCGGGCAGAGTCATTCCAGGATAGTGAGTCTGCTCCTCTGCACGAGAAGAGCAGACTCCACTATCCGGGCGTGATGCAGCAGACCTGCACACGCAAAAAAGCCGCCGGAACCGATACGGTTCCCGGCGGCTCTAGAAGGCATCATAGAGCTTACTTGCGAAGCTGGGGATTAAATCTTACTCCACAGCCGCATTTCCCGGAAGACACGTATCCACAACAGTAGCAACCAATCCTGAACCGCTAGTATAAACTGCCATTTGACATCGTCTCCTTCCGAAATAATATGTTGTTATAATAGACGGCCCGGATGCCGTTTGTCAAGCAGCAGGCCTTAACTTTCTCAAATAATCCCCCGCAGCTCATTCAGCTCCTGAATGACCGCGACCGGCTTCACGTTCAGCGATTCATCCCAGGCATGGTTGCGCTTCAGCCAGATCGTATCCATTCCGCTCTGCGCCGCCCCCCAGATATCATTCACCGGATGATCCCCGATGAATATAGTCTCTTCCGCCGTGGAACCCAGGCGTTCCAGGGCTAAACGGTAGATCGCAGGATCAGGCTTGCTGATCCCGGCTTCGCCCGAAATGACAATCGTGCGGAAGTAGCCGCGGAGTCCGAGCAGATCGATTTTGCCATATTGAATATCTGTGCCGCCGTTCGTGACCAGTCCCAGCGGATATCCGCGGTCCAGGCAATACTCCAGCGTCTCCACCGCATGCTTCATCATCGCCCCGTGGCGGATATAGGTCTCGTCATAATAGGCCCGGATGTCCGCAGCGGTCAGCGCCTTCTCCCAAGGCAGAACCTCGCTCAGCTCCGCGAAGAACCCGTCCTTATCCCGGTATCCGTCAGCATCCCTGATAATCATATCCTCGACCACCTGCGCAGCCTGCTCCTCGCTCAGATGTCCCAGGTGATCCTGCACAAACTTCGTGCTGAAGCTGCGGAAGGTCTGATCACGGTCCATCAGGGTGTTGTCCAGATCAAACAGCAAAGCTTGTACCTCTCTCATGTATACGCTCCCCTTCTGTCGTCCATTTCTGCGTTCAACGCACCAGATGCTTATTGTACTACGCTCCGTGTCGCAAAATAAAGACCATTCCGTCAGGAAGGACAACCTCTCCTTCGTCAGAATGGCCTGTATAGGGGGAATCAGGTACCTGCGCTTTCAGGACTCAAAATGCTCTGCCCGGTGCGTCAGCATCATTTCCTCGTCGGTAATATAGAGCGGGAACGGCGGTGTCTCCTTCAGATAACGCTCGGTGGACAACAGCCGGTAATGAACCTCAGGCAGCCAGGCGTCTTCGAGCAGCGGCAGCTTGCCGGTGTCACTGATATAATTGTCTACCGCTGATTGAACCATGTCGAGATAGTACGGCACCAGCTTGTCAGATTCTTCAAAAATCTCAAAGGTCTCGCTGGACATATAGAATTTCTGCTGCGGAACTCCGCCTAAATATCGTTTGAGCCGGATCAGGTCAATACTTTTATCTTCCTGAATCAGAGCGGTACGGTTAATGGGCGCGGGCATATCTTCTTCAAATTGCCTTACAGCCTGCTTGATCTGCGGCAAAGTAACGGTGGGATGATTGGGTTGCAAGTTTTTTTTGGCACGTTTGAATATCATACTGAAGGTCTCCTTTCGAAGCTTTTGTCAGATAACGCTTACAATACCATTTTATTCGTTATTTGAACAATTAATCAGCAGTTTCGCACTTGTCATAAAAAATCCCCATTTATTAGATCATTATTTGACATTTTCCCAGTGAGTCCAGAGCTCGGGCGGGTTCAGCTCATATCGCTCATTCTCCCGGTACATGAATTGGTGCATAATGAACTCGCGGCGGATTGTGGCATAATCCTCATGGAACGGCTTAATGAACTCGTTAATCTCTTTTTCCGAATAGACCACACCTGGTTCGAGCTTCTCCACCATATATTGCAGCGCAATTAATTTCTTCTTGTATTGTGCAGGAATCTGGCGCAGGCGTCCGTCTTTGGCAAAAAAATTACGGAGCACCGACTCCTTCAGACTGTGTTCAGGCGAAACTTCCTCCATCTCCTCCACCCCCTTTGCAAAAATAAATTTCAGCGAGGCCTCGGAGCCTGACTGGATAAACTCGGGATTCAGCTTGAAGTATACAGTGTTCTTGTCTCTGCGCTCCTGAATGAGAGCGGCTTCACGCAGCTTGGCTGCATGGTGGGTCACCGTAGGCTGTGACAGATTCAGCTTCTCGGCCAGGGCATGACCGTGAACTTCGCCCCGGGACAGGAGCAGAAGAATGCGCAGCCGGGTGGGGTCGGATAAAGCTTTGTGATAGGCGACAATTTTGTCTAATTGCAAGCGGGACCACGCTCCTACGGATATTCTTAAGGCAGTCTGTTTGAACTGCAATTTTATACTTTAGATATATATCTAATTATATACCCATCATTCCATCTGATCAATCCCCAGTTTGCGGAATTTCACCGGCCATGGCAAAAAATAAAAATATAAGGTACCATTTACTGAATAGAATACGAACTTAGGAGGACATAGCTATTATGTTAGACGTTATTATAATCGGCGCCGGTCCCTGCGGACTATCTGCAGCCATCGAATGCCAGCGCCAAGGGCTCTCCAGCCTGATTGTGGAAAAGAACTTCATTGTCCACTCCATCTACCTGTATCCGACCAACATGCAGTTCTTCAGCACCACCCCGCTGCTCGAGATCGGAGATGTGCCCTTCACCTCTCCGAATGACAAGCCTTACCGCCATGAGGCGCTAGTCTACTACCGCCGTGCGGCCGCGCAGCATCAGCTTGAGATTGCCGCTTATGAAGAAGCCTTGTCCGTTCTGCCGCAGGAGGATGGCAGCTTCGTTGTACATACGGTCAACAAGCGAGGCGAGGAGCAGCAACGTAGCGCAGCGAACGTAGTCATCTCTACCGGTTACTTTGACCAGCCTAACCTGATCGGGATTCCCGGGGAGGAGCTGCCGAAGGTCACGCATTATTTTGGCGAGGCACATCCTTATTCCGGCATGAAGGTAGCTGTAATTGGGGGCAGTAATTCAGCTGTGGACGCTGCGCTGGAGCTGCTGCGGGTAGGCGCCAAGGTGGATATGGTCTACCGGGGAAGCAGTATCTCGGACAATATCAAGCCTTGGGTGCGTCCGATCTTCGAGAGTATGGTGCAAAAGGGGAGCATAACGCTGCATCTGGAATCGCGCGTCACGGAGATCACACCGGCCTCGGTTCGGGTAACCTCGTCCGTGAACGGGGAATCTACCGAGCTGGACAATGACTTTGTGCTGGCGATGACCGGCTTCCGCCCCAGCAGAGCCCTGCTCACCTCTGCCGGGGTGCAGATGGATGACTCTATGGATAAACCAGCCTTTAACCCCGCTACCATGGAGAGTAATATACCGGGCATCTATGTTGCCGGGGTTATCGCTTCCGGACGGAATGCCAACGAGGTATTCATCGAGAGCGGGCGGGGGCACGGCAAGCTGATTGCCGATCATATTGTGAGCACAAGGCTTACTTAGAGAAGGAGTGTATCCAAGCTATGGATATAACCTCGTTATTACTGCTGGGTCTGGCAGCGCTCGGTGTCGTCAGCAGCAACTCGCCGATTACCATTGCCATGGTCGTGCTGCTGCTGATCCGTGTGCTGGGACTTCAGCAGGCTTTTCCTTGGCTGGAGAAATACGGGCTGACCGTCGGCATCATCATCCTGACCATCGGGGTCATGACACCGCTCGCTAGCGGGAAAATCTCCCTCCAGACCATCGGACAGTCATTCCTGCACTGGAAATCCCTGGCCGCCATCGGAGTTGGTATCCTGGTCGCTTACCTGGGCGGACGCGGAGCCGTGCTCATGGGCAGCCAGCCGACCATCGTCGCCGGACTTCTCATCGGAACTGTCCTTGGCGTGGCTCTGTTCAAAGGCGTTCCCGTGGGACCGCTGATTGCCGCCGGCATCCTGTCGCTGCTGATTGGCCGGATGTAAGCCCCTATCAACTTCAAGACCAAGGGAAGACCAAACAGGCTGCAAGTCACCCAATCGGGTGGACTTGCAACCTATTTGATTTGAATAAGAATAGTATAACCGCGCTACCCATCCAGCCGCTGAACGTTGAACAGCCGGGCGTAGCTCCCCGCAAGTCCCATCAGCTCCTCATGGGTACCGCGTTCGGTGATTTCCCCGTTCTCCAGTACAATGATTTGGTCGGCGTGGGTAATCGTAGACAGCCGGTGGGCCACAATCAGCGTCGTCCGCTCGGAAGCGAGGGACTGTAACGCCTGCTGGATCAGATGCTCGGACTCCAGATCCAGCGCGGAGGTTGCTTCGTCCAGAATCAGCACCTTGGGGTCCTTCAGGAACACTCGTGCGATCGCCACGCGTTGCTTCTGTCCGCCGGACAGCTTCACGCCCCGCTCCCCCACCTCAGTATCATAGCCTTCCGGCAGCTGCATGATGAAGTCGTGGGCATTGGCGGCTACCGCAGCCTTCACTACCTCCTCTTCACCAGCCTCCGGGTTGCCGAACCGGATATTGTCGCGTACCGAGCCGCTGAACAGGAAATTATCCTGCAGCACCATGCCCACTGTCCGCCGCAGACTCTCCTGGGTTAGCCCCCGAATATCGTGTCCATCCATACGAAGGCTGCCTTCGCTGATATCGTAAAAGCGCGGGATCAGGCTGATCAGCGAGGATTTGCCGCCTCCGCTCATCCCAACAAAAGCCACCGTCTGGCCCGGAGCAATGCTCAGGTTAATGTCCCGCAGCACCCAATCGTGCTCGTCGCTATACTTGAACCATACGTTGTTGAATTCGATCTTTCCGGCTGCCTTCAGCAGCGGCTTCGCGTCCGGAGCATCGACAATATCATACGGCTCATTCAGCAGCTCCAGCACACGTTCAAGCGATGCCGAAGCCTGGGTTAGCACGGTCGAGGAGTTGATCAGGCGGCGCAGCGGCCCGTACATCCGGTCCAGATAACCGAAGAAGGCCACGAAGGTCCCAAGCGTCAGGTTGCCCTGGATCACCTGGTATCCCCCATATCCAATGACGAGCAGCGGCGCAATATCGGTCAAGGTGTTGATAATCGCGAAGGTGAAGGCGTTCCACCGCGTTTGCGCCAGCGCTTTTTGCAGAAACTTGCCGTTGATCTCCTCGAACTGCTGCTGGTCCACCCGCTCCATCGTGAAGCTGCGGATGACCGCAATCCCCTGAATCCGTTCATGCAGGTAGCCCTGAATGACGGCAAGAGCCTGCGACCGGTCTTTGGTCAGCACCTTGAGGCGCTTGTACAGCGTATTGACGGCAATGCCATACAACGGCAGAATCGCAATCGCCACCAGCGTCAGCACCGGATTCAGATAGAGCATGAAGCCCAGGGCGAAGAGCAGAGTGAACATATCCAGCCAGACGTTCATCATTCCGACCTCAACCAGGTTCTTCGACTGCTCCACATCGTTGATGAACCGGGAGATGGCCTCGCCCACCTTCGTATTCTGATAATAACGCAGCGACAGCCGCTGCAGATGCCCGTAGAGCTTATTGCGCATATCGAAAAGGACCTTGCTCGTAATCAATTGAGCGAAATACTGGCGGTAATACTCCACCGGCCCGCGGACAATCACGAACAGAACCAGGCCCCCGTATATCACCGTCATCAGCTTCGAGACCCGCTCCGCTATCGTCAGTGCCGGATTACCCAGCAGCTCATCGACTACATATTTCAAAATCATCGGCAGCGTCAGCGGAATGCTGAATTTGACCATCCCGATGATTAGAGTGAGCACAATCCATTTCATATAAGGCCGAACAAAGGTATAATAAGATTTCCAAGGTTTCACGGCGTGTCAGGTCCTTTCCAATTCATTCTTCATCAGGGTACAGTTGACATTTGCGCGCTGCAGTGTTTTATTATTTTTAAACAGTTACGGTTGCAGTACCGAAATTCAGGAGGATAATGATGCCCAGACAATTTGTGACGGAAGCCGTCATGATGGCGATTTACGGCCAGCTTCTCATCCCGCGGAGCCCTGTAGAATATATAGTCCCTTATACCACAATCATGGAACTTTACGAGCTGCGGGACAGCGATGAGCCGGTGATGAGCCAGGCGGATGATGACAAGCATGTCAGACTCAGAATCCGCGAGCTGATCAACTATTTCGAGGAGCCGCTGAATGCCAAGAAGATCAACCGCTGCCTGAATATCCCCTGGGCCAAAAGCTCCGGTATCCTCCTCGGCGGACACGCGCAGATTACCATCATCAACAGCATCGACAATGCCT
Organism: Paenibacillus rhizoplanae; assembly: GCF_042684125.1. Lineage (NCBI taxonomy): Bacteria > Bacillati > Bacillota > Bacilli > Caryophanales > Paenibacillaceae > Paenibacillus > Paenibacillus rhizoplanae. Next base: position 66,616 of record NZ_JBHUKY010000018.1, on the reverse strand, counting down.
CCTATGGAGAAGCGTTCGATCCGATCGAGACCGAGCTGCTGCTGGCGTCCCAGCGTGAGAAGGTGCCGATTCTGACCGACCAGTTCGAGCTGATCCAGCGCATCATCGAAGGCGGTGTTCCCGTCCAGGTATATGACATTGATGATTTCGAGTTCGCCATGGAGGAAGAAACCTTCCGCAGCTCGCACTGATCTTGTCACTTGAGCGGCGGGCAGCTTCGGTGGACCTCAGGGCGTATGGTTAAAGAAAAGCCCTTGCCTCACGGCAAGGGCTTGTTCAGCATTCCCGGCAGGGTGCCAGAAATCTGCCTTGGACTCCAGCTATCCCCTTATGCCACCGGCACAGGCTCATACTTATATTCGATGTCATCCTCCGCCTGCGAATAGACAATGGACAGATTGTACCCCTCCATATACCACAGATCCTGCTCTTCCATATAGAAGGTCAGACCTCCCTGCCCAAACTGCACAGCAGGACGTCCCGGCTGCTCGGTGGCAATGCCCAGCGAGAAGCCGGGATGCAGGCCTCCGCCTGAGCTGTACCGGGGAAACAACCGGATATGTGCACCCTCCTGGAGGCTCAGCTCTCTTTTGAACCAGGCAGCTGCTTCCGGACTAATTACTATGTTCATCTCTCCACTCCTCCCGTCTACCCCAATCATACCCAAAAAACTTCAATTCACCAAATCGAAGCGGTATTACACCAAGGTGCCGTCTCTTCCGCAAAATTAAATTTGACAATTCTTAAAGTGTGATGATAAACTCGGAACATAACGAAACGTCTTCAAGTTATTACCAAAATTAAGAAAGGGTGATCTCGGTGCTAAACATGGATATGGTATACCTCGCCACTATTGTAAAAAACTATACCCAACTGAATACCGAAGCAGCCCGAGCAGTGGAGAATTCCTGAAGATCATGCGTACGACGCGTAACGTATGAGAACAGGCTAAACGTATCTCTCACATGTCTCTGTGCTGCTTATAGCACCGTGGACATGATAACCGCAATTACAGGCGTATCATCCGTTTTCGGATGGTACGCTTTTTCGCGTGCTGTGAGGTTACGATCTGCTGCGAAGTGTCCATGAATGTTCCGTTAAACAAGCTAACTTAGTAATTACTCCAAGCACGAAAGGAAGGGATTTACCTTGTTCTCCGTACTCCGAAATCTCGGCTGGTTCTTCCGCCGGGAAAAAAGGCGCTATACTATAGGCCTCATCCTTCTTATTGTGGTAGGTGTGTTAGAACTCCTGCCTCCACGCCTGCTGGGCAACGCCATTGACGAAATCGTCACCGGTGCCATCACTGCAGGTTCACTCATGAAATACATTGGCCTGATCTTACTTATGCTGCTGATCATTTACTGGATCACCTACATATGGATGCACAAGCTGTTCGGGGGATCGAATCTGGTGGAGCGTCTGCTGCGCTCGCGCTTCATGAATCATCTCATGACGATGACCCCCGCCTTCTTCGAGCGTAACCGCACCGGGGATCTGATGGCCCGCGCCACCAATGATATCCGTGCGGTCTCCGCCACCGTGGGCTTCGGGATGCTCACCCTTGTCGACTCCACCGTGTATCTCACGGTTGTCCTGTTCGCCATGGGGTTCCTGGTCAGCTGGAAGCTGACGCTGGCCGCCGTGATTCCGCTTCCGATGATTGCGGTAGCCATGGTCTTCTACGGCAAAGCGATTCACGACCGCTACAGTCTGGCACAGGATGCCTTCGGTGACATGAACGACCAGGTACTGGAATCCGTATCGGGTATCCGCGTCATCCGCGCTTATGTACAGGAGCGGCACGATGAGAAGCGCTTCTCTGACATTACAGATGATGTGTACCGCAAAAATATGGCGGTTGCCCGGGTCGATGCCTTCTTCGAGCCGACGATCCGCTTGTTCGTGGGCCTCAGCTATATCATCGCCCTGACCTACGGCATCTATCTCGTATTCCGCAATCAGATTACGCTTGGCGATCTGGTGTCGTTCAATATGTATCTCGGGATGATCGTGTGGCCGATGTTCGCCATCGGCGAGCTGATTAATATCATGCAGCGCGGCGGCGCCTCGCTGGAGCGTATCAACGAGACCCTCAATGCGAAGCCTGATGTCAAGGATGTACCTCATCCGGTTCCGGTAGCCCAGCCGGCCACCATCGAGCTGAAGGATGTAACCTTCCGGTATCCGACCTCTACCATCGACAATCTCAGCGGAGTCAGCTTATCCCTCTCCCAAGGCCAGACGCTTGGCGTAGTCGGACGGACCGGCAGCGGCAAATCGACGCTGCTGAAGCAGCTGCTACATGAATATCCGGCCGGCACAGGCGAGATTCTGATCTCCGGTGTGCCGATCACCCAAATTGCCCTCGACCAGCTTCATAGCTGGATGGGCTACGTGCCGCAGGAGCAGATCCTCTTCTCCAAATCGGTACGCGAGAACATCCAGTTCGGATACTCGGGGGCCAGCGATGAGCGGATTATGCAGGCGATTACCGCCGCTGCCTTCCAGAATGACCTCGGTACCTTGTCCGACGGGCTGGATACGATGGTTGGCGAACGCGGCGTCTCCCTCTCCGGGGGACAGAAGCAGCGTGTTTCGATCTCGCGTGCCTTCATCTCAAATCCTGATATCTTGATTCTGGATGATGCCCTCTCTGCCGTTGACGCGCGGACAGAAGCGAAGATCATCGAGAACATCCGCGAGGAGCGCAGCGGCAAAACCACGCTCATCTCTACCCACCGCCTCTCGGCAATCGAGCATGCCGATCTGATCGTTGTCCTCGATGACGGGCATATTACAGAGCAGGGTACGCACCAGGAGCTGCTGGAACTGGGCGGCTGGTACCGTGAGCAGTTCGACCGTCAGCAGGTCGAGAATAATCTGACGAATGAATAACCCCATACAGGAGGTGTCACCGTTGACACAGAGTACAGGCAAACGTCTGCTGCAATATGCACTGACCGCCAAAAAGACCTTCATCGCCGCCCTTCTGCTCCTAACCATCGGAGTAGCGGCTGAGCTGGCGGGGCCTTTTATCGCCAAAAGCATGATTGACAATCATCTGCTTGCGATCGAGAAGCCTTATTTCCAGACAGCCTCACCGGAGGATGCTGCTGAATATAACAACACTTATTACAAACGCAGTGACCGGTTTGCCGCAGACGAAGCCAAGGGCCAGGAAGTCCGCCTGCTTCAGGCAGGCAGAAGCTTCTACTTCATCAATGAGGCTGTACCGAAGGCCGAAGGCGAGCGCAGCTTCACGGACGGGAAGCTCCAGATCAAATACGGCGAGCAGACCACAGTCTACCCGGCCGTCAAGCTGTCGGCCGATGATCTGTTTTCCTTTTACAAGCCGGAGCTTCCAGGAATCTATCAGTTGGTCGCTCTATACGCCATGTTCCTTGTGATCTCTATTATTGCTGAGTTCGGCAAAACCTACTGGCTGCAATCGTCTGCCAATCAGGTCATCCGCAAGCTGCGGACCGATGTCTATGCCCATATCCAGCGCCTGCCGGTCTATTTCTTTGATAATCTGCCTGCCGGTAAGGTCGTCTCCCGGGTAACCAACGATACGGAAGCGGTCAAGGATCTGTTCATTGCCGTATTATCCAACTTCGCTACAGGAATCATCAATATCACCGGTGTCTATGTGGCCCTCTTCCTGCTCGATGTGAAGCTGGGACTGGTCAGCTTGTTCATCGTGCCGATTATTATTCTCTGGATCGTGCTGTACCGCAAAATCGCTACCAAATACAACACGATCATCCGCTCGCGGCTCAGTGAGATTAATGCCATTATTAACGAATCGATTCAAGGGATGTCGATCATCCGGATTTTTCGCCGCCAGAAGCAGAGTAGTGCTGAATTCGAGCAACTTAATGATGACTATCTGAAATATCAGAACAAAATGCTGAACCTCAACGCCTTCACCTCCCACAACCTGGTGAACTCGCTGCGCAGCCTCTCCTTCGTGCTGGTGCTGTGGTACTTCGGCTTCGGTAGTCTCGACGGTACAACCTTCGTATCGCTGGGCGTCCTGTATGCCTTCGTCGATGTACTGGGCCGGATGTTCCAGCCGATTACGGGCATGGTCAACCAGCTGGCGAATCTGGACAGCTCAATGGTCTCCGCAGGCCGCGTGTTCACGCTGATGGATGAGCCGGGAGAACCCGTCACTGACGGATCGATGCCGCGTTACAAGGGAAATGTCGTATTCAAGGATGTGTCCTTTGCTTATAAAAAGGACTTCGTCCTGCGCGATATCTCCTTCGAGGCACGTTCGGGCGAGACCGTCGCCCTTGTGGGCCACACCGGCTCCGGTAAAAGCTCCATCATCAACCTGCTGTTCCGCTTCTATGATCCGCAGCAAGGAAGCATAACGATCGACGGGCAAAAGGTCAAGGATCTGCCGAAGCAATGGCTGCGCAGTCATATGGGTATCGTGCTTCAGGACCCGTACCTCTTCACCGGTACCATTGCCTCCAATGTCAGTCTGGGTGACGAACGGATCTCTAGAGAGCGTGTCGAACGTGCCTTGCGTGAGGTAGGGGCCGATAAACTGCTGGCCCATCTGCCGCAAGGCTTCGATGAACCGGTCATTGAGAAGGGCAGCACCCTGTCCGCCGGACAGCGGCAGCTGATCTCCTTCGCCAGAGCGTTATCCTTCGATCCGGCGATCCTGATTCTGGATGAAGCAACGTCCAACATCGATACCGAGACCGAGAGCATTATCCAGCAGGCGCTGGAGGTGCTGAAAAAAGGCCGGACCACCTTCATCATCGCCCACCGGCTGTCGACCATCCGCAGTGCGGACCAGATTCTGGTGCTGCACCGGGGCCAGATTGTCGAACGCGGCAGCCATGATGAGCTGATGGCGCAGGGCGGCAGATACTTCCGCATGTATCAGCTTCAGCTTGGTGCGGGTGCCGGGAACGGCTCAGGCGAGCCGGCTCCTCTATCCGGGGGCCTTGCTTCTGCCGCCGGACTCCGGCCATCGCTGGAACAGAACTAATCCACCTATCATACATTGCAATAAGACACCCCCTGACGCAGAAAGGCATCAGGGGGTGTTTTTCACTTGATATCAGAACATTTGTTCTGTATAATGGAGCAATACATATTATGGATGAGGTGAAGATAATGATATCCTACAGTCTTAGCAAGCGGCAAGCCCGGCTGTTCCTGCTGCGCCATCAGCGGCTTGTCTCGGACGGATTGCCCGGCGGGAAGCAGAGCATCTATGACTTCGTCCGGCATGTAGGCTGTATCCAGTATGATCCGCTCAGCATAGCCGGACATAACCACGAGCTGGTGCTTCAGGCGAGAATCCCCGGCTTCGTGCCCGAGATGGCAAATGAGCTGCTGTATAAGGACCGACTGCTGATTGACGGCTGGGATAAGAACATGTCGATCTACTGCACAGAGGACTGGCCGTATTTCCAGCGGCGCCGGGAAGCTGCCGCCAGGCATCAGCACAATGAGGCCATGGCGGCCATGATTACCCAAGTGCGGGGCGAGCTGGATGCACGCGGGCCACTCTCTTCGCTGAACCTTGCGAGCAAAGAGAAGATCGACTGGTCCTGGGCTCCGGCAAGACTCTCCCGCGCTGCTATGGAGAGCATGTACTTCTGGGGAGAGCTATCCATTCATCACCGGGTGCATACCCGCCGTTACTACGACTATACGGCCAAGCTGCTGTCTCCTGAACTGCTAAGCGCAAGCGATCCTAACGAGACGCTAGAGCAGCATCACGATTGGTATGTGCTGCGCCGGATTGGCAGCATCGGCCTGCAATGGAACCGGTCCGGGGACGGCTGGCTTGGCATCTCAGGCTTGAAGAGTAAGGAGCGGACTGCGGCCGTGCAGCGGCTGCTGCAGAAGGACCTGCTCCGCGAGGTACAGGTGGAAGGCCTGAAGCTCCCGCTATACATCCGCACAGCAGACGTCCCTGAGCTTGAAGCTGTATTGCTTCAGGATGACTCTGCGGGTGCAACTGAATCAGCAGCAGGGCCTCAGGCTAGTAATGAGGGTGGGGCCGGTCATGCTGAAGGAGCGGCCTCCTTCGCGGCGGCACTGGCTCCGCTGGACAATCTGCTCTGGGACAGAGAGCTGATCCTTCAGCTGTTCGGCTTTCAATACCGCTGGGAGGTCTACAAGCCTGTGCTTGAACGGGAATACGGGTACTATGTCCTCCCCCTTCTCTACGGCGACCGCTTCATCGGTCGGCTGGAGCCGGTGATGAACAAGAGGACCGGCGTACTGACCATCGTCCGCTGGTGGTGGGAGACCGGAGAGACGCTTGAACGCTCCATGCTCCCCGCGCTCACCGGGGCCTTCTCCTCGCTGCAACGCTCGACCGGGGCCACCGCGATCCGCTTCGCACCGGATATCGTCCACTCCTGCGGGCTGCAGGAGCTGGAGGAGGCGCTGTCTGCTACTTCCTTAAAGACAAATTAATCCAATCATCTGTTACCCCTGCGGGCGGAGGACGTTATCATGTGAAGATGCCTATAAATACTGATATTTCCAAAGAAGCCTCCCTCTGACGCAGCTTGTGCTGCGTTAAAGGGAGTCTTCTTGTAATGTTTTATAATCCGTGAGGATGCCTTATTGAATATGCTCTTCCTCAAGGCCCAGCTTGCTGTACATCTCTGTACAATAGCCCTGCAGCTTAATCTCCAGACGGCTTGCCTTGTTCTTGAACCGTTTCAGTTCACGGATCATATGGGCCCGGCCGGCTGGGGTGAAGGTCTCTTGAATCCGTTCCTTGAAGTAATCATGGACAATATGATTGCGTTCCTTCCATACGGCCTGCAATTGACTGGTCTCTTCCTCAGAGAAGGGGAAGTGATGCTGGATTTCTTTGATGAGTTGGCCGAGTGAATTGCTAAGCTTGCGTTGATACAACTCTGCGATTTCGGCATCAGTTGGAGTCTTGCCCTGCGACAGCTTCGTCAGCAGCAGCAGATTCGTCAATTGCTGCTCCAGCGCCTGGCAATAGTACACAGCCAGCCCGAAATAAGCAAATAGCTCTTTGGATTGTTCACTCTCCGGTAGTTGTGTATCCTTCATCGTTCCTCCCATCCTTAATCTGATCATATTTGAGTTTATATTGTTTTGTTATAGTCCATGCGGCCGGAACGGTAAATGTAGAATCCGGCAAGCAATATTATGTACGCCAACGCGTGGGCATAGGCTCCTAGCACGGAGGACACCGGCAGAGTCTCTGCGTTCATCATTCGGTCCATGACCGGAAATACCGGCGGCAGGAGAATGGACACCATCGGTCCAGGCACTACTTCAGCCACTTTACCGGCGCTAATAGATAAAATGAGGAGGATCAGCATCATTCCGGCGGCATAACTAGCTCTAGGTACCCACGAGGATTGCAGGTACAGCGAGAGAGTGATCCCTAATAACCCCATGAGCGCATGTCCGGCCAAAGCAAGCAAGATCCGCTGAAGTCCGGCAGGTTCTTGGAAGCTTCCGGAAAGCACGGGATAGATCACAATAACGACATCCAGCAGCAGCGTAAGCAGGACCATTGTAAGCAGACCGCCCATACTGTAGCGGCGGGCACTGCGGAGCTGGACGATAACCACCTGCTTCTGCACCGCCTGCTCATGGTTAAGGAAGCTTAGACCGAGCCACGCACAGGCAATGAATAGAAAGACCGCCGTTGCCGAGTAGCTGCTCATGACCGGGTTAGGCTTATAGGAATACAGGATTAATACTGCTATAATAATGCCGGCAACCGGTCCGAAGAAGCGCTGGGAGACCGTATAACTGTGCAGAAAATAACGAATTAGCCCCTTCATCCGCGTCCACTCCCGATCTGATCCTTGGGGTCCATCCACTCCGTCAGGTCGTTTAATCCTCCGAGATGCCTCACTGAAACTATGGAACCGCCTGCTGTAAGAATCTGCTGCAGGCAAGTATCTGACATCTTCTGATCGACAGTCAAGCCTGTACAAGATGTACCGGCGTAGTCCGGCGACGGCTCCACATGAATGACTCCCGGCAAGGTCTCCAGAGCCTGCTGGGCTTGTCCCGGCAATACCGTATAGACGATATTCACTACTGGAGCACTTTTCAGATTCTCCGCTCCTTGAATTGTCCGGATGTTCTGCCCTTCATGTAATACATACACTGTATCTGCCAATGCTTCGATGATCTGCGGCTCATGAACGGACAAGACGAGCGCCGTCCCCTCTGCCTTCAGCTCCTGCAGCACATCTATAAGCCTAGCTTGTGCCGGCAGATCCAGGCCTGACATAGGCTCGTCAAGCAGCAACAGCTGCGGCCGGGTCAGCAGGCTCTGAATCAGATTAACCTTCTGTAGCATTCCCTTGGAAAAGCCTGCAAGCTTGCGGTTATGGGAGGATTCGAGACTGAATAACTGCAAAAGTTCGCTTATCCGGGACGCTGAAGCCGCCTCGGAGAGTCCGGCAATCCGGCTCATGCAGCGCAGATAGTCTTCGGCCGTCAGCTTCAAGCCGGGAAACGCTTCAGGTGCATAGCCCGTGATCAGCCTCCGACGGTCACAGGTTAGAACACCTGAGGACAGCTTCAGCAGTCCCGCGAGTATGGACAGCAGCGTACTCTTGCCAGACCCGTTGCGGCCGATCAGAGCCGTACCTGTGCCGGGAAGGACTGTCATCGATATCTCAGTCAGAACCGCACGGCCCCCATACTGCTTGCTCCCCTGGGTAAGTGTAATTAGCGGTGATGCATTCGTGGCTTCCAGGCCTCCTTCAACTAGTGCATGCCTATGGGCCGCACCGAACAGCAGCCTGGTTATTCTCTTATGTAACATTCGCCGGAATGCCTTTATTCTCCTTTTTTTAATTCTGCCAAATCATGAATTACACATCGAAAAAACCAGAATCGTGCAGAATGAATCCGCAGCCGTCCTGGTTTGTGTTAAGGTTCAGATTCAGTATATGGACATCCTAAAAGGTTAGGTCAGGCGTAGACTTCAACAGCTTCACTGACCCTTCTGCAGGCCTCGGCTGCGTTACGGCAGGTATCAATACAATCCTGACAATGGTTATGCTTATGCCGGCTGCTTGTATCCGCACAGCGGTCACAGATGTCAGCACATAAAGTGAGAATTTCCGCTACAAACGGGCTGCGGCGGGTCATCGCCTGGATGGCGAAGGAGCAGATGTCTGCGCATTCACGGTCCAGCTGGATACTCTCCCGCAGATCGGCAAGATCATATTCTTTCAGGCTTGAGACATAGCTATAGTTACAGGCGTCCATACATTTAATCAAAGCACTAATGCATTCCTGATATTGAATTCGGGTCATAACCTTACAACCTCCTGCAATTATTATAGGGTATGCCAATGTATTAACCTGCAAGAATAAGAACGAACCATTCGCGAGGAGCCGCAGCGTTCAGCTACAGGCTTCTTTTGACCGCCGCCGGTCTGGTTAACAGGCGTTTCTCCAGCCGCAGCAGCCCCGTGCGAAGCTCACCGGACGAGAAGTGCTCCCCGATGAATACAGCCACATCCGGCACCTCGCCCTGGGGCGTAATTTTCATGAAATCCGCTTCCCTGTAGGCGTACTGAAACAAAAAACGGCTGGAGGTATCGGTAAAAGTTACAATCCCCTTGGCCCGGTACACATCGCGCGGCAGCTCCTTCACAAACCGCTCGAATTCCTCGCTGTTCACAGGATTCTGGAAATAATGCGTGTAGGCCATCACATGATCATGCGAGGAGTGCATCGCTCCCTCAGCTCCGTTGTCCCCCGCTTCCCCGGCGGGACGGTCTTCCATATGAACGGCTCCCACACTGCCGAGCAGCACTTCCGGCTCCAGTTCACAGCGCACTGCCGGCAGAATCTCCGCGTAGGCATTCCACTTGCGCAGCACCTCCGAGATCTCTGCAATCTCTGCGGCTTGAATCCGGTCTGTCTTGTTCAGGATGAGGACGGATGCACAGCGGATCTGCTCTTGCATCAGACGGTAGGTAGCCCCTTGCTGAGAGCGGTACAGCTCCAGAAGATGGGCGGCATCAACGACAGTAATCAGCCCCTTCAGCTCCACTTGCTGATACAGTGAAGTCTCCGTAACGGCATCTACAATTTCGAGCGGATTGGCGGCGCCAGTGGCCTCAATGATGACTACATCCGGCGATTCTTTTTTGACCAGTGTGGTCAGCTCGGTGCTTAAATCCCCGCGGCTCGTACAGCAGATACAACCACCCAGCAGCTCTGCCATCGGCACAGACTGCTCGACCAGCAGGCCGTCCAGATTCACTTCACCCAGCTCGTTCATAATTACGGCCGGCCGCAGGCCCTGAAGATTCCAATGATCCAGCAGACGCTGCAGTAACGTGGTCTTGCCGCTGCCGAGAAATCCCGACAAGATATATACTGGTAATGACTGTTCCAAGTTTACTCTCTCCCTGCCTCAATCGGTTATGGTAGCGAGTGTACTACAATGACCGCTTCTGTGCAAGGCGGCATTGCCTATTGAAGCTTACAACAGCTTCCCCCGGAGCTTGTTATTGCCGCTGCCTTGGCCTATCATGGGAAATATAAGCTGCACATCAGATACCTAAAGGAGCTGGTTCGTATATCATCCGCCCAAGAACACCGGAGCGAAGCCCCGGATTCAGTCGCTTGCTACATCATAACGGTCTCGGATACCCGGACCGTGGATACGGACACCGGAGGGCCGCTGATCCAGAGTCTGCTGGAAGCCGCCGGTTATACCGTAACCGGCCGTACCATCGTCAAGGATGATTATGAGGATATCCGGGAACTGGTCTACAAAAGCTCCGTCCATTCCGGCATCGAAGCTGTGCTTCTGACCGGAGGGACCGGCATTTCCCCCCGTGACACCACCTGTGAGGCCGTAGCCTCCCTGCTGGATAAGTCGCTGCCGGGCTTTGGGGAGATTTTCCGGCTGCTCAGCTTCACCGAAGATATCGGCTCTGCCGCTATGCTCAGCCGGGCCATTGCCGGGACGATCGGCAGTACTGCCGTCTTCTCCATGCCCGGCTCCCCCGGTGCGATCAAGCTGGCCATGGAACGGCTGATCCTGCCCGAGCTGCGGCATGTCATGCGCGAGATCTACAAGCGTTCCTGAAGCGAAGCATGGACGGACACCTATTTTGCCGAAAAATAGACGAATGAACAAGCAGGCTCCTGCATAACGCGTATACTGGCATAAGTCCACTGCGAAGGAGCTGAGTGTAATGAGAAATTGTCCGAAGTGTCCTACTGAAACGGTTACAGATCCCACACAGGTTGTATATGAAGATTACTATCATCCCCAGGTGGTCCAGGTGGTCCACCATGTCGAGGTCGTCAGACGCCACCACTGTGTTCCGGTCCCTCACCATATCTACACTTGTTCCGTCCGGGATGAAATGTGCGGTCCTACCGCAATGGTGCGCAGCAGAAGAAGATAGTCTAGTCTGCCTCTCCGGTCTATAATAGTTTATTGCAAAAAGCAAAACCGCCGTCTGCGCGTGAAGGATACGCGCAGCGGCGGTTTTGCCTTTTTCGGGGAGGCTATACGATTGGCGGGTCTGTATGAACGTCTGCATCGGGTACTGTAGCCGCCCAGCGTGTGAAGGTGACCTGAAACCCGGCCCGCGTTGGAGCACACAGGAACGGTCCCGCTTGGCTGCCCGTCTCATACGGGAACCGGGCAACGCGGATGGTCCGCCAGGGATGATTCTCTGTTCGTGCTCTGAGAATTACCGCATCCTTCATCCGCGAAGCCCGGAGGGTAATCACTTCCCCCTTCCACTCGGGAACAGGGGACAACGACCAATCAGAATATCCGTCAGTCACGACTGCGCCGATATGCGGGACACCGTCATTCAGCTCAATACCCGCCTTGATCCATTGCTCACCGCTCTGCCATAACATAATGCCTGCCTGGTCGTACAGCTCCGTGAACCCGTCCAGCGCGAAGCTGATCTCTACCGCCTCTGCCTTATCCCAGGGGGCAAGCAGCGCATGACCGTTGTCATGCTGGAAGCCGTACATCGTCTTTTGCCAGTAATCGCTGGCCTCCGCCGCTTCGACCACAAATTGGCCGTTCGCGTTCCCGCTTGATACCGGTTTATTACTCCATACTCCATCCTGCCATTCTATGAATCTCATTACAGGCTCACCTCTCCTTGCCGTTTGCTCATCACAGCTAAGTATACCATATCCCAATCCTTGTCAGCTTGCCCGGATGGCTGTTGTGGGGATTAAAATAGCCCGGCAGAGAATCTCTGCCGGGCGGATAGCTACGATTGTTACTATAATGATGTCAGGTTAAGCCTTATAGATCCGGATGCTCATGTTTCGCCTTGAGACGGCTCCAGCGGCGTTGCACTTCACCCTCGAAGCTGCGCAGGGCCGGCTCGTTCTCCGGCTTCAGCAGGTGACGGGTCTTGCCCATTGTCTTCAGCCAGGCGGATACTTCGATCCGTTTGTCCTTGTCTTCCGGATTGTAGGTGATACTAGTAATCCCCTGCTCTACTTCGTAGAGCGGGAAGAAGCAGGATTCGACAGCCAGGGACACGATATCTGTGCCGTCCTTGTCTTCGCTCATCCAGTTCAGCGGACAGGCAATGAGAATCTTGCCGTAGACCAGACCTTCATTTTGCGCGTACCACTGGGCCTTTGCCGCCTTCTTCAGCATATCCTGCGGATAAGCTTCACAGCCAGTGAATACATAAGGAATGTTGGTAGCCGCCATAATCTGCGCGGTATCCTTATGCTGGGTCAGCTTGCCCTGCTGGGTTTTGCCGATGCTTGAAGTGGAAGTCCGGTGTCCCAGCGGTGTCGAATAGGACTGCTGTGCACCTGTATTCATGTATCCTTCATTATCATATTCCACGATGATCATCTTGTGGCCGCGCAGTGCTGCTCCGATGGCTGGTCCCATACCAATATCCATCCCGCCGTCGCCAGTAACCATAACGAACGTGAAGTCTTCCTTCAGCCCCAGCCCGTCAAGCTCGCCGCGGCGTTTACGTTCCCAGAACATCTCAACCACACCGGACAGCGTAGCTGCACCGTTCTGGAACAGATTGTGGATGAACGTCGATTTATGGGAGGAATACGGATAGCCGGTAGTCGTTACCATCGCGCAGCCGGTGTGGTAGAGCGCTACGATATCGCCTTCGATCCCTTTGAAGAACAGCTCCAGCCCGGAGAAAATCCCGCAGCCCGGACATGCGCCGTGCCCTGGAGACAAACGTCTTGGCTTCTTCATCAGCGAGCGGACCGGCGGAACCCGTACACTCAGCTTGCCGGTCTCTTCATTCTGGGTTACCGTAATCAGGCCGGTCTTCAGCTTATCAAAGTCCATCGGCTTCAAAAGGCGCTTCGGCGCATTCTCCAGCGCTCCCGGATTGTGGCCATAGTAATCAAACGGAATCTCAACACGGTCAGCTATTACTGCGTCCATAGCGAGCTGGAAGAAGTGGTGTCCGTCTTCGGCATAGAAGTCTTTACCGCCCAGTCCGTAGATCCGGCTAATCACCTTAGTCGTTGTGTTGCCGTAAGTGAACAGTGCCGCCTTAATCTCGTTCACCATGTTACCGCCGTGTCCGCCAACCGAATCGGCACGGTCACCTACAGTAATGGCTTTGACATTCTTCAGCGCTTCGGCAATCTGCTTCTGCGGGAACGGGCGAATCATGTTCGGGGAGATCGCTCCTGCCTTGATTCCCTGGTCACGGAGCTGATCGACTACATCCTTAATGATCTCCGAAGCGGAGTTCATCAGGAAGACAGCGACATCGGCATCCTCCATCCGGTACTGTTCGATCATCTCATAATGGCGTCCGGTAAGCACCGCGAATTCCTGCGCGATCTCTTCGAACACTTCACCGGCGTTATACATTGCAACAGATTGCTGATAACGGTTGTTGATATAATCCGGTTCATTCATGTAAGGTCCCACAGTAACCGGATTATTACGGTCCAGGGTATCGGTGAAGCCTGCAGGCGGTTGTTCGCCCACGAACTTGTGTACATCCTCACGGTGGGCAAAAGCCTGTACCCGGCGCTTCTGGTGCGAAGTGAAGTAACCGTCAGAGGCCACCATCACCGGTAGCCGGACTTTGGCGTGTTCCGCCAGCTTCAGGGCCATCAGGTTCATATCATAGACCGACTGCGGATCACGGCACATCAGGATCGGCCAGCCGGTGTTCAGGGCAAAATACAGATCCGAGTGGTCTCCGTGAATATTCAGCGGTCCTGAGATTGAACGGCAAACCAGATTCATGACCATTGGCATCCGCGTACCTGCTTGTACAGGCAATTGCTCCAACATGAACATATAACCTTGAGCGCTGGTTGCGTTGAACACACGGCCGCCTGCCGTCGAAGCGCCGTAACAGATCCCTGCGGAGCTATGCTCGCCGTCGGACGGTACCAGCATAATATCGTGCTGGCCGCTGGCTTTCATCGTATCGAGGAACTGGGCCACCTCAGTCGATGGGGAGATCGGGAAATAACCCATGACATGATAGTTAATCTGATGCGCGGCATAGGCCGCCATTTCATTGCCGGACTCGTATAGGAATTTCTGCTCTACCTTGGCTGAGCCTAGTTCTTTTTCATAATCAATAGCCACAATGTATTCCACCTTTCTTCCGGGTTTTAGACTGGAGTTACCAGATCGAACTGATGCTTCACGGCATGGCTGTCCGCATAGCCTTCCTTCTCCCTCATGCTGGATAATGCCGAGGTCGGGCAGGCACCGATGCATTTCAGGCAGCCTTTACAGTACTGGTAGTCAATACCGAGCAGGAACATCTGCGAACGGCCCTTGCGGTCCAGGCGCTCTTCCCACACGAAGCATTGGTCAGGACATACCGTGTCACACTGTGCGCAGTTGATACAGGACTCGATCTCAAATGCCGGAAGCATACCGGAACGGGAGATGCTGAGATTCTTCAGGAAGCTGCTGCCCGGGTTGGTGATCGTACCGCCCATCGGCTGAGTCTCGTAACCAAGAGCCGAGATATCGGAACGGACATATTCCGGCATACGGTCGCCGGCAGCCAGCTCGAACTGCATGAATTTCACTTCATTGTAGCCGCGCTCGAAGGTCGTGATGGCCGACTGGACGGCCTGCGGATATTTTTTGCCGAGGGACTTCTCAATGACGCCCTTCATAATATCCGTATCGAGGAACGGGCAGAGCCGGAATAGTGCCCCCAGCATAGCCATATTGACGCGGTTCTTCTCCTTGAGTGCGATGCTGGTAGCATCGATCACTGCAATCGTGCCGGCCTTCATCTTCAGCAGTTCTCTGAGTTCTTCCGGCGTCTTGGCCGAGTTCACAAGAACGGTGCTGTGTTCATGAATTCCGCTGGTTACATTAACGGTCTTGGCAAGTGCTTCGTGAAATACGCCGACAACATGCGGACGCTCGACCGGTGAAGTATCGCGGATATGGGTATCCATATCACAGAAGCGGATATGAGCCTTAACCGCAGACCCCTTCTTCTCCGAACCGTACGATGAGAAGCTGACGCCGTTCAGACCTGCGCCGACCACTCCTGCTTCCGCCAGCATTTTACCTGCCAGGTTCGCGCCCAGGCCTCCAATGGATTCCAGACGAATCTCAAAGAATCCCAGCTCATTTACTATTGGCAATTGTACCACCGACATAACCCCTTTCTTAGTACATCCTTTTGACTTTTTCAACGATTGTAACTTGATTTTGCAAGCCGCGAAGTGACATATCTTGCATTTTCCACGCTCAGGGAATCACAGTTCTTTATAGATTTATGCAGATTTCTTTATACGCGACAGTGCGGTGTTATTTCAATAGAAGGAAAGCTTCCATGAAAACGACAAAATGTGAAAATTCTGTGTAATTCCGCACTTTCCCAAGCAAACTGTGGATGAGATGTCATCCTTAATTTAGCAATAAAATTAAAAATTAAGATGTTAAAAATATCACAGAAATAATGATATATATCACAGGTGCCTGCTGCCAAAAGAAAGAAACTCCTGTCCGTTGAAGGAAGGAGTTTCGTCTTCATTACTATTCCTGCTTAGTAGGCCCACCAGTTGCCTGACATGACAATCATCGAGAACAGCTTGAGGCTGTCTTCATAATAGTTCTCTGCCGCGCTGTCAGCCGTATGGCTCCAGAGGGAGTTCAGCCAGCTCTGGTTCGCGGATGAGGTCATTGCGCCCACACCGAAGGGGCCGTAAAAGGCGCCGCTGTTGTAGCTGCCAAAGGTGGTTCCGTCCAGCTTGTAGCCATCCTTAATATTGCCTGGCGTGCCTCCTGTCTTGGTCTTGATCCAGCTGTTGAGCTGGGTCAGCTGGGATAAGGCGCGATTGTCGCCGGTGAGCAGATAATCGGTGGTGATCCGCCATGGAACCCGGCACGAATTATAGTTGTAATCCCCGTCACGCTGAGATTCCAGGAAATTCGCGGCAGCAGGCTTATACGTATTGTTAGAGTAGACTACGAAGTCAGGAAGCAGACCGGTTGTGGAGCTATAGCCGGTATATAGGCTGTTGATTAAGGTGTAGGTCTTGTTCGTTACATTCTGCCAGCGGGCATCCCCGGTAGCGGCTTGGAAGGCTTTGAAGTGATTCACCATGAAATCCGAAGGGCGGGTGGCTGTGTTATAGGAGCCGCTGTTCGCCCAGTCTCCGAGGCGGATTGTCCACTGGGACTGATTGATATCATTATTCATGATGGCGTTAATGATATTGGTCGCAGCCTGCAAGTAGTTAACGGTTCCGCTGCTTCCCCATTGCTTGTGGGCGAGCAGCAGGGAGTAGGCAATATCCATGTCGCCGTCTGTAGCCGAATTCTGGCCTTCGACATTCTGGAAGCTGCTGTTCTGTTTCCAGGACATCAGGTACGGATTAATGGAGCTGGGGTGTGCCGTGTAGTAATTATATAGTCCATTATAGTAGGTCTGCGCATTGCCGTCATAGCCGGCCAGCAGGACGGTGAACAGCATCCCGTAGCCCTGCGCTTCAGATACGGTTTCCCCGTTCGAGTTATACTTCACATAGTATTTTCCGGTGCCGGCCGGCTTGAGGTACGTCCCCTTCCAGGCATCCCATTTGCTCTTGACCGCATTATCCAGTGCAGTTTGACTTACATGATTCGGCTTGATGGTTCCGCTGGTGTAAGTCGTATGCTGCGGGAACGGCTTGTTCACGGCGGCGAATGCAGACCCGGCGGGCAGGATAAAGACGGCCAAACATAGAAGCAGCAGACTTGTCCAGTGCAGCTTGCGCTTACCTTGCTTGTTCATAACTCATTCACTCCTCAACAGTTAGTGGATTGATTCGGTATAGATTTGCTTGTAGCAAAAATCGATCTCTTTCTTCCAATTCTTCCATTTGTAACATATTCAATATATGATTTCAGAGACTTGCTGTCAATGAGCAGATGGCCGCTCACACGAAAAGCCCTCTCAAACCGCAGAATTCACACGGCAGGCCTGAGAGGGCTGACTATACTCTTGCTCTAATGAAATTTGGAACAGTTTCTACTCGACATCGGTAATCATATGCTCCGCAATCAGCTGCTGCTTGCGGTTCCACAGCTGTTCGCTGAGGTTCACGCGGAAGACTTCCGGGTTCAGCTTACGCAGATACTCCGGCCAGAAAAGGTCAAGCTGCTCCTGATGGTAGCGGCGGATCTCCGCCAGATCCGGCAGGGTATAGACCTGGAAGCCGTTCACCACAATCGGTTCCAGCATCGGCACCGCGTCGTAGCGCTCCACATGCTTCTTCATATAAGGATGCAGCGGGTTGAACAGCTTCAGCCGGACACCGCTGCGGGGCGCAGGCTCATCCGCGAAGCTGATATAATCCGCCAGCGCCTTGCCGTTCTGGCCGATAATGCGGTAGACTTCCTTTTTGCCCGGCGTAGATACCTTCTCGGGGTTGGAAGAGATCTTAATCGTAGGGATCATCTCGCCGCTTGGAGCTTCAATCTCAACCAGCTTGTAGACGCCGCCCAGCGAAGGCTGATCCGCAGCGGTAATCAGCTGGGTTCCAACCCCCCATGTGTCGATCGCCGCCCCTTGTGACTTCAAGTTCATGATGGTGTTCTCATCCAGATCATTGGAGGCCACGATCTTCACATACTGCAGCCCGGCTTCATCCAGCATCTCGCGCGCCTTGCGGGACAGATAAGCAAGGTCACCGCTGTCCAGCCGGATGCCGTTCATCCGTTTGCCCTGCGCTTCCAGCTTCTTCGCCGTGTTGATCGCATTCGGCACACCGCTGCGCAGGGTATCGAAGGTATCCACCAGCAGCGTCACGCCGTCCGGCATCACTCTCGCGTAGGCGTCGAACGCTTCCTGCTCACTCGGGAAGCTTTGCACCCAGGAATGGGCATGGGTGCCCTTCGTAGGGATGCCGAACTTTTTGCCGGCCAGCATGTTCGAGGTCGCGTGGAAACCGCCGACATAAGCAGCGCGAGCGCCCCAGACTGCGGCATCCGCTTCCTGCGCGCGGCGCGTGCCGAACTCCAGCAGTGTATCATGCGGGGCCACCTGCTTGATACGCGATGCCTTGGTAGCAATCAGCGTCTGATAGTTCATGAAGTTAAGAATTGCTGTCTCGACAAGCTGCGCCTCCATAATCGTGCCTTCGACCCGGATCAGCGGCTCATCGGGGAAGACCAGAGCCCCTTCCTTCATGGAATGGATACTGCCTTGGAAATGAAACTGCAGCAGCTCCTCCAAGAAGGCCGGCGCATAGTTCTCTTCCTGCTCCGACAGGTAGCGGATATCCTCTTCCGTGAACCGAAGCTCCGCGATGTACTGGGCGATCCGCTCCAGCCCGGCGAACACGGCGAACCCGTTTCCGAACGGCAGCTTGCGGAAATAGGCTTCGAATACTGCCCGGCGCTTGTGTGTACCATTCATCCAGTGGGCATACATCATATTAATCTGATATTTGTCTGTATGTAGAGCAAGTTCTCTCCTCAAGTCCTCATCTCCTAGTAGTTACACTGTTGTATTTGTGACAACCTTCGCGCCAAGACTGCCGCGGAAGTGTCCAAGCGCCCATACATGACCGTCAGGATTAAAGCTGGCGACGGCATCCTCATGCACCGTTATCCCAAAGCCATGATTGTAGGCATCCACCGCCGTATGCAGCACACAGATATCCGTACATACCCCGATCAGATGCACCTCGGTAATGCCCCGCTCACGCAGCTTCAAGGCAAGATCTGTGCCGCAGAAGGCGCTGTAACGCGTTTTGTCCATCCAGTAGATGGATTCCCGGTTCGCCTCGTAGACAGCCTTCAGGCTGCCGTAGAGCTCACGCCCCTGACTTCCCCGCAGATTATGCGGCGGAAACAGCTTGGTCTCCGGGTGGTACGGATCATCCACTTCATGCAAATCTACAGCCATCACTACATAATCCCCGCTGCGCACAAATTGCTCCGTCAATTCACTGACTCTGGGCGCAATATCGATGCCGGGCTGGCCGACAGGCAGGTTCCCGTCAACGAAATCATTCGTGAAATCAATTACAATCAGTGCTCTCATGATAGGTCAGCCTCCTAAAAGGTTAATGGGCTTGCACTTCCCGGCACCTTACGTATAGATGGATAATAACGGCTCATGGTCCGTGAACATATAGAGCTGTGCCGGGCGCTGGGAGTATTGATTGGAGCTGAGCGGATTCCCCGCTTCATCGCTCACTTCTTTTAATATACCCTGACGGCTGCGTGTTGACGTAATTTTGCGGATAAAATTCGGTTCTTTGAATTCCGGCACCACTGTCTGAATCACCTGGTACAGCTCACTCAGTGTGAAATGGCGCGGCAGGAACTGCCGGGCAATCGTCGTCTGCAGCATCTGCTGCTGAATCCGCAGGTAGGCATCGGTAATAATGTCATGGTGGTCAAAAGCCAGCTCCAGCTCCTCCAGCGCTTCCTTCAGTGTGAACAGGCCAACCTCGCCTGCATCATCCGAGGCCTGCCGCTGCTCCAGCATCCACTCCTCCACCAGCGCAAAGAAGGCATGGCTGATAATCCAGCCGCGCGGATCACGGCCCGGCTGGCTGTAGACGCCGAGATATTCCAAATGTCCGCCGTCTACGCCCGTCTCTTCCTTCAGCTCGCGCGTGGCAGCATCATAGATCGATTCATCCTCCTGGCAAAAGCCGCCCGGCAGGGCCCACATGCCCGCACACGGCCATTTTTTGCGCCGGACCAGCATCACCTTCAGCTCGCGCAGCGGCAGCGTCTTCGTGACGGTCTTCCGCTCGCGCTTGGTCAGTGTAAACATGACAATATCCGCCGGAACGCCATCCGGAGTGCGGTACTTCTTGGCGTTATAGGTTTGTTCCGCGTTCTCAGTCACTATAGATCATCCTTTGCCGCAGCTATTGTTTGTTGTTCGTATCTTTTAATGTACCAAACCTGTCCGCACAAAATCAACCGCCAGGGCCGGAAGATTGCGTTAAAATATGTAAAAGGGACGGATTCACATCCGCCCCCCGGGGGTTCTGCATTAATCTCCGCATGTGGAGGGCGGCGCCTCGGTGCCTGCTTCCACATTGATTTTATCCGAAACGGTATCCCTGATCACCGAAATTACCATCTGCAGCAGATAATTGATATCGCTCTGGCTCTGCTGGAACTCGTTCACAACCGGGATACTGTCAATTTCATCCTGCAGCTCTTCAATCTCACGTTCAATCTTCTCGACCATCGTCTGGTTCTTGAAGCTCTCGAACGCCACGATCTCCTTCTGCTTCTTCTTAATCGTAGCAATAAGTCCCTGCACACGCTCGTGATTCAGAATCTTCTGCTCGGCCTGCTGGAAATGACGGACCTCCTCACTGGTGGAGATGAGTGCAGCCAAGTCCTTCGCTTTGCCCATAATATCCTCACGAACAATTAAATCCCGGGTATTATGGGTCTGCATGCCATATTCATTCAGTCGTGCTTCTTCCTGGCTCATTCTTCTCGCCCCATTTCTCTATAATTAGAGGACCGCTGCGGCTTCCGCCTGATAGTCCCCTCTAATGTACCAAGTCTTCGCGCCCGTAATGCTCACCTGCACCAGCGTGCCAATCAGGGAGGACGGGCCTTCAAAATGCACCAGCTTACTGTCACGGGTACGTCCGGCCAGCATCCGGGCATTATTCTTGCTCTCGCCTTCCACCAGAACCTCCACCTGCTGGCCCAGCATCCGCTCATTCCCCAGCCGGCTCTGCTCCTTGATCAGATCATTAAGACGCTGGAGACGCGCGCTCTTGACCTCTGGCGGAACATTATCCTCCATCCCGGCTGCCGGAGTCCCTTCGCGCGGAGAATAAATGAAGGTATACGCCATATCATACCCTACTTCGCGCACCAGGGACAGTGTCTCCTCGAACTGCTCCTCTGTCTCACCGGGGAAGCCGACGATAATATCAGTAGTCAGCACCGTATCCGGCACGCCTGCCTTAATTTTGCGGACCAGCTCCAGATAGGCTTCACGGGTATATTTGCGGCTCATGCGCTTCAGCACGGCTGTGCTTCCCGACTGCACCGGCAGATGGATATGCTCCACCAGATTGCCGCCTTTGCCCAGCACATGAATCAATTTATCGTCAAAATCACGCGGATGCGAGGTCATGAACCGGATACGCGGAATGTCGATCCCACGCATGTCGTCCATCAGGTCGCCGAAGGTATACTCAATGTCCGTAAAATCCTTGCCGTAGGCGTTCACGTTCTGCCCCAGCAGCGTCACTTCCTTGAACCCCTGGCGGGCCAGCTCCCGCACCTCGGCAATGACATCCTCCGGACGTCTGCTCCGCTCCTTCCCCCGGGTGAACGGCACAATGCAGTAGGTACAGAACTTGTCGCAGCCGTACATAATGTTCACCCAGGCGCGCAGACCCTCCCGCTTCTTCGGCAGATTCTCGATGATATCGCCTTCCTTGGACCAGACCTCGATGACCAGCTCGCGGCTGAATACCGCTTCCTTGATCAGCTCCGGCAGGCGGTGGATATTATGTGTGCCAAAAATCAGATCAACGAAGCCGTACCGGCTCATGATCCGGTTGACCACGCCCTCCTCCTGGGACATACAGCCGCAGATCCCCAGGAGCAGGCCGGGCTTCTCCAGCTTCAGCGTTTTGAGATGGCCCAGCTCTCCGAATACCTTATCCTCCGCATTCTCGCGGATCGCACATGTATTAAGTAAAATAATATCAGCCTCACTGCGGTCTTCAGCCGCCCGGTAACCGAGCTGCTCCAGCATTCCCTTCATCGTCTCCGTGTCATGCTCATTCATCTGGCAGCCGTAAGTGGTAATATGATAGCTCTTGCCTGCACCGAAATCTGCCATCTCCGGTGGAATGTCGAAATGATACAGCACCTCAATCTCTTCCTTGCCCCGCCGCTTGCCTTCCTTGTAATCGGGCTGGCTGTTGATCTGCACGTTTCTGCCTTTGATCCGGTAGGTGGTCTTGCCCTCGGTCTCGCTGATGATCTTGGCATCCGTGAAATCGAAATACTGCCCGTAATCCTTGCTCCCCTTCGCCATGCTAAAGTCACATCCTCTGCTGATGTCCCCGTATTTTTCGTGCTTTTCTAATGAGAAATTATATCATACCGCTCCCAAGATAATCCATTCTGAACATTTCAGGAGCTAGGGGCTTTACTGTAACGTATACGTTATCGTTTAAAGTGATGATAAGGAGGGAGTCGTGACTATGATCCGTATTGGCGATTTAGCGAAGACAGCGAATATCAGCAAAAGAACCTTATACCACTATGAGCATATAGGACTGCTGCAGCCCACAAGGGTCTCTGAGAACGGTTACCGCTTCTACGATAACCAAGCTGTAATCCGGCTTCAAAAAATTCTGTTATTGAAATCGATCGGCTACACCTTAGAGCAAATAAAAGAGCTGTTACAGAATCAGAGTCCTGCGGATGAACATGACCATTGGATAGCATCATTGCATGAGCAGATCGAGCTGATCGAACGAAAAAAAGAAGAGTTAAGCCGCAAGCAGTATTATCTCAGGTCTACTCTTCATACCGTCCGGCTCAAAGGTACAGAGCATCTGCAAGATTTAATGCAGGTCCTTGCAGCTATGAATGACCGTCCTCTAAGCGATGGAATCATTCCAGCCGAATTCAGGGAGGAGCCGTCACTAACTGTTGAGGAGGTTGAGCTGCTTAAGCGTCTCCCTATCCTGGGCGGCGGCAGCAACAAAGCGGAGGAGCTTGTACGCCTTTTAGAGCAAGCCGTATCGTTGATGGCCTCGTCCCCCTATTCTTCAGAAGCTCAAACGCTGGCTGGCCGTTTATATAACATGGCGCTGGACCTTTTTGAAGGTAATGAGACGCTGCTGGATAGATATTGGGAAATGATCCGGCCCGCTGACGGTGCGACTCCTGTCGTGATGGGCATGGATAGCGCAATGATGTCTTTTGTAGATGAGATGATCGGATATTATCTTGGGCATAGAGAGGAGAACCGGCATGAATAGAGGGCTACAATCACTGGGCATTCTTAAGAATCCTTGGATGCTGGCTGTACTGGCAGGAGTAGTGATCCTATTGTCAGCCTGTGGAACAGCTACAGATCCAATACCTGAAAAGAAAGCTGAGGAGTCAACAGCAACGGTTGAACCGGAAGCGGACGCTATACTCGTAGAGGTGCTAATTGAAAGTGATAGTGATGCAGCACTTAATCTGGAGGTAGAAGTCAATGCCCGTGACCATCCGCAGAGTGTGTATTTCGATTCTATCCAACTCCCTTACAGAGAGGAATTTGCTGTCCCCAAAGACACGTTCATACCGTTAACCTCTACCAGGGTACAAGCAGAAAAGGATGCCGATGCCACTTGGATAAGCTGCACAATCCTGTATGACGGAGAGGTAGTAGCGACTCATAAATCCAGAGGGGATATTGCGAAGTCTGTATGCGAGAAGAAGTTCCGCCTGGGCCCTGGATAATGGATTGGGATGGCTGGGCAAAAAGAAACACCCCATGCCATGGGCACAGGACGCTTCACAGGGTAGCTATCTAATAATACAAAGTCTTAGTGGAATCATAGGTAAAATGATTAATCTCATGAATCGCACCCGCCTGTACCTTGGCAGGTCAAGCCAGACCGCTGATCAAGGCTCTGCCTACTGCCACCAGATCGAACTCCCCCTTATCCAGCCGGAGCAGCAGCCGCTCAAGGTTGTTATCCTCATTATTCTTCATAACCGCACTGGTGAATGCGAAGATATCTACCCCGGCATTGCTGAGCGGGGTCAGGAAACGGGCCAGATCCTCCGGCGTCTCCTCCAGCTTAGCGTCGTAGGCCCCGCCCTTCCACTGCGAGAAGCGGAGTACGATCGGGAAATCCGGTCCTATCGCGCGGCGGCAGGAAGAGAGGGCAAGTCAGTAGTCTGACTATTGCGTCTTGTATAACATCAGATTTAAAATAACTTATTGCTTAGAGCTTCAGTATGAGGCACGCAACTCAGGAGTATCTCCAGCGCAAGTGGAAACGCTTTGCCGTCCTTTTAAAGGACGGTACCGTTTCAGCGAGAAATAGAAGGATAATTTATCATGTGCAACATATAAATTCTATATGTTTGAACAAAATCACCCTGCGGGTGAATGAGATTACCTGCGCGCTAGCAAATGTATGCCGTTTTCCGCATACATTCGGGCCACAAGCCTTCACGCCATACATTCTGAGCTCCTCATATACTCATGCGGCCTCCGGATCATTCAAAGAGTACTTCTCCCCACGCTACGCCCCCTTATCCACAACAGACGGATAATATAATTTCCTATACGACAAAAAAGCCCGGCCTTTAATGTAAGGTCCCGGACTTATTTATTATAACCAGCTTGCCGCCAGACGTCTTAATCCCCAAGCCTATAGATCAAAATCGATGCGTTGGAGTTGATCTGCGTTCCTCCGGCCAGGGTCTGTAAAGTAATTGCAGCGGCACTGGAATGGTTCCTTAAAGTAATTACATCGCCGGGGACTACAGAGATAATCACCATCCCGGGGTTAGGCTGTGTTCCCGCTCCTGAACCATAGACGCTGCCACCTACAGGTGCACCGTTCAGATACAAAGTGAACTGATTCGGTTCCACTGCGGTGACAATGAAGATTACCGCATAATCTCCTGCATTCTCAACATTAATCTGAGCTGTATTAGGGGTATGCGAGAAGCCGACAAGACTCTCATTGCTGTCAAAAGTAACATCCGCTTCGGTAGCCACGGTCTGAGCCGCCGTATTGAAAATATAAGCATAAGATGACGCCAGTGCGCCTGTGGCTCCCGTTACACCAGTCAAACCCGTGGCTCCAGTTGCACCTGTTGCACCCGTCACACCTGTTACACCCGTGGCTCCTGTCACACCTGTGGCTCCGGTGACTCCTGTTGCCCCCGTCACACCCGTTACCCCCGTCACACCTGTTACACCCGTGGCTCCTGTCACACCTGTGGCTCCGGTGACTCCTGTTGCCCCCGTCGCACCCGTCACTCCCGTCACACCCGTCACACCCGTCACTCCCGTCACTCCCGTCACTCCCGTCACTCCCGTCACTCCCGTCACTCCCGTCACTCCCGTCACACCCGTCACACCCGTCACACCCGTGGCACCCGTCACACCCGTTACTCCCGTCACACCTGTGGCTCCGGTGACTCCTGTTGCACCCGTCACACCCGTGGCCCCCGTTATTCCCGTCACACCTGTGGCTCCGGTGACTCCTGTTGCCCCTTCTCCCAGCAACTCCTGCGAGACCAGCCGGTGTGCTGTTACCAACTGCCCGCTGGCATTTTGGCCCCATAGGGATACCTGCGCTTCCGAGACTGCCGTTCCTGTCGTGTTGAACACGAATTCAAAAGCATCCAGGTCCGCATAGTAAATTCTGGTAACCACTTGGGAGGGAGCCACACTGATCTCCTCCTGCACATATAAGGTGCGTATGCCGTTCAGGGTATAACCCAAAATAAGAATATCGAAGAATCCGGTTATATTGCGGCCGTCTATTTTGAGTGTTACCCTTTGAGTCGGGCGGGTCCCCGTATTGCTTGCAATATTATTCTCAATCGGTCCTGTAGATAAAATTGCCATTTCCAGCTCCCCTCTCAATCTAAATCCAGCTATATTAATAGCAATATTCGAGAGAATACAGAAGAGTGTTGGCATATTGGTATTATTATTAGAAACAGTAACAATCAGTACATCTTCAAAGATTCACCCGCAAAAAAAACACCCCATGCGGGCAGCCATGAGCTGCTAGACTTGAAGTCTAACCTAATGGCTTGGCACAGGGTGTTACAGATCAAGCTCTATTGATTAATACAATGTCTTGGTAGACTCCGAGGTGAACGGAATAATCTCGTTAATCTTGCCTGCCTGCACTTTCGCAGGCCAAGCCGGATCACTGATCAAGGCTCTGCCTACCGCTACCAGGTCGAACTCGCCTTTATCCAGCCGGAGCAGCAGCCGCTCAAGGTTGTCATCCTCATTCTTCTCCGTAACCGCACTGGTGAATGCGCTGTCCAGGCCGACAGAACCTACTGTGATCGCAGGCTTGCCTGTAATCTTCTTGGTCCAGCCTGCCAGGTTAAGCTCCGAGCCTGCGAATTCCGGCTCCCAGAACCGCCGGGTCGAGCAGTGGAAGATATCCACACCGGCATTGCTGAGCGGGGTGAGGAAGCGGGCCAGGTCTTCGGGAGTCGCTGCCAGCTTAGCGTCATAGGCCCCGGCCTTCCACTGCGAGAAGCGGAGTACGATCGGGAAATCCGGTCCTACCGCGCGGCGGCAGGCATCGATCACTTCCACCGCGAAGGTGGTGCGCGCTTCCAGATCGCCGCCGTATTCATCGGTCCGGTGGTTGGTCTTCTCCCAGAAGAACTGGTCGATCAAATAGCCATGGGCACCGTGCAGCTCAATGCCGTCGAAGCCGATGGCCTTGGCCGCCTTCGCTGCCTTGGCAAAGGCACTGACGATGACCTGAATCTCGCTCTTAGTCATCGGCTCCGTGACCTGTTCTCCAGCCAGATTCAGCCCGGACGGGCCGATCGGCAGCGCCGAAGCGTTAGGCAGCTCACCAATGCTGCGGGCCATGCCGACATGCCAGAGCTGAGGCATAATCTTGCCCCCGGCAGCATGCACCCCGCTCACGACCTGCGCCCAGCCCTCGAGGGCGGCTTCGCCATGGAAGTTCGGGATATCCTGATGGCTGACTGCCGCCGGATGATCGATGGCTGTGCCTTCGGTAATGATCAGGCCCACTCCGCCTTCCGCGCGGCGGCGGTAATACGCCGCCACCTCAGGCCCAGGTACGCCCTCAGGAGAATGCACCCGGGTCATCGGTGCCATAACTACGCGGTTGCTTAGGGACAAGCCTCCGCCTTCAAAAGGTTCAAACAATGCAGCAACGTTCATAATCCATTAGCCTCCATTTCATACGATGATTACTTGATGATTACTTTAAGTAAGCATTAGTATGACGGTTCCCGGCGGCAAATGCAAATGACTGCCAGTCTAAGAGATTCGATAAGTCTTATAAGTCCAGCACTCCGGCTTTTGGAGTCACCCGGAAGGCTGTCGCCAGATCTGCCAGCTGCTGATCGGTGATCTTCTGCCGAACCTCTCTTCCGCCGATCAGGTTATACACAATCGCAGCTTTCTCTATCGTTTCGACCAGTCCAAAGGTGGCATCCATCGTCGCACCGGTCACAAAGATCCCATGCTGCGGCCAGATGACCACGCGGTATTCCTTCATCCGGTCAGCGGTGGCCCGGCCGATCTCGCTGCTCCCCGGCACCATCCAGGGAATGACGCTGACGCCATCCGGGAAGACCACTAGACATTCTGTGCACATCTCCCACAGCGTCTTGGTGAATTTCAGCTCATCCAGATCATGGGTGAAGGTCATGGCAATGACATTCGTTGCATGGGTATGCAGCACAATCCGGTGCGCCGGATCTACCTTCAGCCGTTCGATATGGCTCATGAAGTGGGAAGCCAGCTCACTGGTCGGAACAGCGCCGCCCCGCAGTCCCCATAGCACCTCCACACTCTCACCGCTGCTGCTTACACGCAGCACACCCAGATTGGCCTCCGGGTCTTTGATCACATTACGAAAATACTTGCCTGATCCGGTAACGATGAAGTATTTGCCCGCCAGCTCCGCTACAGGGAAGGTAAGGCTGATCGTACGCAGCGGCTCACGGATATTGATATACTTGGCTACCTCTTCTTCATCCAGGAGGTAACTGACGTTGCCCCCGTTCAGCTCATCCCAGCCCAACGACCACATGTGATGGGTAATTTCGGACATTTCCTCAATAAAAGGCGCGGTGACGCCGGATATATACCCTTTGGATTCAATTACGGAAGTACTCATATACTCTCTCCTTCTATATGCACCTTCAGCGTGCGGGTACTTGTTATTTTGTGATTTTGTGATTTCAGCAGCCTGATCTTATCTTAGAGACAATACGTCCTGCTCATAGCGCTTCACTTCAGCCAGCCATTGCTCGCGGACCGGAGTCCCCTGCGAAGCGCAGTAGTAATCCCAGACAGCACCGAACGGGTAGGACTTGAATTCTTCCACCAGGGCCAGCCGTGAGGTGTAATCTCCGGCCTGTTCATTGGCCCGAAGCTCCTCAATCGGCTCCAGCATAGCGCGCAGCAGGGCCTTGATCGTATTGCGCGTGCCGATTACCCAAGCCGCCAGGTGATTGATGCTGCCGTCGAAGAAGTCGAGCCCGATATGCGTGCGCGGCAGCAGCTCCCCGCGAACCAGCTCGCGGGCAATCTCCAGCAGTTCATCGTCCATCGTGACCACATGATCACTGTCCCAGCGGACCGGTCTGCTGACATGCAGCAGCAGCTGCTCACTGAACATCAGGATGGAGCTGAGCTTGTTCGAGATCACTTCCGTCGGATGGAAATGCCCGGCATCCAGGCAGATGGCCTTACCGCGTGTCAGGCCGTAGCCCATGTAGAACTCATGTGATCCGACAACGTAGCTCTCCGAGCCGATACCGAACAGCTTGCTCTCCACGGCATCAATATTGTACTGCGGATCAATCTCCTCGCTGAAGATTTCATCCAGCGATTCCTTAAGACGTACGCGCGGTGCCAGACGATCCACCGGAGTATCTTTATAGCCGTCCGGTACCCAGAAGTTCGTTACACAGGGCTGCCCCAGTTCACGGCCGAAATTCTCCGCGATTCTGCGGGAAGCCTTGCAGTGCTTAATCCAGAAGCTGCGGATCTCTTCGTCCGCATGGCTGAGGGTGAAGCCGTCTGCCGCCTTCGGATGCGAAAAGCAGGTCGGATTGAAATCAAGACCTAAACCTTGCTCCTTGGCCCATTCCACCCAGTTCGTGAAATGGCGCGGCGCCAGCTCATCCAGATCCACCTGCTCCTTCGTATCAGCATAGATCGCATGCAGATTGACCTTATGCTTGCCGGGAATCAGCGAGAGGGCCTTCTCCAAATCCTGACGCAGCTCATCCGGTGTACCGGCCCGGCCGGGGTAGCTGCCGGTCACGGCAATGCCGCCGCTCAGCTCTTTATCCTTGAACAGGAAGCCCCGTACATCGTCGCCCTGCCAGCAATGGAGTGAGATTTTGATCCGGGCCAGCTTCTTCAGCACCCCGTCCGTATCAATCCCATGGGCTGCATATAATTTCTTCGCTTCGTTGTAGCTGTTAATGATGCTCTGATCCATGCTGTTGCCTCCTAATTACATATTGTGAATATTTGCTCCCGGATGAAGCTGCTTCCAGCGG
Organism: Paenibacillus rhizoplanae; assembly: GCF_042684125.1. Classification (NCBI taxonomy): domain Bacteria; kingdom Bacillati; phylum Bacillota; class Bacilli; order Caryophanales; family Paenibacillaceae; genus Paenibacillus; species Paenibacillus rhizoplanae. The sequence continues at coordinate 36,855 of NZ_JBHUKY010000018.1, read as the reverse complement.
TCTAGCAGCTCCGTTAGCTGAGGAACCGGCTGCGGCAGATAAGACTGGATCGCAAAGGACTGGCCGATGATCCGCCGGGCTTCATGGATGTCTGCCATGCGGCCCGCCTCAATCATCTGCACAGCCAGATTACCCAAGGCTGTGGATTCGGTTGGTCCGGCCAGCACTTCCCTGCCGGTCACATCCGCCGTCAGCTGGCACAGCAGCCTATTGTTAGCGCCGCCGCCGACAATTTGCAGCACTTCGATGCGCCCCCCGATGAGGTCTTCCAATTCAGACAGATAGCTGCGGTAGGATAGCGCCAGACTGTCGAAGATACAGCGGGCCAGCTCGCCCGCCGTCTGCGGCACAGGCTGGCTGCTCTCCAGGCAGGCCTGGCGGATCTCCTGAATCATATCGTCCGGGTTCAGGAACCGCGGATGATTGCAGGGAATCAGGCTGCGGAAGCCTGCGCATACACCGGCCTGCTCTGCCAGTTCCGCGAAGCTAAACCTTTCTCCGTCCAGCCTGCGCATTTCCTGGATCAGCCAGAGGCCCATAATATTCTTCAGGAACCTGTAAGTCCCGTTAGCGCCCCACTCGTTGGTATAATTGGCTGCCATCGCTCTGCGGTCATTAAGGGGGTGATCCAGCTCTACTCCCAGCAGAGACCAGGTTCCGCTGCTAAGATAGGCTGACGCACGGCCCTTCTGAGCAGGCACACCAAGTACCGCAGATGCCGTGTCATGTGTAGCCACGCAGATCAGGCGGCATTCCGGCAGATCATACCGTTCCACCAGCTCCGCTGAGAGGAAGCCAAGCTCTTTCCCCGGCTCAGTCAATGGGGCGAACTGTTCACGCCGCAGACCCAGGAATTCCAGCAGCTCAGGGTCGAAATCTCGGGTCGCCAGATTCAATAGCTGTGTCGTGGATGCATTGGTAACCTCGTTCATCTTCCGTCCGCCGAGCCGGTAGTAGAGATAATCCGGCACCAGCAGGATCTGATCCGCCGTCTCCAGTTCTTCCCGGTCATGCGCATATAGCTGATACAGCGTATTGAAGGGAAGCTGCTGAATGCCCGTTTTGGCGTAGACCTTCTCTGGCGGAAGGAGCCGCCCGACTTCTTCCATCACCCCGTCGGTCCGGTGGTCACGGTAGGCATAGACCGCGCTTATCCGCTTGCCTTCGGCATCCAGCAGCACATAATCTACCGCCCAGGTATCAATGCCGAGGGTGCATTCGTGAATGCCTCTTAGCTTCGCCTGCTGCAGACCGTTAATAATTTCATTCAATAAATAATCCATATCCCAGAAGCAGGAGCCTTCCTGCTCCGTGAAGGCATTGCTGAAACGGTGAAGCTCCGCAAGCGTGAGGCTCCCGTCCACGAGCTGTCCGAGTACCAGCCGTCCGCTGGAGGCGCCGATATCGACGGCGATATGATGGGTCATTGGGAATCTCCTATTCTATGGGAGGTGATTTACAGAATTCTGCGGAATAACGCGATTACTTCATCTTTGGTAGGAATAAAAGGGTTACCGGGCGCGCAGGCATCCTTCATGGCGTTCTCAGCCAGCAGATCGAGATCTACTTCCGCTACCCCCAGCTCGGACAGTTTGGCAGGAATGCCAACTTCCTTGGACAAGGCCTTGATCGCTTCAATGACGTAATCCGCACATTCCTTGTCGCTGCGTCCTTCAGTATGCATACCGGCCGCTCTGGCAATCGCTCTGAACTTCTCCGGCACATGCTTGGCATTCTCTTCTTCCACGTAAGGCAGCAGCATTGCATTGCACACGCCGTGCGGCAGATCATAGACCCCGCCGAGCTGATGGGCCATGGCATGCACGTAGCCTAAGCCTGCGTTATTGAAGGCGAGGCCGCCGAGGAAGATTGCATAGACCATCTGCTCACGCGCCTCAATATCGTGTCCATTCGTTACTGTCCGCGCCAGATTGGCGAAAATCAGCTCCACCGCAGCCAGTGCGGTAGCATCGGTTACCGGATATGCGCCTGGAGTGACCAGCGCTTCAATCGCATGCGTCAGTGCATCCATGCCCGTTGCTGCCGTCAGCGCAGCAGGCTTATCGACCATCAGCTCCGGATCATTCACCGAGAGGGTGGCGATGCTGTTCTTGTCTACCATGACCATCTTGATCTTGCGCTCTTCATCCGTAATCACGTAGTTGATCGTCACTTCACTTGAAGTCCCGGCCGTCGTGTTCACCGCAACAATCGGCAGAGATTTATTTTTGGATATGTGAACGCCTTCATAATCGGCAATATGCCCGCCGTTAGTGGCAACAATGCCGATGGCCTTGGCCGTATCCTGCGGCGATCCGCCGCCGATAGAGATCAGATAGTCACATTCGTGCTGCTTCAGGAAGTCTACGCCGTCATGGACATTTTTGCAGGTAGGGTTCGGCTTCACTTCATCATATATCACATACTGAATTCCCGCTTCATCCAGCACAGCCAGCAGTCTTCCGGCGATTCCGCTCTTCATCAGGAACTTGTCTGTGACCACAAGCGCCTTGTTCAGCTTCAGCTCTTGAATGTACGGGGCGATGTCCTTCAGACAGCCCTTTCCCATAATGTTAATCGACGGCACATAATAGACATGAGTACTCATTGCTTAACCAGCCTCCCGGGCACATAAATAGTTAATGAACACTGTAAGCATACACTCCACCTGTTGACCTTCTCATCGTATCGCCGTTAATCTGTGTTGTCAACATTTTAAACACTAAATAAGTTGTTTTTATTTGTTTATTATTTGTTTCGTGGGAAATAAACGATCATTATTGTGGGTTTCAGAGCAAATGAGGCTCACCATGTTGTACAACACAGAAATAACAGTCTATATTAAGACTATCAACTCTGGAAAGGTGATACCTATGCTCGCTGCCGAAAGACGCAAAAAAATAATCGACCTTGTCCATCAGGACAAACGGGTACTGGTGTCCGATCTGAGCCGGATGTTCGAGGTTACTGAGGAGACGATCCGCAGAGACCTGGAGAAGCTGGAGAAGGATGGCATTGTGAGCCGTACCTACGGTGGAGCCATGCTGAACAGGCATACCAATGAGGATCTGCCTTTTCTGACCCGGGGAGCACTCAATACGGATATCAAACGCGCAATAGCGATCCAGGCGCTGGATCTGATTAATGACGGGGATACCCTGATGGTCGACCCCAGCTCGACTTCGTTTGAATTCCTGAAGCTGCTGGGTAATAAAAGTAATCTGACGATCATCACCAATTCGATCAATATTCTTCATGAGTTCGCGAGTTCAAGCCACAGCATTATTTCTACAGGCGGCTCACTCCGCCACCGTTCCCTGTCGCTTGTCGGCCCCGTAGCCCATGAGACCATCCAGCGCTACAATGTGGACACCGCCGTAATCAGCTGCAAGGCCCTCGATATGGGCCGCGGGGTCACCGATTCCAATGAACCGGAATGTGAGCTGAAGAAATATATGCTGCGCCAGGCACAGAAGGTTGTGCTGCTCGCGGACCATACCAAGTTCGACCAGACGGCCTTCGCCAGGCTCGCAGAGCTAAGCCGGATCGATGTGCTGATTACCGACCGCAAGCCTTCGGAAGCGTGGCTGAAGCTGTTGTCCGAGCAGAATGTGGAAGTATTGTACTAAGTTTATGGGAGATCTGTCATGGGAGATTCATCTTAGGGAGGAGAAATAATCAAATGGGCAAAAAGAGAATAACCTTACCCGCGGACTTCCGCGAGCTGGTTAAATCAGGGGATATCGATGCACTGAAGGCTGTTTTTGAGAAATGTGATTGGAATGCCACCTTGGGGTCTTACAAAGAACCCGCACTCAGCATCCGGCAGATTCCGGACGAGCTGGTCCGCTGGCTGGTGGAGCAGGGTGCCGACATTAACGCCAGGGACAAATATCAGCGCACCCCGCTGTATTCGCAGGCCGGAACCTGGTCCGGCAATATCCCTCTGTTCCTGGAGCTTGGTGCGGAGCTGGAAGCCGTAGATTATCAGAATCAGACCCCGCTGCACGCTGCGGTCAACTATTACCGTACACAGGCGGTACGGGATCTGGTGGCCCACGGCGCCAATGTCCATGCGGTGAATAAGTCGGGGAACACACCGCTGTCTAAGGCCCTATTGCAATGCCGGAATAGCGATATCGCCGACATGCTGGAAATCTCGCACATCCTGCTGGATGCCGGGGCGGTGATCACACCGGAGATGAAGGAATCTGTGAAGAATATCGGCAAGAGCTTTGAATTCGCCAGATCCAATTTCAATAAAGAGCGCTTAAGCGAAACCGCCGAGGCCCTGGACTCACTGTACAAGCTATTCGATGTGGAGCCTGTAGCAGCGCGGGTGATGCATGACGGCGTTTCCAGGATCGAGGTAAACAGCACAAGATGGCAGGATCAGCACCAGGAGCTATGGGAATTACTAATCCCGGCATCAGGACATGCGCTCACCGTACAGGGAGAGGTCATTCGCATCACCGGCCGGATCTCACATGAAATCATGAATAACGGCGGAGGCAACTGGGATGCCGATTTCCGTAAAATGCTGAAGGCGCTGCTCCTGCACTTCGCCTCGGGCACACCACTGGACCCTACGCACCTGAAGGAAGCGGCGGATTTAGCCGGATACCTGCGCCATGGCAACGGCAATGATGAGCCGGCCAGATTATGCGAATTGGCCGTGAATTGGGTACTTGCCAATCCACAGCCCGTTTCGTTGCCGCAACCGGATTACAAACGCTAAACGCTGAGACATCCAGTACTTGTCCTGCTATCTATGAAGAAGAGGCTCCCTTGGAGAGCATAATATTCAGAATGGCCTGATCTGTGGCGGCAAGCCCCTCCTGGACCAAGGTCTCCATATTCTTGATCGTATCCTCCACCTTCTCGAAGATGACACCGTCATTGAGACTCGCGGAGATATTGTTCATGGCGAGGGTGGCGGACTGAATGGCCGCGTTGGTAGCCGTGGAGATTTTGAGTGCACAGGTTGGCTTGGCGCCATCGCAGATCATGCCGGAAGTAGAGGCTATCGTGTTCTGGATGGAGTGCTTGATCTGCGCAAGCGTCCCGCCCATCAGATAGACAATGCCGCTGCCCGCCCCTACACCGCCTGCAATGCCTGAACCGCAAAGCGGGGACAGACGGCCAATGTAATGCTTCACATGGATGGTAATCAGATTGCTGAGCGCCATTGCTCTTGCCAGGGTCTCCTCATCTTTGCCGAGGAGCTCGGCCAGAGCAATGACCGGCATAGTACAGGCAATCCCCTGATTGCCGCTGCCCGCCGTCGTCATTACCGGCATGGCACTGCCGTCCATCCGTGCATCGGATGCGGCTGCCGTTGCGGCAATGATCCGGTTCGCCACATCCGCGCCGAACAGATTGAGGGCGGATTGCTGGCTCATTTTCCGGCCCACCTGAAGGCCATACTCCCCGCGCAGCCCTTCCTCCGAGATCGCCTTATTCATAACCGCTCCCTCCAGCAGGAAGCGAAGATCCTCGAATGATGTATTCTCAACGAATGCATAGATATCTTCGAGTGTGACCGAGTATACCTCAGGGTCCAGACTTAGCGGGTCTCCGCAGTCGGCCTTGTCCATTTTCGGCTCAAGCCGCTGGCCATCCTTCGCCAGAAACTGCACATTCGTGTGCTCTTTTACCAGGATCGCTGTGGCGGTATGGTTCTTGCTGTGTACTCTCGCTTCTATATATAGCTTCTCCGGCGTATCCTTCAGCTCAACCTCCAGCAGCTTACGCTCCAGCAGTCCCTCTGCACTTGCCAGCTCCTCCGGGGTCAGCCCGGACAGAATCTCAAGCTTCCGCTCCGAGCGGCGCACCACCGCACCCAAGGCCGCCGCTATCGGCAAGCCCGTCTGGCCTGTACCAGGAATCCCTACGCCCATCGCATTCTTGATGATATTGCCGCTGAGGAACAGCTGAATCGCCGTAATCTCCTCCTCCACCAGTTCAGCCGCCAACGAGACGGCATAAGCTACCGCAATCGGTTCGGTGCAGCCTTCTGCCGGCATAATTTCTTTGTGTAATACTTCCAGTAGGTTAACCATCTGTGCATCACCATTCCCTCTGTCTGTCGATCTATGTCTGTTTCTATATATAGTACATCAGATAGACAGTCCGGGGAATCCCCGTTATTACCCATCACCCGACCAGCTTCACCAGCCGCTTCAGCCCTTCCGTACAGGCCCAGCCCCCCGCCCCCGCCAGAATCGTATTATGACAAAGGTTCAAAGCCAGCTTATACGTCATACTGCCGATTATGATCTCAACCACAATAAACCGTAAAATATCTCTCTTCGTGATCAGATAGACTCTGAATTCCTGATTACGGGACACCTGCCATCTCCCCCGCCCATTTTCATGTTTCTGTACTTATATGCTTCGGGCGGGTTGTCTGATTCTCTGTGCCAGGCACAACAAAGAGCAGCACTTCTCCATTGGCTTGATTGCTCGGTTGGCGGCTATTCGGCGGATTCAGGTGCACTAGTGCTCTTCATTTGCACGGTTGGCAGGTATTCGGCGGATTCAGGTGCACTAGTGCTCTTCATTTGCACAGTTGGCAGGTATTCGGCGGATTCAGGTGCACTAGTGCTCTTCATTTGCTCGATTGGCGGGTATTCGGTGAATTCAGGTGCACTAGTGCTCTTCATTTGCTCGGTTGGCGGGTATTCGGCGGATTCAATGGGGCTGAACCAAAAGTCATGAAATGGCTGCTTGGGACAGCTCTTTATTGCGGAGTAGGACCAACGTGAGCACTTAGGTGGACGCTCCGCAAACGGACCGTTGCTCCAATAACTGTTGTGTCCAGATTTTTTTCATTCCCCTTAGCGGTGAAAATCCGGACACAAAGGCGACCGCTTCCGCTTTTACGCGGGTCGTTCCGTCCGCTCCGCTGTTTAAGTGGGACACGATCATCCATGCTAAAAAAGAAACAAAAAAATCGCTCAGAGAGCGTTCGGCAGTTGCGTAAGGAGGTGTTGCCTTAAAAGACGACCCATTAGCTGTACGCTGAATGACAGAACCGGAAATTGCTTGGACAACTGAAGAACAATCGAGGCTTCCGGGGATTTCTGCAAGTGGCTGTCGTCGCTCATAGAAAATTACTTTTGGGACAGCCCCTTTCAGTTCTCCATCCGGCCCACTTCCGGCCGATTTAATGGGATTTATCCCTTTCTTTTTCCCATCCGGCCCACTTCCGGCCGATTTAATGGGATTTATCCCTTTCATTTTCCCATCGGGCCCACTTCCGGCCGATTTAATGGGATTTATCCCCTTCATTTTCCCATCCGGCCCGCTTCCGGCCGATTTAATGGGATTTATCCCTTTCATTTTCCCATCCGGCCCGCTTCCGGCCGATTTAATGGGATTTATCCCTTTCACTTCCCGTATGTCCCGCTTCCAGCCCGACTTTCGACCGAAGCCGAAACAGAAGAGGCTGCCCAAACAGCCATTTCATGGCTTTGGGACAGCCCCCTGATATCACCGCTTCAGCCTAATTGCTGCTGCTTACTTCGACTCCACCGCATGGCCGCCGAATTCGTTGCGCAAGGCGGCGACGACTTTGCCGGTGAAGGTGTCGGTCTCCAGCGACCGGTAACGCATGAGCAGAGCCATGGCGATGACCGGGGTCGCCGCCTGCAGGTCAAATGCAGTCTCCAGCGTCCATCTTCCCTCCCCGGAGGAATGCATGATTCCTTTGATCTCCTCCAGCTTGGCGTCCTTGGAGAAGGCGCGTTCGATCAGCTCCATCAGCCAGGAGCGGACCACCGAGCCGTTATTCCAGACGCGGGCCACCTGCTCGAAGTCGAAGTCATACCCGCTTTTCTCCAGCACCTCGAAGCCCTCGCCAATGGCGGCCATCATCCCGTATTCAATGCCGTTGTGTACCATCTTGAGGAAATGTCCGCTGCCGGATTTGCCGGCATACAGGTACCCGTTCTCCACAGCGGTGTCCCGGAACAGCGGTTCGGCCACCGCCCACGCCTCCTCATCTCCGCCAACCATATAACATGCGCCATTCCGCGCGCCTTCCATTCCGCCGGACGTTCCGGCATCCAGGAAATGAATCCCGTGGGCGCCAAGCTCGTCATGACGGCGGATCGACTCTTTATAATGAGAGTTCCCGGCTTCGATAATGATATCTCCCTTGGATAATAGGGGCGTCAGTTCAGCAATCACTGAATCTACAAAAGTATGGGGAACCATGATCCAGAGAACGCGCGGGGAATCAAGCAAACCCGTAAGCTCCTCCAGGCTTGCTGCCCCGGACGCCCCGCGTTCGGCCAGTTCCTGCACGGCAGCGGCATTCACATCATACGCTACTACTTCGTGAGCATGCTCCAATAGATTCTGGCCGAGATTGAAGCCCATTTTGCCCAGTCCGATTAATCCGACTTTCATAATGAATCCCTCCGAATAGTGTTGTCATATAAAAGCTAACTCTGTCCGATGAACGTGTGCAGGCTCTGCATTCTCCGGTTCATCCAGCCACCAGTGGAACTCGCCAAGGAGCTGGTCTGCTGCCGCCGGGCCATTAGATCCGGCAGGATACAGGTGCAGCGGCAGGCTGCCTTCTGCTGTTGCTTCGATTATAGGCTGAACCCACTGCCAGGACAACTCAACTTCCTCCCAATGGGCGAAGAACGTGGCATCGCCGAGCATCGCATCATAGATCAGATTCTCATAAGCTTCCGGCACATCAGGATTGACCGGCTCATGCTTAATGCTAACCGGCTCAAGCTGCCCGTGCTGAAGCGGATTCTTGGTATTCAGAGTCAGGGAGATGCCCTCATGCGGGCCAATATCAATCACCAGCAGATTAGGGTCAAGCGGCAGCTTGTTACGGTTCTTGTTATGCACATCATTAAACGGCTCTTTGAATTCTATAACAATCCGTGTGGATTTCTCCTTCATGCGCTTACCTGTACGAATATAGAACGGCACATCATTCCACAGCGGATCATCGATCCACAGGCGTGCAGCAATATACGTCTCATTCTGTGAGGTGGCTGCGATCCCCGGTTCAACGGTATACGCAGGCACTTGCTGTCCGCGCATCGCCCCCGCTGCATACTGGCCGCGCACTACATGCTGTGCTACCTCTTCCGGAAGCAGGGGCCGGACGGAACGGATGACATGCCGTTTTTTGCTGCGCACATCCTCCGGTGTACTGCCCTTCGGCAGCTGCATCGCCATCATCATGAGCAACTGGAGCATATGGTTCTGGAACATATCACGCAGCGCGCCAGCCTTATCATAGTAACCCGCCCGCTCTTCCACCCCTACCGTTTCACTGGCGGTAATCTGAACATTGGCGATATACCGGTTCTGCCACAAGGCCCGCAGCACAGGGTTAGAGTATTTCAGCACCTCCAGGTTCTGCACCATCGGCTTGCCGAGGAAGTGGTCTATACGGAAGATTTCCTCCTCTGCAAAAGCTTCGCTCAAGCTCTCATTCAGCACGCGTGCCGACTGCAGATCCCGTCCAAACGGCTTCTCGATGATCAGACGTTTCCAGCCCTGGGTATCCCCAAGGCCGCTGGCATTGATGCCTGCGGCAATCTCCCCGAAGAATTCGGGACCGACCGACAGATAGAACATCCGGTTTTGCGGAAGCCTCAGCTCTTCCTCCCGGCGCTGTACATGCCCAAGCAGCTTCACATAATCCTCAGGACGCCCGACATCCAGCACACTATATTCAAAAGCCTGCAGGAAATTCTGCAGCGCCGCTGTATCCTCTACCGGACGGCGCGAGAAGGTGCGCAGGGAATCCAGCACCTGACGCTGGAACGTCTCTTTAGTGAGTTCCCTTCTGCCCAGCCCAATGACTGAGAGAGGACCGGAAAGCTTGCCATCCGTGAACAGGTTGTATAGAGCGGGAAAGATTTTTCGCTTCGCCAAGTCCCCGGTTGCGCCAAAAAGTACAAATGTAGATGAGTCCACTTTCATTCCTCCCGTTATTATCATTTTATTATATAGTTACTTAATATTACTCAGGAACTTTTATAACACACATCATACGACTATAAACTCAATTCGTCAATCTCAATTCGACATTTACGATAATTACCCAAACATGCCAAATAGCAGGCCTTCATGAAGAAGACCTGCAATGAGACCGAAGCCATGATCAGAACCACGAAGCGACCAGATCATTGATCGGCTTGAAGATGAATATAATCAGCAGCAGCGGGCTGGGAACCTGGATTTTGAGCAGCGTGCATATCGTGGCAGCCATTCCAACGATCCACAGCAGACCCCAGACCACACGGTCACGCCGCTTCTGCCTGCCCTTCAGAGAGGACAGATCAATGGCTACACAGCCTGCAGCAATCAGAGCAAACATCAGCACCAGCAGCATACAGCCTCACTCCTTAATATCTTCAAGAAAAGAATTATCAATCGTACCGATCCGGTTGATCGTTACACTAGACTCGTAATGGACAGGGAGTGTTCTGAGATAGTCTTCTCCCTTCCCTTCCTTCAGCCTCTCCCATGCCTTCGGACTCTTACGGTATATCGACTGGCCGAAGCCGAAGATATCCACATTGAACTGCTTGCTGATTCCCTCTACAGCTTTTTCCATCCGCTTTACAATCCGATCCTCCGTCTTCTCTTCAAGTAATCTGATCTTGGCCTCCGTATCCAGCTTATCCGCGCCTTCAACCTCCTGCACATTGCATAGTGTTTCCGCGCTCAAATATATATGCGGGTCGCCGTCTATGATTTTCACCTTCCGGCTGGTAGTGGAGGTAAGCGCCTCTATAATGATCAGGCTTCCGGTTTCGTCTTTGAAGTGCCCCGTATTTTTGGTGACATTATCAGTCACATAATTGAAGCCAGCCGTATAGTCATCATCTATCCAGCCAAGCAGCTTGTCCCCTTTGAATACGGCAACACCCTCATAGTGAAGTTTCGTTCCGGGGTCTGTCTGTTCCACATTGCTTTTCTTACTGCCTGCCTCGGGATCACCCTCCACCTCCACTCCGGTTAACACCGGACTCTCCCCCTGGAGGAGCAGGTCCTCGATGAATTCATCCAGCGTGACCGCAACAGTCTTGGAGGAAATTTTGTAGGACTTATCCAGGGAACTGAATAATTTAGTAGCCGGCAGCCGGTCCAGCGGGGTCAGCACCTTCAGCACATTCTCGGCAGTTGTCTTCCGTGCAACCATCACATAGAAGTCCATACGCGGCTCCCGGCTTCTTTTGATCACATCCAGCGTCTCGCCCACCCCTTCCCGTGCCAGCTCTTCTCCGATCACCAGTACCCGGATATGGCCCAGATACGGGGAGCGGGAGCTGACCAGATTGAACTTGCGGAGGGATTCATAGACTGTTGGCACTGTGAAATTATAGACAACTACGGGAACCCCGCTCCCCCCTGTTCCTCCCGAATTCTGTGAAGAGATAGAAGAGGGGATAACCACCTGCATCGTTACGTTGTAGCCGTTCTCCGCTTTATCGAGGCCCAGCGCCAGCACAAAAGCCAGTTCATTCAGTTCCTTCCTCTCCCAGCACCCGCTAAGCAGCAGGGAAATCAGCAGGAGGGGAAGGCAAGCAGCAACGGCTCTCTTTATTCGGCTTGTCATATCAGGAACCTCCGCGTTTGGATCTGTTCTGGCGGTGCAGATTCTGTATTCTATTCTCTTGCGGTCTAGTTCTCAGGAACGGCCAGGGGAACCTGAAGATAGAATCCTTAAGGTCTGCCGGCCGGAAGGGCCCCAGCGGACTCATATAAGGAACGCCGAAGGAACGCAGGCTGACGAGATGCAGCACCACTATGAATACTCCGCACAATATTCCGTACAGCCCCATGAACCCGGCCAGTGCAATCAGGAAAAACCGGATAATTCGTGCGGCGATGGACATCCCGGCTTCGGGAATCACAAAGCTTGAGATCGCTGTAATGGATACAATGATAACCATCGCCGAGGAGATGAACCCCGCCGCAACCGCCGCCTGCCCGATGACCAGCGTACCGACGATGGAGACAGCCTGGCCCACGTTCTTAGGAATCCGTACCCCTGCTTCCCGCAGAATCTCATAGGTCAATTCCATCATCAGCGCTTCGACAAAAGTCGGAAACGGCACCGTCTCCCGCTGGGCCGCCAGGCTGATCACCAGATTGGTCGGGATCATCTCCTGATGAAAGGTTGTGATAGCCACATAGAACGCAGGGGCAAACAAGGTGATAAAAAAAGCCAGAAACCGGATGAACCGCAACAGGGTAGAGATATCCGCCCGCTGGTAATAGTCCTCCGCCGACTGAAAGAAGGAGACAAATACGGTCGGGGCCAGCAGCACAAAAGGGGTCCCGTCAACCAGGATAGCCACCTTCCCTTCCAGGATGCCCGCCGCGATGGTATCCGGCCGGTCACTGTTATAGATCGTGGGAAAGGGTGTCGCCACCTTATCCTGAATAAATTCCTCGATATAGCCGCTCTCCAGAATACTGTCCGTATCAATGCTGTTCAGGCGCCGCTTCACTTCCTGCACCAGCTCTTTATTCGCAATATGACAGAGATACATAATCGAGACACTGGTCTGGGTGACGCGGCCGATCTGCATCGTTTCCAGCCACAGCTGACTGTCCTTGATTTTGCGGCGGATTAGCGCGGTGTTGGTCCGCAGATTCTCGCTGAACCCCTCCATCGGTCCGCGGACCACAGACTGCGAGCTGGGCTCACTTACACCCCGGTCTTCCCAGCCGGGCAGCCCGATCCGCAGCGCTGAGGCCGTCCCCTCCACCATCAGCATCACGTTGCCGGATAACAGGTCGTGTACGAACTGGGCGTAATCCTGAACCACGGTAAGATCCCCGGCCATTAGCACACGGCTGGTCAAGATTTCTATTTTCTTGTCCGGGTCCTGTTCTTCCAGAAGAACCGAGGTCCGTCCCTCCTGAAGCGAATACAGAATCGAATTATGCAGCAGCTGATTATCTATCAGGCCATCAATATAAAAAATAGCCAGTTCCGTATGCTTTCCCAGCTTCAGCTGTTTTCTCACCAGGTCAGTGCTCTCGCCCAGCAGCTTGTACAGCTGTTCATGATTGACCTCCAGCCTGCTGGATAACTTCCCCTCCACCGTACCCTTCATCCGGATCACCTCTCCTTCCCGTGAACATTCTATTCCGGTTAGTTTGGTAGCATCGCTTGATAATTATTCCTCAAATTCAGACCCGTACTTGATTCACATAATTCTGGAAGGGGATGCCATACTAAGAGGGTTCCGGGTTCATAGGCCCTGGAGGTCACATGTAAAGGGGGGATAGAGATGAGTATTGAAAAAGAGCGGATCAGCACAGCGCAGTTGGTAATCCTCGGTCTTTTCACTTTTATCGGGGATATGGCCCTGGTCTATCCTGCAGCCATGACTTCCGAAGCCCATCAGGATGCCTGGATCGCCGCCCTGATCAGTATTCCGCCGGGGATTGCACTAGTCTTCCTGTTTGTTGTAGTAGCAAATATCAGTCCGGACCAAAATATTATTGAGATCAGCCAGCAGGTGCTGGGGAAATGGATAGGCAGCGCGGTAGGCGGGTATTATCTGTTCTTCTTCATCATCGCGGCCTCTACGTATATCAGGGAAATTGAGGATTTCATGTGTACCCAGATCTACGAGGGAACTCCCGGCGGAGTAATCCGGTTCATGAGCATTGTTCTGCTGGTGTATGGTCTGCGTCTGGGGCTTGAGACGGTCGGCCGGGCAGCGCAGGTGTTCTTTCCGCTGTTTGCCTTATTCCTGGTGGCCCTGATGGTGCTCTTATTTCCGCAGGTCCAGTTGGACCGTGTCTATCCCATGATGACTACACCCCTGCCGGATATGCTGCATACGATCATGATCGGCGTATTCTATCCCTTCGGAGAGATCTGCGTCTTCTTCATGGTCTATCCTTACACCCGCAAGAACAGTAAGATTAACCGTGATATCTTCATTGCGCTCTGCCTGGGTGCAGCAGGTCTGAACCTGATTCTGTTTCTCTCGCTGACCGTTCTCGGCGTTTATTTCTCCGAGCATAATTTCTATGCCGCCTATGTCCTGGCCCAAAAAATCAATATCGCCAACTTCTTGCAGCGGCTCGAAGCGCTTATGGCTACCGCCTGGATTATCACGACCTATTTCAAAACAGCACTCTACTTCTATGCCTTTGTACTCGGAACCGCGCAAATATTCAAGCTGAAAAGCCACCGCCCTCTAATCTTCCCTGTCGCGTTCCTGATCTACGGACTCTCACAGCTCATCTCCAAGGACATCATCTTCTATGTCAAAGAAATTCCCCCATTCTGGGTGGACTGGAATCTAACTCTTTCGCTCGGACTTCCCCTGCTTATTCTCGTAGTATACAAAGTGAGGCAGCGCGCCGCTGCCTCCCAAGCTAATCCATAGAGTGAAGCTCCTGTTTTATTGTAGCGCCCTGGTGGGGTCAACGTTATAATAGAAACCATGAAATGTCTTTATTTTGTCATGACAGGAGCGTAAACCAAGGATGAAACAGCTGTTCGAACCTGTCCTGTTTGCGGGCAGGCAAACTCTGATCTGGGACTATCAACTCTATACTGATGATCATTATAAAGGGTATTACCATTGGCACCAGTGCTGTGAGATTATGTTCGTGCACCGCGGACAAGGCAGTATTGTGGTTAACCAGCAGATGTATGATATCCGTCCGGGTATGCTGTTTTTCTTCCAGCCTTATCAGCTGCACCGGATCTCCTCGGACGTCTCACCGGATCGTCCGTTCATACGGACGATCTTCTATCTTGATCCCTTGACAGCAGAACAACTGCTGCAGGGCTTCGCCAAACGTAAGGCGGTATTCACTGCGTTATGGCAAGGCAACAATCCCTATTGCGGCTTCGATCTTGGTGACCACCTGGAGACTATGGAATGGATCTATGGGAATTACAATCAGTGCCGGAGCAAATCAGCCGGAGAAGATGCGGAGGATATCACGATGCTGCTTCTGCAGTTGTTAAGCTGTCTTGGAACAGGGGAGCGGTCACTGATTCATACCGGGGAACGGCGGAATCTCCGCTATTCGGAGCAGATCATGAACTGGATTGAAGCCCATTACCAGGAGGAGGTTACTCTGGATCAGCTGGCAGCCGAGACCCATCTGTCAAAATCTTACGTGTCGCGGATTTTCCATCAGGAAACCGGCGGTCGGCTCGTAGATTATCTTACAGCCCGGCGGCTGAAGCAGGCCTGCCGTCTGCTCGAAACGACGGACCTGACGGTAGAGCGAATCGGCAGGACTGTCGGATTTCCGAATTCTTCCTATTTCAACCAGCTGTTCAAACGGGTGCTTGGCCTTTCTCCGCTGCAATACCGCAAAGGAAGCTGAGAGGCACTTGCGAGGAATAGGACAATATAACAACATTTCGTGATATCAAATGACAACTTCCTGTTCGTCAGAGGCGTTATACTGGGGCCATAATCTAATTCATGTGGAGGCATCAGCGATGACTACAGCTTATTGGCAGGAAGTAATGAACCGTCTGGAACCGAAAGTGAACGGCATGATCAAGCAGTTCGGGACGCGGAGTCCTCATGCTGCGGGAGCAGACGGCAGATTCGATAATCCCGGGACTGACTGGTGGACCTCCGGCTTCTGGCCGGGAATACTCTGGGTCATGTATGATATGACCGGCAAGGAAGCTTATAAGGATACAGCCTGGCCCTGGGACGAAACGATTGGACAGTGGTTTGCGAAGCCGACCGAAGAGCTGCATCACGACGTCGGCTTTCAGTTCCTGGCTACTGCGGTGATCAAGCATACGCTTACAGGTGATGCGGAGGGCTTGCGCCGGGGACTTGAAGCGGCTAACTACCTGGCTGCACGTTATAATCCTGCGGGCCGGTTCATCCGCGCCTGGAACGGGGACAAGCACGGCTGGGTGATCATCGACTGTATGATGAACATCTCACTGCTGTTCTGGGCCAGCCGGATCACCGGCGATCCGCGCTACAGCCATATCGCTACCCGCCATGCGGAGACAGCAATGACCTATGGTGTGCGCGAGGACGGGTCAACCAGGCATATTCTCTCCTTCGATGCAGAATCCGGCGCTTATCTGGAGAACTTCGGCGGACAGGGATATTCCCCTGAATCCTGCTGGAGCCGGGGTTCAGCCTGGGGACTGTACGGCTTCATTAATACTTACCGCCACACCGGGGACGAACGTTTCCTGAATACTGCAAAGCGGATTGCCCATTATTTCATCGCGGCTCTCCCGGAGGATCACGTGCCGCACTGGGACTTCCGGCTTGGAGCTGACAAACGCATGTTCAGAGACAGCTCTGCCGCAGCGATCGCGGCATCAGGCCTGCTGGAGCTGGCGGACATGGTACCTCTTGGCGAGAAACGTGTGTATGCGGATGCCGCAGAGCGCATACTGCGTTCACTTACAGAGAATTATGCCACCTGGGACCAGCCGGACCACGAAGCCATTCTGCTGCATGGAGCCGCCAGCGGCGATTCGCTCACAGATGTGTCGCTGATCTACGGCGACTACTACTATGTTGAAGCTGTAGCGAAGCTGAACGGCTGGAAGCACCGGGTGTTCTAGTCTGGCTGGCAGCAGGCACAGACAGCTTGCATGGACGCGCGAGCCAAATGTAATCGGAAAACCGACCACATTTGGCGTTGCGCAAGCATGTGGGGCCAATGTAATCGGAAAACCGATCATACTCGGCGCTGTATGAGCGCGTTTGCACAGTTGTTTTAATCACATAAATAAATTTCGATTCTTTCTTTCCCTCTCCCGATATTGTTACGCTTTAACTTCATTTCTCCAACTTCACCTGTTTTCTTCAAGTGAGTTCCACCACAGGGAACCTTTGAGAAGCCTTTAACTTCCCAATATCTTCTTCCATTTCCTTCATCGCTGAAGGCACTAATAATATCTAGGTTTGCCTCAATGATCTCAAGGAATTCTTTCTCGATCAAAGAAAATGATTTTGAAATATTCTCGTGCCATGCAAAATCGATTCGGGCTTTATCCTGAGAGATATGAGCGCCTATTTTCTCAATACCTGTCAACTGTTTATAAGCTAATTCTAATACAACCTCCGCAGCAAAATGTAGTCTCATAAGTCTGTAACGACGATCCCAATCTACGGTCATAGATACTATATCACCAACCTTTAAGTCATGCCCTTCTTCAATGGTATAAATGATATCATGACCCTCTTTTTTGGCTTGATGTACAGAATACCCGTGAATCCATCCTGTATCACTCTCTTGTCCTCCAGAGAAAGCATACAGTATGGTTCTTTCCACTGTAATTTCATTGCCATTAACACTGGATATACGAGTATCTAATTTTGTTAAATATGGGTTAGTCCAAAATACTTTTTCAACCATATCAGCACCTCTATTTTTGTTTATTATATTATACAAAAATAACAATATAATAAAAAACAGCGAATCCCGCCATGGGAGATTCGCTGTGTAAGTCAACACCGCCGGACATCCGGCTTCAACTACCTACCCACGCTGCTCCTCCAGCCACAGAATGGCCGTTACCCCGCGCGGGTAATATTTGCTTCCGGTGATCTCGCCGGAGATAATCTGGTCGCTCCAGCTCCAGATGGAGAGCTCAGGATGCGTAAGCCAGGCCGTATGGGCCTGGTCTGCTGCGCGTCCCTTCTCATCCCATTTCAAGCCGAGAATTTCTCTGGCGATGAACTGGGAGAGATAGATTTTGCTCAGCCAGCTGTTATTGCTGGTGGAGGAGATTTTCCAGCCGCCGTCCTCGAACAGGCAGACTCCCTCTACAAGCACAGCCTTCAGATGAGTGTCCAGTGCCTCGAGATATTCGCCGAACCGTCCTCCGCGCTCCAAGGCTTCCTTGCAGCCAGTGAAGTAAGGGAATACCAGGCCTTCGATGGCCGGAATAATCTTTGAATCATTGCCTTCGCCGATGACCGCCGGAATGTAGCCGCCTTCGGTCACACTCGCCACGATGGTAGCCGCACAGAGGTCAGCTTGCCGGCCGGCAGTCTGGGACAGCTCCGTATTGCCATTGTCGCGGAAAATACGCTCCATAGCCAGATAAGCAGCCCAGCATTTTCCCGCCAGATAAATATTGTTGCGCGCCTGGCCCAGGGAGACATCCAGACTGTCATAGGTCGTAATCTCTGCACCGCCCATAGTCCGTGAGCTGTCGAGGGCCATCACACCATTGCGCTTCGCCGGGTCCGGATGATCCCGGTTCAGCATACTTTGCAGGCAGCTCTCCAGTACCGTCAGATTGCGCTCCATCCAGCTGCGGTCGCCCGTGTGCTCCACATAGGTTGCCGCTGTGAGAATCCAGTTGACCAATTGCTCGTGGGTCATATGCGAGAAGCAGCCGTCAATGCCGTACAGCTCATAGGAGGAATACCCCGGACGCGACACGGCGTTGGCTACTCCCATATCATGCGTGAAGCTAAGCCCGCCCGGATACTCGGTGCTATCTCCCGGGAAACGGACGGTGTCCACATAACTGAACCGGTCCACGAACATATCGAGCTCATTGCGTACGGTCCACGGGTTCATTTTCAGCTCGTAGAACAGCTGGTCTACCGTAAGATCGAACGTGTTCATCATCCGGTATTCGCCTTCGTTGACGACCCAGAACGGCTGGCCTTTGTACTCCAGCAGTTCGGTGGAGCCGTAATAGCTGCGGATAGCGTGAGCGAGCATGAAGGTCTGGTCGTCACTGAGGCCCGTTCCCTCCAGCATCCCGTTCGCCTCTTCGGCCTGCTTTTTCAGCGTGTCGAACTGGGATAACGCGTATTCTGCAACAGCTTCCACGTTACTGTAATAGCGGTTATAGTAGTAGCTCGCATCCATTCCTGAAGTCACATAACCGGAGCGGTGGAAGCAAACGGCGAACTGGTACACCTTGCGTTCACCGGCAGGCACATCCATAATAAGCGCGCCAACCTGACCCAGTCCGAACGTCCAGTTCTCCTCCAGCTCTGCTGCAAGAATATCCTCCATCGTAAAATGCATTGCCGCCTTAACGCTTCCCTGCTTCGCGGCGATTGCCAGGAACCGGCCCTGTCCTACACCAGTCAGCTCCTCTTGGCCGCCATCGAATCTTCTCAGGGCATTATACGGATCATTCCCCTGGAAGCCGAAGAAGGCACGGCGCGCAGAGCTGCCCGCAGTATTATCGACTTCAAGCTCTACCAGCACGGCTGGCAGCAGCACTTCCTTCAACTCTGCGTCCGAGGCCGTCTCCGGGTCCGGAACGGGCCAGACTGGTGACAGAATGCGGAAGGTCAGATCGCCGGCCTGCCAGCTGTCCGTTGTAAGCCGGAAATCGCGCGTAATTTCATCTTCCCCGAAGTGAAACAGAGTCTGCGGCTTGTCCGGACTCGGGTCCGGGTTCTCGATGTCGTAGCGTTTGCTCTCATCGTCACTACCCTGCTCATGGAAGGGCAAGGTATCATAACCTCGGCCATCCTTGCGCGCAAGGCCGATATATATGTTCTGTCTCGGCGGCCTGCCGAGTTCAAGGTCAAAGCCGCCGGACGCTCCTTGAAATCCGAGGGTGAAGCTTGAGAATGATCCAATCGGTGAATGATGGGCATTGAAGAATTTGTTCGTTGGCATACAGTATATACACTCCCTCCAGCTTTGTCCCGGCAGTGCCGGGCTCTAGCTCTATGTTAGCGCTACCCTCCCCTCAGGCAACAGGCGCAAAGCCGCCAATTATTTGGACAAATCAATCGGACGCAGCGGCCTATGCTATAATAGATCCATCTTTTAACAAAGAAGAGGTTGAACATGAACGTATTAGATCCCGGCACACAGCACTCCATGGATGGACGCATGTCCCCGGATGTTCAGGCTGCCTTCCATCTCTTTGCCGCCCACTGGCGCAAGGTGAACAAGGAGTGGCAATATCCGGCACACACTCACCCGATGTTCGAGATCAACGTCGTTCTGCAGGGCTCGCAGCGCATGGCCGTAGGCGGACAATCCTACATCCAGGAGAGCGGCGACATTCTGTTCATCCGCCCTGGTGTGCAGCACTCCAGTCTGGGCGCAGCCGCAGGTGACGAGATGTCTTATTACTGCCTGCACTTTGACATTGACGATCTGGTTCTGCGCCGCTCCTTAATGACGATGGATACCGTCAGTCTGAGCGGGGACACCCCGGAGCTGAAGGCAATCCGTTCCTCCCTGGATGACATCATCCGCTCGACCATTCTCCCGGAGGCCAGTGATGCACAGCGCGGGCGGCTTGTGATGCTGAACGCTTCGCTCCAGTTCTTCGCCGCCCTTACCGGCTGGGTGCTGGCTGCCCTGCCTTCCCCTGCCCGGAGCACCCTGCCGGGAGTGACGGAGAAGACCGTCGCCCTGGCGAATGCCATTGAAGGGCTGCTGCAGGAATCCGTCTTCACGGCTGCGGCATCCGGCAGCAGAGCCGGAAGCATCGAGGAGATCGCGGCCAGGCTCGGCTACAGCCCCAACCACTGTAACCGCGCCTTCCGGCAGATTTACGGGCTGCCGCCCCGGCAGTATCTCTCCGATCTCATTATCCGCCATGCCAAGCTGCTGCTGCTGGATAACAGTCTGTCTGTAGAGAGCATCGCCTACCGGTTGGGCTACCGCGATGTCTCCCATTTCAGCAAGCAGTTCAAGCGGTGGACCGGTCTGCCTCCCATGGGCTACCGCCAGCTTACGGAGGAGCCGGGCAAGACGGACGGCCAGGCGTTATTTACTTAAGACATACATGACAGGGAGGCGTTTCATGGCCATACAACCAGAAATGACCTGCTATGCGGGTGGATTTTTTGTTAAATGTCTTATATCACATTTGTAAAAGCAGGTGAACGTTATGATCTATCTCATTAAATTCGTATACAGCTTTGTCTTGCCTCCAGGGATATTTGTCCTGCTGCTGCTGGGCATGGTGGTCTGGCTGTGGAGAAGCAGCCGCCGTCCCGCGATCGTGCTGCTGGCGGTCACGCTCCTGCTCTATCTGTCGATGACCTCTGCGGTCAGCGACATGCTGATCGGGAGCCTGGAGCGGAAGTACCCTCAGCCTGCTGCTGCAGAGGGGGATGTGATCGTAATCCTGGGCGGCGGGGCCACCTCCGGCACCCCGGATCTGGACGGGCAGGGCAATATGTCCGGTCCGGCGGCGAACCGGCTGCTGGCGGCCGCGCGGCTGTACCGCGAGACCGGCCTGCCGATCATTTTCTCCGGGGGACAGGTATTCGCCGACAGCGGCAATGAAGCGGATATCGCCCGGCGGCAGCTCATCGGCCTCGGCATTCCCGCAGAGGACATCCTGCCGGAGAGCCGCTCGCTCAACACGGAGCAGAATGCGGTCAACACCGCGAAGCTCATGCAGGAGCATGGCTTAAGCCGTCCCGTTCTGGTAACCTCCGGCTTCCATATGCCGCGCAGCATGGTCCAGTTCGAGCATGCCGGACTTAAGCCGCAGGCTTTTCCGGTAGATTTCCAAGCCAGCCGTCCCATGTCACTCTATGTAAGCAAATTCACTCCGTCCGCCGGAGCCGTCTCCACAACCGGGCTGGCGCTGAAGGAGTATCTGGGGTTAATAGCCGCGAAGCTGCTGCCTTAGCCCATGCAGCTGACTGCACGCGGCCGCACGCCCATCAAAGAAAGCGAGGTTCCCTTAACCGATGAACCCGTATGATGAAGAGAAGTTAACCGGCGGTAATGTAAATGAGATCATCCGCCAGGCTGACACCGTCCGCCGTCCTATAGGGAGCTGGAGCCCAAGTATTCATGGACTGCTTCAGCATTTGGAGCAGCAGAATTTCGCAGGAGCGCCCAAGTTCAGGGGCACGGATGATGCAGGGCGCGAGATTCTATCCTTTCTTCCCGGCGAGGTTCCGGGCAACGCTTATCCTGAGCTGGAGCCGTACATGTGGTCTGAAGAGACCCTTACGGGCCTGGCCCGCCTGTTACGCAGCTATCATGATGCCACGGTAGGCTTCGTACCGAATAGTATACATACGGAGTGGCAGCTCCCCTATGCCGATCCTGAGGAACATGAAGTGATCTGCCATAATGATGCGGCGCTGTATAACGTGGTGTTTCAGCATGGTGTGCCCGTGGCGCTGATTGATTTTGACATGGCTGGTCCAGGCCCGCGCCTGTGGGACATTGCCTATACCCTCTACACCTCAGTTCCGCTCGCCGGTTTTGCTCCTGATTATCTGACAGGTTCCACGGTACCTTATCAGGCAGACCTCCATGCAGCAGACAGGCAGCGACGGATTAAGCTGTTTTTTGAAGCCTATGGACTGCCTGTCCCAGAAGATCTGCATGACTGGTTGACCAGGCGGCTCACAGCTATGTGCGATACACTGAAGAAGGAGGCCGAGGCGAACAATCCTGCTTTTGTCAAAATGGTGAAAGAAGGCCACCTGGCCCACTATGAACGCGAGCTTCAATTCATAGCGGATCATTATAGTGAATGGACTAATGCTTCTCGTTTTGAAAAGCGCAAAAAGTAAAAAAGCAGCAATTCTCTAATTATTGGAGAATTGCTGCTTTTATTATTGCTTGTTTTGTATCCCGCTTAATCTACTCTTTAATCAACTCCGTAAAAACCGCAGACACCGCTTCAGCCAGCAGCTTCGGCTCAAGCTCCATCTGAACGCCGATCCGGCCTGCGCTGACCGCGATTGTCTCAAGCTCCGCCGCACTGCTGTGAATGAACGTAGGATACAGCTTCTTCATGCCGACAGGGGAACAGCCCCCGCGCACATAACCAGTATGCTTCAGCAGCTCCTTCAGCGGCAGCAGCTCGATCTTCTTGACTCCGGCAGCTCTGGCGGCTCGCTTCAGATCCAGCTCCTCAGCAACCGGGATCACATAGACATACGGCTGCGGTCCGTTGTGTGCGACCAGTGTCTTGAATACCACTTCAGATGGCAGACCAATCTTCTCAGCAACCGCTGTTCCGTGAATGAGCCCGTCCTCATTGTCGTAGCTATGAATGGTGTAGCTTATCTTCCTTGCATCCAGTATGCGCATGGCATTCGTTTTGTTCATCTGCCACTCCCCTAATCCCGGGGGTAATTGATTTGCATAATGTCCATGAACGGCACCTTGATAATCTCTTCGTTATTTCTGACATGCACCCTGCCGGTACGCGAATCCATCTCTACAATCACTCCGCGCACCTCTTCTTCCTTCCCCCAGACTGTCAGCAGAATCTCGGAATCCTCCTGCTTCGCCTCTACCAGCTGGTTGCCCAGCTCCTCAAGCACGAATTCGTCGCGGGTTGGACGTTTTGCCACTTTTGCCTTCGCCACAATTTGCCTCCAGTAAGCCATTACAGAATATAGGATAATGCCCGGTGTAAATGCTCCTGTCTATTATACCATGAGAGGAAGCCTGATTTTACACAAATCACGATTATTATTCAGTCATTATGCAAAAGCGCCGCCCCCGCTATTCCGGGGTGGGTCATTTCATACGGGTCCAGAATCAGACTCAGTTCCTCTTCGCTCAGCACATTGTATTTCAGACACAAGGCCCGCACCGATTCTCCGGTCAGAATAGCTTCTCTGGCAATCCGCGAGACGACTTCATATCCCAGATGCGGGTTCACGGCGGTAATGATGCCGACGCTTCTCTCCACCTCACGCGCAAGCTTCTCCTTATTGGCTTCAATCCCTGCCAGACAATAGTCGGTGAACACCCGGAAGGAATTGTTCATGATGCTGATCGACTGAATCAGATTGAATACCATCACCGGCTCCATGACGTTCAGCTCCAGTTGACCGGCCTGAGCGGCGAGACAGATCGTATGATCATTGCCAATCACCTGAAAAGCCACCTGGTTAATCACCTCGGCCATCACCGGATTCACCTTGCCGGGCATGATGGACGATCCCGGCTGGCGGGCCGGCAGCGTAATTTCATTGAAGCCGGAGCGCGGGCCGGAGGCCATTAGCCGCAGATCGTTGGCGATTTTGGACATATTCATCATGCAGACCTTCAGCGAGGCCGAGACTTCGGTATAGGCATCCGTATTCTGCGTAGCATCGACCAGATGCTCCGCACCCACCAGCGGTAGACCGCTGATCTCAGCCAGCAGCTCGACGACCCGCTTGATGTAGCGGGGATCGGCGTTCAGTCCGGTACCCACGGCGGTCGCGCCCATGTTCACCTCATAGAGATGGCCCCGCGTATGCTCGATCCGCTGAATGTCACGCTCCAGCACCCGGCTGTACGCCTCGAATTCCTGTCCCAGACGGATCGGCACCGCATCCTGCAGGTGGGTCCGCCCCATTTTGATGACCGAATCGAATTCAGCCGCCTTCTGCAAAAACACACCGTGCATCGTCCGCATCGTGATCAGCAGCTGCTCCAGCAGAGATAACGTGGCAATATGGATCGCCGTCGGAAAAGCATCGTTCGTCGATTGCGCCATATTCACGTGAGTGTTCGGACTCAGCTGCAGGTAATCCCCCTTGGCCTTGCCCAGCAGCTCCAGCGCACGGTTCGCAATCACTTCATTGGCATTCATATTCAGCGAGGTGCCCGCGCCGCCTTGAATCGGATCAACGATGAACTGCTCATCCCAGTTCCCAGCGATCACCTCATCTGCCGCTTGGACGATGACCTCACCCAAGCCCTTATAGAGGCGGCCGATTTCCATGTTGGCGAGCGCAGCGGATTTTTTGACAATTCCCATCGCCTTGATTAATTCATGATGCACACGGTAGCCGGTAATCGGGAAATTCTCCACCGCCCGGAGCGTCTGTATCCCGTAATAGGCCTGATGCTCCACCTGCTTGCTGCCCAAAAAATCCTTCTCCAGCCGATATTCTGTCTCTGTCATCCTGCTCTCCCCCATGTCTTCAGTAGTAGATCGTCTGCTGCAAATTAGTCAACTTATTCTCTCCTTGCAGCTCCAAAGATATTACCTTCATTGCTGCGCCATGCTTAGGGTCTATGCGGGTAGCGCAAAAAAAACCGGCAGCCATTGCTGACCCCCGGGCTCTATGTCATTGTAGCTTAAAATTTAAGATAGTTCCAATCCGAAAAAATCATCATATCCACCGGGAGCGAACCGTCCCGTTTAGACCTTATAATGTTCAAATGATACCGGTTTGCCGTTAATCAGCGCTTCTATTCCCGTATGCTTATGGTCTATGCTGAGCTGTAGGCGCTCCTTCCCGCTCCAGACCGTATACGCTGCCGACAGGATCTCTCCCTCCGTAAATTCCGGTGCCCGCTGTATAGCGGCTAATGCAAATTCCTCAAGACTGCGTATTCCCAGCTCCGCCGCCTGATCTGCGCTAAGCGCTTCGACCACGACGCCTCCTGGCATGTTTTTGGACGTTACCTCCAGATAGGATGGCCGCTCCAGCAGATCATATTCATGTGATACATAGACGGAAAAATACACATTGCCCGCATACCCAAGCAGCGCCTTGGGCTGTCTGATCCATTCGCCTAACGGAAGCACCCCGACGATGGCCGTATCCTCTCCTTCGGGCACCGGGAACAGCGACAGGATCGTGTTCCGATGATACAGCACCTCCATATAAGAACTTTGGTGCCGGGGATCGCCCGGCTGGTAGCCTTGACCCGGATGGAAAAAATAAAGCCGGTTCACGCCCGCCGCCGCCGGAACCGGCAGCGAGAAGGCCCAGCGCAGCTGCTCATTGTCGAATTCCTCCACCCGCTCCCACATCCCGCCTGCCGCGTAATCCTTGCAGATATAGGCGTAGGAATGCAGCGCCGGCTGGCGCTCAGGGGATCCGGCAACTACCTTCTCGGTCTTCTTGCAGACCTCTACGGGTAATTGGCGGTTCAGAGCAGCGGAGCGCACCTCTTCGGGCGCTTCATAAAAGAGAAATCCTGCATATTCAGTACGGGGCATCTCCGCAGGCAGAGCGAAATCCCCGAACTGCACATAGTCGTGCAGCAGGTTGCCGTCTGCCGGAACATCATGCGGCCAGCCCCGGGAATGCCCGCCCGCCCAGGCTCCTTGAAGATACCACTGGCTACGCTCGGTCCACAGGAAGTCCAGCATCTCGCCAAGAGTCTCTCTGACGCTGCTGTCCGCTTCAAGCTCCCAGGCGCAGGTGAACGCCTGCACCCAGTGCCAGAACCACGGCAGGCTGCCATACTCCGGCATGCCCTTCGTACGGATATGCGCAAGCGTAATCTCCAGGCTGTGCCGCCCGTCTTCCCGCAGCTCTTCATCCTCATACAGCTGGCCGAAGATCAGCTTGGCTGCCGTATATTTTGCTTCATGATGGCCGAAGGTCGCTACCTGCTTACGGAAGAATCCGCTGCGGTAGATATGCCCGAGTGCCGTATGGAATGCCACGCGCAGTCCCGCGCTGAACTGGGCGGAATACTGCTTGCAGAACCAGACCATCAGACTGCCCATGATCTCAACCGGCAGCTCATGCGGTGCTGCATCCCGGGGAGCCGGGCTTAGACCCAGCGGCCAGTGTCCGTACAGCTTCGTGCCAGGCTGACGGTTCTGCAGAAGAACGGTCTCCAGCAGGACGGCATCCGCCTTCCGCTGCGCTTCCTCCCGGCTGAACGGCAGCTCCAGGGTATCGTCCACAGCAGCGGCAAACAGATAAGAAGCATAATAGAAGTTATTGCGCACATCATCATGGAACCATAGCCCGCTGTCCAACAGCGGAAGGCCCTCTGCCTCCACTGCGGCTGCGTACATAATCTCCCGCTGGCGTATTTTATAAGAAGTCTCTTGCTGATGCTTAAGCTGGTCTGTCATATCGCTCACCCTCCACAGTGATAGTTCTGTCTTGTAACTTACAATACAATCCATTCTCTCCTGCTCTATTGTGCACGCTTTCAGTACATATGGCAATCATATCGCGGAACAAATAAACTAAAATAAACGTACTAAAAAAGATTATGCTTGATAAATGAACGCAAATGGATTAAATTGTACCTATACGAACGAAAATATGTTTTCTAAGGAGACTGAATATTCGATGGAAAGACGTTTTGCATCACATCCGAATGAAGTGAAGCAGTTTGACACTGAGCGCCTGCGTAAGGAGTTCCATATCCCGGTTATCTTTGCACCAGACGAGCTGAAGCTTGTCCTGACGCATGAAGACCGCATGATTGTTGGCGGAGCGAATCCGGTAAACGGCGAGGTGGCTCTGACTACGGATCTCAAGGAGCTTGGCGTAACTTACTTCCTGGAACGCCGTGAGCTGGGGATCATCAATGTCGGCGGCCCAGGTTCGGTGGTTGTGGACGGTACTGAATATGAGGTTGATTTCAAGGAATGCCTGTATGTGGGCCAAGGCTCGAAGGATGTTATTTTCAAGAGTGCGGACAGCGCTAAGCCGGCAAAATTCTATCTGAATTCCGCTCCGGCTCACCAGTCCTACCCGACTACGAAGACTACGCTGGCTGAATCCGAATCCGGGGCCATGGGTGGTCTGGAGAATTCCAACGAACGGACGATTCACCGCTTCATCCACACGAACGGCGTGCAGAGCGCACAGCTTGTAATGGGGATGACTCAACTGAAGCCGGGCAGCATGTGGAACACCATGCCATCGCACACGCATCCGCGCCGGATGGAAGCCTACTTCTATTTCGATCTGCCGGACGATTCCATCGTCTTCCACCTGATGGGCGAACCGACCGAGACCCGCCACATCGTAATGCACAATGAACAGGCCGTCATCTCGCCAAGCTGGTCCATTCACAGCGGTGTGGGTACGCATAACTATACCTTCATCTGGAGCATGGCCGGAGACAACAAGCGGTATGATGATATGGACCCCGTAGGGATGAAAGAATTACAATAGAAGCAAATCAACTACGGAAAGATGAGGCAGGCGGATGAACCCGATACGGCGGCACGAGATGATTATGGAAGTTATGCTGAACCAGAAGGATGTAACCGTGAACGAACTGAGCGACAAGCTCCAGGTCACAGGCAAAACGATCCGCGAGGACTTAAGCAAGCTGGAGGAACAAGGACTGATTATGCGCGTCCACGGCGGCGCCGTGCTGGCACAGAGCGATCAGTTCGGCATTCTGCCCCTGCGCAATCCGCTGGATAAATACGCCGAGGAGAAGACGGAGATTGCCCGGCGTGCGCTGGCGCATATCGCTCCGGATGACATCATTGCCCTGGACGGCGGAAGCACAACGCTTGAGATTGCCCGGCGGCTGGACAATATTCCCCTTACGGTCATTACCAATGATGTCTACATCATCAGCGAGCTGGTTCCCAGAGACAACATTCGTCTGGTCGTTCCCGGCGGTTACCGTGTCCGCAATATGCTGGCTGGTCCGGAAGCCGTGTCCTATGTACAGAAGCTTAATATTCAAAAAGCCTTTCTCTCAGCCACAGCCGTTCATATTGAACACGGCCTGTCCATCTATACCGGCGATCTTATAGATTTCAAACAGGCGTTAGTCTCCACGGCCCGCCAGGTGTTCGCCGCATGCGATCATCACAAGTTCGGTCAGACCGCGCTGCGTACCTTCGCTTCCCTGCAGGAGGTCGATGTGCTGCTGACAGACAGCGGGCTTGCCCCGGAGACTGCCGAGCTGTTCCGCAAGGCTGGCGTCAACATTGAATGCGGGTAATTGTACAATTCATCTAGCTCAAAGGAGAGATTAATCATATGTCATCTTTATTCAGCTTGGCAGGTAAAACAGCAATCGTAACAGGTGCGGCGCAAGGTCTTGGACAAGGGATTGCCATCGCCTTCGCAGAAGCCGGTGCAGACGTAGTCTCCGTATCTCTTAATTCCAGTGACGAGACCGTAGCAGCCTGTGAAGCTTTTGGCGTCAAAGCACTGAGCATCGCCACTGACCTCAGCGACCATTCCAAGCTTCAAGGCATGTTCGACGAAGCCGTTGCCTTCACCGGCAAAGTGGATATCCTCGTCAACTGCGCAGGCATGATCCGCCGCACTCCAGCCAAGGACCACAGTGAGAAAGACTGGTTCGACGTCATTAACCTTAACCAGAACACCGTCTTCCTGCTGTCCCAGATTGCCGGCCGCCACTTCCTCGAAAGAGGCAACGGTAAAATCATCAACATCTGCTCCATGCTCTCCTACCAAGGCGGCATTAACGTGCCGGGCTACACAGCAAGTAAGCATGCCGTAGCCGGTCTGACCAAAGCCTTCGCCAATGAATGGGCAGGCTCGGGCCTTAACATCAACGCGATTGCTCCAGGCTACATGGCTACCGAGAACACTGCTCCAATCCGTGCGGACCAGAGCCGCTCCGACTCTATCCTTGACCGTATTCCAGCCGGACGCTGGGGAACTGCCGAAGATGTGAAGGGCCCAGCCGTATTCCTGGCCTCCGCCGCTTCCGACTACCTGAACGGCCACATTCTGAATGTGGACGGCGGCTGGTTGGCTAGATAAAGAACTAATACAAAGAACCCCCGGTTGCTTCTTATGAAGCATGGCCGGGGGTTTTGTATGTTCCTTATAGTCTGCTCATGAGTTGAGGACGGGTTATGTTGTCCGAAATCCTTTGGAGACAGATCAGATTGCCAATTCCAAGAACCGCTAGATAGATCATCGACCCCATTAGCATGTTCGGAGCCAAGTAGATGATATTCAATACCGGGAACACAAACAAAAATGACAGAAGGCTTGTCACATACAAGCCCTGACGCGGAGTTCTGAGCCGCAGAGAAAGAATAGCTGCTATGAACATCATGGCTATGGATGAGAGCAGACTAACGGGAAACAGCAGGATAAGCTGTGCAGCCGTATAGCCTTGGATGGAGACAAGATCAGGCCTGATCAGCGCTGCAATAGTTATGCCCGCCAGCGTCAGCAGCGATGAGAGGGTCAGCATGACCGCCGTTACAAGCACTGGAATCATACATTTTGCCAGAAAGACCGGCCGGATCTGCAGAGGTGTAGACAATAAGGCTTCCCCTGTCTTATATACTTTCTCCCCGCCTACGGAGTACGCTATTAAGTTAGTCGGCACTCTTGGTATCATTAGCACGGTTAGCAGCACGGCGTAGTTGAGGTCAAGCGTTCCCGTAAAATACAGCAGCAGACACACCATAGCAACCGGCGAGAAGCACAGAAAAACAAAGCTCAGGAGCATCCTTTTCAAGGTCATTAGCACCTTCCATTCCAATCTCAAAACCATGCCAAACTGAGATCTCGGCAGAGCTAATGATAAACGCTGCTGATGTGCTCTCTCCGGCTTTTGGATGGTGATGGGCTGGAAGAAATCCGGCTGCTTCATCCTCCAGATCTTCGCTGCGATCCTCGAAATAACCCAAAGGTAAATCAATGCAGAGATACAGCTTATGATCAGCGCCGATAACAAGTCCACGGTTCCTATAACCGATAGACAGATGACAAACAGAAAGCTCAGAGGATAAGCCAATAGCGACACCCGCTGGTTGGCAGCCCGCAAATCCCCTGATGTGGAGGAAGCATACACCCCGCCCATGCATATTGCACTATAATTCAATGCAGCTACAATCATGATGCACATCCATTGCCAAGGAATCAACGCCGCTTCGCCGCCGGCAAGAAAGCTCGTTAACGCGGAGCAAAGGACGGTAATAGTGAAGTAGCCCAGCGCAAAAAAGAAGCAGAATTCAAACTTCCTCCAGAGCATGCTTTTTCCATGGATGGGACTGGACAGGAGTGTCTCCAAAGTGCGGTGCTCCCGTTCTCCCGCGATGCTGTCAGATAACATGGGTCTCACTAAGATTGCCGTAAGTAATGCAGCTAAGCTTAAGGAGACTTCTACCCCGTGCATGAATATTGGAACGATTATACCGGTAATGCCGATGGATAGGCCATAAAAGAAGAGCATCCCTTTGTCACTTGTAAACTCAGCGCACTGCATTCGAACAACGGGATAGGATCTATTCATCGTCCTCCCCCTGCTCCATATCCATATCCATATACAGCTTTTCAAGACTGAATTGCCCGTTCTCCAGGTAATGTTTGCTGTCTTGGAGCACTGAGATGGAATCGGTAAAAATATTTCGCCCGTGCCGCAGAATCGTGATTCTATCACACAGCTTCTGGACCTCTTCCAGATGATGCGTGGTCATAATGATGGTGGTTCCCTCTTCCTTCGCCAGCCGCGATAACATCTTCCTTAGATCGGTTGTGCTGACAGGATCAAGGCCATTCGTAGGCTCATCCAGGATCAGAAGGCGCGGTCTATGAAGCATAGCCCGGATCAGGGCAACCTTTTTTCTCATGCCGGTAGACAAGCCCTTAACAATCGTTCGTTTCTTGTCATGCAGTTCAAATGTCCGCAGCAGCCCGTCAATACGGCTACTCGATTCGACACGGCTCATACCATAAATATCAGCGTAATACATCAGGTTATCCCAGACGTTCAAAGACTCATACAGCCCAACATCTTCGGATAAAACGCCGCACATTCCCCGCACGGTATTCCCGTCCCGTATAGGATTGCTCCCAAAAACAAGGATATCCCCTTCGTCCGGCTCCAGCAGACCAAGCAGCAAGCGAAGCGTTGTCGTCTTTCCCGCTCCATTATGCCCAAGCAGTGCATAGATCTCGCCCTCCGCAATACTCAGATCAAGGCCGTTTACGGCAGCCACACCGCCAAAGGACTTTCTGACACCTTCGAATTGTATGTTTCTCATACTCCTCCGCCTCACCTTTTAGATTATCAATATGTATAGCTTACTGCACATAATTAGTATAGTCAACTATACATAAATGGTGTAGTGAACTTGACTAAGCTCTTATCCGTGCAACATAATAATAGAGCTGAGGTGAACAGTATTATTTCGGGGGAGGTGGCAAGTTAGTGCAAACAAGAATACGCGAGCTGCGAAAAGAGCGGCGGATTTCCCAAGAGGAGTTGGCTAAGGCCTTACGCGTCACACGCCACACCATCACTTCAATTGAGAACGAAAAATATATCGCCTCCCTCCCGCTTGCCTATAAAATTTCAAAATTTTTCGGTTTGCCGATCGAGGACATTTTTGATTTTTCAGATGTGGAGGATATCGACTATGAAGTCTTTTGAAAAGGAGCTGCGGCGGCGGATCGTTATCAATTCATTCTACGCGGCAGGTATGGGGATAACCGTTATTGTGGCGTTTATACTCAAAGCGTTCGTATGGGGCAGGCTTGACACGCTGGACAGCTGGGATATAGGGATTCTCGCCGGTTTATTGTTCGGTTCGTGGATTACTGCCGCTCTCCGTATTGCCCGGCTCCGCAAGGCGCTCAAGGACCCTGAAACATTAGAAGCGTTACATATTGCAGCACAAGATGAACGGAACCGGATGATCGCCTTAAAAACTGGCCGGGCTGCTATACGTCTTTTCCTTCTTTTATTGGCTCTCTCTGCTGTCGTCGCCTCTTTGATTAACCAAACCGTGTTCTTAACGATTGCTGTGACTTTGATTACACTTCTGTGCTTGTACTTTCTGTTATCGGCATACTACTCCCGGAAAATTTAACTTACTGGGGCAATGGAGGCAAATTGTATGAACGAGGAATTATTAGCTACGTTTGATGAACAAGGGAACCGGACGGGGACGGCTCCCCGGGACGAGGTTCACCGCCAAGGCCTTTGGCATGAGACCTTCCACTGCTGGTTTGTCCGCAAAGCTGACAGCGGGCTGAGGATATGCCTCCAGCTGCGCAGTCCGGAGAAGCGAGATTATGCCGGGCTGCTCGATATTACGGCTGCCGGACATCTGCTGGCTGACGAGACCGTTATGGACGGTATCCGCGAGGTGCAGGAGGAGCTGGGGCTTGAGATTGCTTTTGACGAGTTGCAGCCGCTGGGGGTCATCCCCTACCAGATGGACTCCGCAGGATTCATGGACCGTGAACGGGCGCATGTATATGTCTATGAGAACCGCTATGCACTAAGTGAATTCACCCCGCAGGTGGAAGAAGTGGCAGGAATCGTGGAGGCCCGCTTCGCTGACTTCCGCAGCTTCATCTCGGGAGCAGACAGCAACCTTCATGTGCAGGGCTTCCAGATCAACGGGAACGGCGAACGAACGGGCATCGACGAGCTGGTGGACTTCACGCACTTTGTCCCGCATGAGCTTGAATATTTCAGGCGGGTGATTGAGGGGATTGAGCGGTTGTATAAAGAACCAGAGCCAGAAATATAACCAAAACTAAAAGGCAGAACCCGTGGATGGGTTCTGCCTTTTTCTGTAACTCCATGTAACTTTGCAGATACATGTAACTATATTACGCGATTAAGCCGCTTCACTTATGCTTTAGCCGCTGCACGCTTCAGAATTGCAAGTCCGTTCACTGCCAGCTTCAGCTCGGCCGGAGCGGCTGCGCCGGATTCTACATCGGTGTAGGCTTGTCCGTCCAGCGTCACTACTTGCTCGGAGCCGCTGAAATTCTGCACGAATACATACTCATGCTCACCATCGGAACGCAGCTGGGCGGTTACTCCGGTCGGAAGCTCACTGTTCAGGGTGCGGCTGATCCGCTCTTTTCCGGTAATTGCGGCGTATAGATCCACATAGAACTGCGCGTCCTTCACACGTGTTGCCAGATGATATGCCTTACCTGCTCCCAGCTTGTTCACAGTGAGTGCAGGACGTCCGGCGTAGAAGTCACTGCGGTAATGGCCCAGCGCCTCGGCGCCTTCCAGATGAATCAGCTCGGCGATCTCATGCGCATCATATTCGCCGCTCAGCTTCAAGCTGTTGCCAGGGTCCAGCACCAGACCGTTCAGGTCGCGGCTGTGCAGCCCTTCTGTCTCTTCGGCCCAAATGCCCAGCGTTCTGCGCAGCGGTCCAGGGAAGCCGCCCAGGTGACACAGATCGGTCTCGCCGACCACTCCCGACCAATAGGTGGCAAGGAAGGTTCCGCCTTGCTCTACGTACTTCTCAATCCGCTTCCCGTTCTCTTCGCTGATCAGGTACAACATAGGAGCAATCACCAGCTTGTAGCCGGACAGGTCATCGCCTGAGCCTACGACATCCACCGGAATTCCCAGCTCCCACAGTCCCCGGTAATGCTGAAGCACAGTCTCTTCATATTTCAGGCCGGAATTGCGGATACCTTGGGCATCCTTCACCGCCCAGCGGTTATCCCAGTCGAACAGAATGGCTGTCTCAGCAGGAGTTGTTGTACCTACAACATCCTCCAGTCCTGCAAGGGTACGGCCCACCTCAGCTACATCCTTGAAGACACGGGTCTCCGTGTGCCCGCTGTGGTCAATAACAGCGCCGTGGAATTTCTCGCTGGAGCCGCGGCTTTTACGCCACTGGAAATACTGTACGGAATCAGAACCATGCGCTACTGCCTGAAGGGAGGACAGCTTGTGCATTCCCGGACGCTTCAGCTTGCTGACAATCTGCCAGTTCGTGAGGGAAGGCGTGCTTTCCATGAGCAGGAACGGCTTCTTTTTGAAGCTGCGGTACATGTCATGGTGCATGGCTGTCCAAGCGGCCAGACGGGCGTCATCATCGTCCTCGGTATATCCCCAGTCCGGGTAAGCATCCCATGATACCACATCAAGAATCTTGGCCATATTGCGGTAGTCCACGCCATCAATCATATGCATATTGGTAGTCACAGGCAGATCAGGATTGAACCCGCGCACGGCGTCAATCTCATGCTGGCAGAAGTTGATCGTCTGATCGCTTACGAACCGGCGCCAGTCCAGGTTAAGCCCGTGAACCTGTGTCTCACCATGCGGAGCAGGGGACTCGATCTGTTCCCACGAAGTGTACGTATGGCTCCAGAAGGTAGCCCACCAAGCGTGGTTCACCTCATCCAGATCGTTATTGTACTTCGCCTTGAGCCAGTCTCTGAAGGCATCCTGACAGTAATTACAATGACATTCGCCGCCGAATTCATTAGAGATATGCCAGCCGATCACTGCCGGATGATGCGCATAACGCTCAGCCAGCTTGGAGTTGATCAGCGCTGTTTTTTCACGGTAGACCGGTGAAGTGAAGCAGTGATTATGACGGACGCCGTGCAGGTTGCGCACCCGGTTCCGTTCCACCCGCAGCACTTCAGGATACTTCTCGGACATCCATGCCGGACGCGCACCGCTCGGAGTAGCCAGGAAGGCGTAAATTCCATTCTCCGCAAAACGGTCCAGCAGCTGGTCCATCCACTCAAAGTTAAATACCCCTTCTTCGCGCTCCAGGGAGACCCAGGAGAAAATCCCGACAGACATGACATTACAGCCTGCCAGCTTCATCATACGGATATCTTCTTCCAGCACCCCCGGATATTTCAGCCATTGCTCGGGATTATAGTCGGCGCCGTGAAGCATTACAGGAGCCTTGCTGCTGATTGCAGGAACTTTGCTGCTCATATTATTTCATCCTCTCGATTAGGTGTGATGGTAGATGTCAGGATGGGACTTTTCACTGATACAATTTCTTCTATAGCTCTGTCCCTCTTGCTTGTAACGTTTGATACTATTTATAATAAAGGATAATCTGTGATCAATGGTAGGATAATAATAGCGTTTGCATAGCACAAAATGAATATGAGGTGTTCGTATGCTCCCCTTCTCTCTGATTGAAATGCCGCGTGACCTGAATGCTTTCCCTCTCTATCCGTACTCTGTCGGCCGTCATATCCAGTATCACCATGTGCGTCCTGCCGGATTCCCGGTGCATCAGATTTTTCTGATCCGCAGCGGCAGCGGGCGGTTCCGCGACCTGGAGGATGGCACCGAAACGGTGTTGCAGCCGGGGATGGCCTATGCATTTCCGCCCGACCGCGGACATGAATATTATCCGTTATCCCACGAACCGTGGCATGTCGGCTTCATCGGGTTCCACGGCAGCCAGTCCGCCTCTGTTCTGGAGGGTCTCGGCCTGCTGCCGCCAGCCCCGTTCCGCCTCGAACGGTTCGAGGAGTGCTGGGAGCTGCTGGGCGGGATCTGGCACACGGTGAACGGGAACAGCTCGGCGCGTCAGGAGGAACAGGCGATGCAGGACTTGTCGGTGACGCTGTACCGGCTGTTGCTGATGCTGCGCAGAAGTGAAGTCTCCACAGGTGCAGCGACCCGGCTGGAGAACGAAAACGTCCGCAACGAGGCGCTGAACAAAGCGGTCAGTCTGATCAACGAGCATTTCACCGAGCCGCTGCTGATCACCAATCTGGCGGCGGCTGTCGGTTATTCCGTCCAGCATTTCCAGCGTCTGTTCCTGCAGGAATACGGCGTCACTCCGCATAAGTATCTCCAGAACCTGCGGCTGCAGCGCGCCATGCAGATGCTGACCGAGGACCCGGAGCGGCCTGTGCAGGACATCGCCCTCAACCTCGGCATGGAGACCAATTACTTCATCCGCGTCTTCCGCAAGGCCCATGGAGTGACTCCCGGGGTGATGCGCAGCCGGCTGCACAGGAGCACAGAATGACAGTCCGGAAGCGATCATAGCTCTGCAAGCCGTTTATATTCCCCCTGTGCCGCCATCCTTTCCCGCTGCCTAACCAAACTAGCGGGAGGCTTCGCGCGCATTTCGCGACGGCTCCCCTGTCAGTTCAATATTGTTGTTCTAATTGCCACTTTGACCCCTGAATATCAGGGTGTTCAAGAGGATTGTTGCCCGAAATGCAGGAATTGTACTGCTCAGCCGCCTTAAGGCCGGGATATTCTGCTTTTGGTGCAACATTTTCTATTTGGTTCGAATGAGTGAGGAGAATGTTGCAACATAGGCAGGATTCTCACAAAGTCACCGCTAATTCTTATGCAAAACTCTAAGCACTGCTTGTATAACGCAAAAAAAAACTACGGTTGATTATCTCTCTAACTATCCTGAAATCGGGTAATAACAGGTAAGACCTAACTTGGAGGAATCATCATGAAACCACAAAAGAGAGGCTT
>NZ_JBHUKY010000017.1:0-126078 GCF_042684125.1 Paenibacillus rhizoplanae | reverse complement strand
ACGAAACTACGAAACGCAGACGTTTTCGTCGAGACCCATTGGCCTACCTTAAACAGATTGAAAACAAATTATGTTAGCAAATTAGTCAACCGTAGAAAAAAAACAGCTGCGGCAGACTTCCCAAGAAGTCCTGACCGCAGCTGTTATTCTGCATTCCCCCTGCTTATACCGCCGCAAACTGGCTATTATACAGCCGGGCGTAGTAGCCTCCGCTCTCCAGCAGCCCGTCATGCGTTCCGCTCTCCACAATATCTCCATCCTTCATGAACAGGATGAGGTCCGCCTCACGGATCGTGGACAGACGGTGGGCAATGACGAAGCTGGTCCGGCCGGTGATCATTGCCAGGAAGGCCTTCTGTATCCGCACCTCCGTCAGGGTATCAATGCTGCTGGTCGCTTCATCCAAAATGAGCATCGGCGGATCAACCAGCATGACGCGGGCAATGGTGAGCAGCTGCTTCTGGCCCTGGGAGAGATTATCTCCCGAGGTGCTGATTCTGGTGTCATAGCCTTCAGGCAGGCGCTTGATGAAGCTGTGTGCATTTGCGGCCTTGGCTGCTGCAATCACCTCCGCTTCGGAGGCCTCCGGCTTGCCGTAAGCAATATTGTCGCGGATGGAAGCCCCATACAGCCAGGTCTCCTGAAGCACCATGCCGAAATTGCGCCGCAGACTGTCACGGGTGATGGAAGTAATATCTATTCCGTCAATTTGAATCGTTCCGCTGTCTACCTCATAGAAGCGCATCAGAAGATTGACCAGCGTGGTCTTGCCCGCCCCGGTCTGTCCGACGATCGCCACGCGTGTGCCCGGCTTCACCTCCAGGCTGAAGTCCTTGATCAGCGGACGCTCCGGTGTATAGGCGAAGCTTACCTTGTCGAAGGTGATCGTTCCCCGGCTGTTCTCCATCACATAGGCATCCTGCTGATCCGGGGCCTCCTGCGGGAGATCCAGAATGGTGAAGATCCGCTGCGCCGAAGCTGTTGCGGACTGCAGCTGTGTAATAACACCAGTAATCTCATTGAACGGCTTCGCGAACAGACTGGAATAGATCAGGAAGCTGGACAGATCCCCCACGGAGAAATGTCCTCCGATGACCAGCACACTCCCGATCATCGCAATCAGCGAGAAGGTGATATTATTGACCAGCCGCGTGGTCGGGTTCGAGAGCGAGCCATAGAACTGCGATTTCGTCCCTGTCTGGTAGAGCTCATTATTCCGCTCCGCAAAACCTGCAAAGGAGCGGTCCTCGTAATGATAAGCCTGCACCACCTTTTGCCCGCCGACAATTTCCTCGACATAGCCGTTCAGCCCCCCGAGAATCTTGGCCTGCTCACGGAACAGCTGCTGGGAGCGCATGGTAATGAAGCGGGCGACGAAGAAGGTCGCCGGAGCAGACAGCAGCACTACCAGCGTCATTACAGGGCTGATATAGAGCATCAGTCCGATGGCCCCGGCAATGGTGACAATCCCGGTCAGCAGCGTGGAGAAGCCCTGTAGCAGCCCGTCAGAGACGGCATCCATGTCGTTCACGAACCGGCTGATGCTGTCACCCTGGGGATGGTTATCATGGAACTTCAACGGCAGGGCGTCCAGCTTGTCAAACAGCTCGCGGCGCAGGTCATAGACCGTGCGGAACGCCAGCTTATTCGTATAATAAGTGAGCAGCCAGCCGAAGAAGCTGCCGACCAGATACACACTGCCCAGAATCAGCAGCAGGCGCAGAATTTCCGGGAACTCCACCCGATCCGGTCCGATCATATGGTCGATGGCGCGGCCAATCAGGAGCGGCCCGATCAGGCTGGCAACCACGCTCAGGATGGCGCAGAAGATAGCGGCATACGTTATTTCCCGGTACTCACGGGTATATTGAAACAGACGTTTCCAGGTCATTGTACTGGTCATTGTAAAGCCTCCTCGCTTGAGAGCTGTGACATGCAGATTTCCTGATAGACTGCGCAGCTCTCCAGCAGTTCCTCATGCGTACCGATTCCGGCGATCCGGCCTTCATCGAAGACGATGATCTGATCAGCCTGCCTTACTGTGCTTACCCGCTGGGATACAAGCAGCACGGTCATATCTGTACTGTTCTTGCTTAGCGCGCGGCGCAGTGCCGCATCCGTGGCGAAGTCCAGCGCACTGGAGGAATCGTCCAGGATGAGGATCGGTGGGCGTCCAACTACGGCGCGGGCAATGGTCAACCGCTGCTTTTGTCCGCCGGACAGATTGTGCCCGCCGCGTACCACCAGTGTATCCAGCCCTTCCGGCAGCCGGGTGATGAACTCCTCAGCCTGGGCAACCTCCGCTGCGGCCATGATCTCGTCCCGGGTAGCAGAAGCCTTCCCCCAGCGGATATTCTCAGCAATCGTGCCGGTGAACAGCACTGCCTTCTGCGGCACAATGCCGATTCTGCTGCGCAGCTGCTCCAGCCGGTAGTCCCGTACATCCACACCCTCAATCCTAACTTCCCCTTCCACAGCGTCATAAAAGCGGGGAATCAGATTTACGAAGGTGGTCTTTCCAGAACCGGTACTGCCAATTAATCCAACCGTCTGCCCCTTGAGGATATCTACAGAGATATTTTCCAGGGCCTGCTCACCGGTGGTGTTATAGCCGAAAGAGACATTGCGGAAGGAAATAACCGGAGCCGTATCATCCCGCTTCGCAGCAGGTGCATGGGCAGGCACTTCAGCAACTGATGCCGTCATAGCCAGCACCTCATTGATACGGTTCGCAGACGACGAGGCTTTGGTGAACAGAATGACCAGATTAGAGACTACGATCAGGGCCAGCAGGATCTGGGTTACATAGTTAATGAATGCAATAATCTCACCCTGCGACAGACTCCCGGCTTCAATATGAATGCCGCCCACCCATAGAATGGCAATAATCGCCGCGTTCACTACCAGTGTCGTCATCGGTCCCAGCCAAGCGGAGATCCGTCCGACACGGATGGCCGTCTGCGTCAGATCCTCAGAGGCTTCATTGAAGCGCTGCTTCTCGCGGCGGCTTTCGGCGAAGGCCCGGATCACCCGGATTCCCGAGAGATTCTCGCTGAGCACAAGCGCCAGCCGGTCCAGCTTCGCCTGATATTTGCGGTACATCGGCGAGCTGCGCGTAATGATGAAGTACAGAATGACTCCAAATACCGGAGTGGCGGCAATCAGGATCAGCGACAGGCGGAAATCCAGGAACATCGCCATAATAATGGCACCGATACAGATGAACGGCGCACGGATTACGAGCCGGATCAGCATGGCTACTGCCACCTGCAGCTGGTTAACGTCGTTAGTGATCCGGTTGATCAGCGAAGGTGTTCCGATAACATCCAGCTCCGCATACGACAACGAAGAGATATGCTTGAACATTTTATTGCGCAGCGAGGTCCCGAACCCCTGAGAAGCCCGCGCCGCATAATATTGACATACTAAGGAGCAGCCGAAGCCCAGAATAGCCATCAGCACCATCAGTGACCCCATCCGGTAGACGTAGCTGCTATCCTGCTTGGCAATTCCGTTGTTGATGATCAGGGCTACAATGGTCGGCAGCAGCAGCTCGAGAATCGCCTCCAGCAGCTTGAAAATCGGCCCGATCGTCACTTCTTTTTTGTACGGTTTTAAGAAAACTGCAATTTTGTGCACATTCATCCTCACCTAACTTAGCGTAGTATGTAATCCCTCTTGAAAAAAACAAAAGACCCGTTATGATTATGTCATACCTGCTTACATATTCATAATATTGGTTTCGTATCTATCCCATATGTATAACGTATGTCATATCCCTTACAAATGGAGGCTGTACTATGGATATCCGCCAATTAAAATATTTCCTGGCCATTGCCGAGGAAGGACAAATTACATCCGCAGCCCGAAAGCTGCAAATGGCCCAACCGCCGCTCAGCCAGCAGCTCAAGCTGCTTGAAGAGGAGCTTGGAGTCAAGCTGGTGGAGCGCGGACCGCGCAGTATCCAGCTGACGGATGCCGGAATGATTCTGCGTAACCGGGCCCAGCAGATCCTGGAGTTAACGGACTCCACCGCCCGGGAGATCAGCGATTATGCCAAAGGGCTGAAGGGCAGCCTTACCATTGGAACGGTCTCCTCTTCAGGCGCTACATTGCTGCATGAGCCGCTCACAGCTTTCCATAAAAGCTATTCGGGCGTAACCTTTGAAATTCACGAAGGCAATACGTTCATGATTATCGACCTGCTGAACAAAGGCATTGTTGAAGTTGGCATTGTCCGCACCCCGTTCAACACCAGCAATCTGGAATGCCTGTATTTTCATTCGGAGCCGATGATTGCGGTAATGACTGCTGATTATGACTGGGCCAGGAGCCAGAGTGCTGCCCAACTGGGCGAGCTGCAGGACAAACCGCTGATTATCTACCGCCGCTTCGAGCAGCTCATCCGCGAGACCTGCCTGGAGCACGGCTTTGGGCCACAGATCTTCTGTATGAACGATGATGCCAGGACAACGCTACTCTGGGCCAATGCGGGACTCGGGATCGGCATCGTGCCCAAGTCGGCGTTCGAGCTGGCCAATCACAGCAACCTGATCTACAAAGAAATCCTTTGCGAGAACCTGCGCACCCGTGTGGCAGCCGTATGGATGAAGGATAAGTATTTGTCCTCTATGGCGACCAAGTTCATCGAGACCTTCAAGTCCATCTGAACATGCTCAGGCCCCACAAAACATATAAATTCTTTCCAAAAAGACCCCGCGCCGGCCGAAGCCAGTCGCGGGGTCTTTTAAAAGTAAGGGTCAACAGCCCGGCGGCGCCGGTGTTAGACCATGATTTTGCAAATATCGTTCGTGAACTGTACCGGATCATTAACCTGCAAGCCTTCGATCAGGAGTGCCTGGTTGTACAAGAGGTTAGTGTACAGGCCCAGCTTCTCCTTGTCGCCTTCGGCCGCAGCCTTCAGCGATTTGAAGACATCATGGTGAATGTTGATTTCCAGCACCTTGTCCGCTTGCACATCCTGGCCGCCGTTAGGCATGGCCTTGAGGATTTTCTCCATCTCGATCGTCAGCTCGCCTTCAGTGGACAGGCAGACCGGATGGGATTTCAGCCGCTTGGAGGCCTTGACCGCCTTCACTTTGCCGGACAGAATGCCCTGCATGGCTTCGAACAATCCCTTGTTCTCATTCTCTTCCTCTTCGGATGGCTTATCCTCGGCACTCTCTTCAATGCCTAAGTCGCCGCTGGAGACATTTCTG
Organism: Paenibacillus rhizoplanae; assembly: GCF_042684125.1. Lineage (NCBI taxonomy): Bacteria > Bacillati > Bacillota > Bacilli > Caryophanales > Paenibacillaceae > Paenibacillus > Paenibacillus rhizoplanae. The sequence continues at coordinate 120,859 of NZ_JBHUKY010000017.1, read as the reverse complement.
AACTCCTTCTCCTTGTACGCCATGATCATCTTGATTGCGAATTCATCGATGTCATCGGTGAAGTAGAGAATCTCGTAGCCCTTGTCCAGCACCATTTCGGTCTGCGGCAGCTTCTCAATGCGCTCTACTGATTCACCCGAAGCGTAGTAGATATACTTCTGGTCTTCCGGCATTCTCTCTACATATTCAGCCAGCGTCACCAGCTTCTTCTCCTTGGAGGAGTGGAACATGAGGAGATCCTGCAGCGTTTCTTTTTCCATACCATAGTCGTTATAGACCCCGAACTTCAGCTGTCTGCCAAAAGACTTATAGAACGTCTCATACTGCTCGCGCTCATCCTTCAGCAGGCTCAGGAGCTGGCTCTTGATCTTGCTCTTGATGTTCTTCGCAATCATCGTGAGCTGGCGGTCATGCTGCAGCATCTCACGGGAGATATTGAGCGACAGGTCCTCGGAATCGACCATCCCCTTGACGAAGCTGAAGTAATCCGGCAGCAGGTCGGCGCATTTGTTCATAATCAGCACACCGTTGGAGTAAAGCTCCAGGCCTTTTTCATATTCCTTGGTGTAGTAGTCGAACGGAGTATTCTCCGGAATGAACAGAATCGCGTTGTAGACCACTGCACCGTCGGCACTGATGTGAATGTGCTTCAGCGGCTTGTCGAACCCGTAGCGCTTCTCTGCATAGAAGTTGTTGTAGTCTTCATCGGTCAGCTCTTTTTTGTTCTTGCGCCAGATCGGCACAATGCTGTTGACCGTCTGCTCTTCGGTGACATCGATGAATTCATTCTCGGCGCCCTCTTTGGGCTGTCTGCCGGTAATGTCCATCTTGATCGGGAAGCGGATGAAGTCCGAATACTTCTTGATGACCGATTTCAGACGGAATTCTTCGAGGAATTCATCGTAGTTATCGTCTTCAGTGTTCTCTTTGATCTTCAACGTAATTTCGGTACCGACTGTATCCTTCTCACAAGGCTCAATCGTGTAGCCGTCCGCACCCTGGGATTCCCATTTGAACGCCTGCTCGCTGCCCAGCGCCTTACTGATTACGGTCACATCGTCAGCCACCATGAATGCGGAATAGAATCCGACCCCGAATTGACCGATGATGTTATGTCCGTCCTTGGCTTCATTATCCTTCTTAAAAGCAAACGAGCCGCTGTTTGCGATAATCCCCAGATTGTTCTCCAGCTCTTCCTGCGTCATCCCGATGCCGGTATCGGCAATGGTTAACGTGCGGCTCTCCTTGTCGGCGGTTACTTTGATGTAGTAGTCCTCTTTATTGAACACCAGATTATCATCGGCCAGTGCCTTGTAATAGATTTTATCAATGGCATCACTTGCATTTGAGATCAGTTCCCGCAGAAAAATCTCGCGCTGCGTATAAATGGAGTTAATCATCATTTCCAGCAGTCTTTTGGATTCAGCTTTAAACTCTTTTTTAGCCATGAATAAATGAATCTCCTTTCAATAGTAACCTTCGGATTGCGGAGCATCGTTTAGCACTCCACTCACTTGAGTGCTAACACTCCCTTTTATATAACATATTCTAGTTTTTGATGTCAATATCTTGCTGCCTAAGAAGTCCACAAAAAAAGAGATGAATTCTATTTTAGTCCATGTTAGCATTCGGATTGTACTTCATTTGACCACTCCTCCAGCCGAGGCCTCAGTACCTTACGGTGAGCTTCCCGGAGGAGCCTACGCTGTGGTAACCATGCGGCATACGGCTGAAGCTGCCCTGCAAGCATGGGCCGAGATTCTCCCAACGTTGTCAAGCAGCGGCCATAAGCTTGATCCCGGGCGGTCGGTTATGGAGAGATACACGGAAGACATGGTCAGCAGGCATCTTTGTGAGCTTTGTTTTCCTGTGCTTGAGTAAGGGCAGGAAGGCGCTTTGAAAAGCGGATGTGCCAAATGCCATGAACGAGGCAGGATCAACATAGGCGCTTGTGTGGACGCTCCGCAAACAGAACGTTGTTCCCATCGCTGTTGTGTCCAGATTTTTTCATTCCCCCTTAGCGGTGAAAATCCGGACACAAAGGCGAACGCTCCGCTTGTCCACAATCATTCTGCCCGCTCCGCTGTTTAAGTGGGAAGCGGACAAAATCCCCCTAACGGGCGAAGTATACTGGTGCCTCATCGCCTTCTGGTGATATACTTCCAGCCCATTTGCCTTTTACACACCTCGTAGTCGATTTTCGCATACGTTCTAAAATCTTTCTTCCTTTTCTGGCGGTGCTCCTCCCATCTCTCACCAATTCAGAGCGTTTTCTCTCACCAACCGCTTGTATGAAGCAGCATTGTTGCACATTTTGCAGGATTTCTCTAAAAATGTTACTGGCTATTGTACATTGTTGCATCAATTGCAGGAATTCCGGTGCTTGGAGCAAGTTAGAGCTGGCCTTGTTGCATTTCATGCAGGATTTCAGCATCAGTTACTTCTATTGGGCAGTATTGCTGCACTTCTTGCAGGATTTCTCTAACAATGTTACAGGCTGCGGAGCATGAGGCCCATCCCACATCGCAGCAGCACGAATTGCATTCGAATTTCCGCATAGATTGGGTCCGATTACCTTCGTGCCTGCCCAATGTGTTCGCTTTTTCGCCTACATTTGCCCACGCGCCGCCCCCCAACAAATTGTATTCGGTTTTTCATATACATTCCGTCTTCACATCAGAAGAAATTCATAATTTCCTAAAAAACAAAAAAGGGGCCACCTCTATAAGCAAAATTTCCGCTTATGAGACAGCCTCTTTTCATCCATCATTTCATAGGCCTTCCAAATCCAGCGTTTCTCCCGGCGCCATAGAATGCAGCGTGCACCCGGTCAGCTGCCCGCCCTGGATCAAGGCATCACGGAGCTTGTCGGTCTCCGGCTTCGCGGCATGAACCAGTACGGCGTGCCGTACCGGAAGAGACTTCAGCATACGCTGCACATCTTCCCGGCCCTGATGCACCTTGTAACGCAGCTTAAGCACTTCGCATACTCCATGCTGTCCCGGTTCATGCAGCAGCTTGTATCCGAAGGTACCGGCCGCTACATGACCGGTGATCAGCACGGAATAGGTTGAATGGGAGGCCCACCTCGCATAGTACCAGCGGGACAAGGATGATTGCATCATGCCATCCGGTACGAACCACAGGGAAGGGCCGGAGCCTGACAGCAGCTCCTCCCGCTCCGCCTCGCTCTGTGGCATCGTCCAGCGGCGGGCGGCAAGAAAGTCTGCTATGTGATCCGCTGCGGAATACCCTCCTGTTCGCTCAGCACTCCTAAGCCAGAACGGCGAGGCTGCCAGCCGCCTCATCCCCTCTATCAGCTTCGCTTCCACTACCATTGGCAGATCCGCGAAAAGCTTGGCTGCCCACAGCATCATCTCATGGCCGCGTCCGCCTGCCGGAACCGGCAGCAACACCTTGCCTCCGCGTACCGCAGTCCTGCGGATGGCCTGCTCCAGCTGCCTCAGCTTATCGGACTGGGTATCCTCGTCCATACCGTAGGCCGCATCGGTAACCGCCAGATCAAGACGCTGGCTGCAAGACCATGCCCGCAGCCTCTGCTCCAGATCCGGGATGCCTCCGGCTGCTTGTATCGCCTCAGTTGGTGAATCAGCCGCAAGCAACAGGGATTCCGCCGTATAGTCACCGGAATAGAAGATCGACCGCCCTTCCGCAGCAATCAGGAACCATACAGATCCCGCCAGATGCCCGCTTCGTCCCCACATGACCTGAACCCCGGGAATCAGCCCGAACCAGGACAGGCACTTGCCCTCCTCCTCCAGATACCGGTAACGGATCGCTTGTTCATCTGCTTCAGTGTATGGCAGCTCATGACCCTCACGGCTAATGCTAGATCGCCAGGAGCGGAAGTAGGCATCCAGCTGCGCCCGCGTTTCCCGCGTTGTCCATACCTCCCCCTTGTAACCCTGCGCATACAGCAGCGGCAGCGCTACCGAATGATCCTCATGGGCATGGGAGAGCAGCACCGTATTCAGCAGGGCCGTCTGCCGGAGTTCGATGAGAGGATATTGTCCGGCTCCGCCTTTTTTCACCCCGCAATCAAGCAGCAGACGGTAGCCGTCTCCACTCAGGAGGTACGCGGAACGCCCGTGTTCGCCAGCTCCGCCCCATATGGTCAGCTTCGTCATGATCCGGTCCACTTTCTTCTGGAATTCAGCAGTTCAATGCCGAGCAGCAGCAGCACCGTCAAACCAACCGATACCACCGCCATTGCCATGCCAAGCGATACCTGCCCCTGTTCAAACTGGGCAAAAATATACGTAGCCGAGGTCTGCATCGAAGGCGGCAGAATCAGCAGCGAGCCGACCAGCTCCCGTACAGATATGGTGAATGTCATCATCCAGCCTGCCAGGATGCCGGGCATAATGAGCGGAAGCAGAATCCGCCGCAAGATATAGAACGGGCCTGCTCCGCTGACCTGGGCCGCTTGAAACAGCAACCCGTTAATTTGCGAGAAGCTGGACTTCACATACTGCACCGTATAAGGAAGAAACAGCACCACATAGGTAAGCACTACCATGCCGTAGGTGTTGTAGAGCGTGAAGGGCATCCAAGGCGCATTCCAGAGCAGAATCAGCCCTACCACCATTACAATGCCCGGAACCGTATTAGGCAAAAGACTCAGCAGATCAATGATCCGCTGCAGCCGGGCCCCGGACCTGCCGATGGCTAGGGCAAGGCCGGCTCCAAGCACGACAGCCACCGATGCTGCGGCCAGCGACAGACCCAGACTGTTCCCAATCGCCTTCAGGCTCACCGATCCCCAGGAGAGCAGCTCCCTGTAATGATCCAGCGTCAGATTGTCCAGCGACAGCCCGGCACCGCGCAGCTTCATCAGCGAGGCGGCGATAATCGAGAAGTAGGGGATGCCTATGGACAATAGCAGCAGGGCAGCCAGATATAAGCCCGCGAGCCAGCCTGCGCCGCCGCGCAGGGAATACGTCTTGGAGCGCTGTCCCTTGCCCCCCACCAGACGGTAAGTGAACCGGCGGCTGACCGCCGACTGCATATACCAGATGACCAGACAGACCGACAGCAGCACGGATGCCAGCGACGTAGCCTTGCCGAAGTCAATCGGCCAGCTGGAAATGTATTTATGAATTTCCGAGGTCATGACATAATAGCCGATCTTGCGGCCGAAGGTAGCCGGTGTTCCGAACTCTGCAATCGCCTTGACGAAGACGAGCATTACCCCCATCCCATAAGCCGACAGCAGCAGCGGCATGATGATCCGCCGGAAGCGGTAGCCTGCCTTTGCGCCGTGCACCGCTCCCGCCTCTTCCAGATTGCCGCCTATACGAATAAGCGCATCCCGAAGCAGCAGATACAGGAACGGGAACAAATGCATGCTCATGATGAAGACCATCCCCCAGAAGCTGAAGAAAGAATCACTTAACGCACCCGCACCCGGAAGCCACTGCTGAAGATAGCCGCCTTTTTGCATGAACAGAATCCAGCCCATGGAGCCGATATACGGCGGGGTCATGAACGGAATCAGCAGAATAACATCAATCCAGCGGTGCAGCCCCATGCGGGTCTTCGCCATCATCCAGGCCAGCGGCATCGCAAGCAGCGTCGTTCCAGCCACTACACATATTCCAAGCCATACCGAATTCAGCAGCACCCCGGACAGACTCTGTCCGGTGATCGTACGGAGCGGGGCCATCCAGTCCAGCCGCTGATTCGGGGTGACGCTTTGCCAGAAGATAAGCAGGAGCGGAATGCCAATGCTGACCGCCAGCAAAAAGAAGGAGAGCAGCAAGCCCGCTCTCCGAAGTATCCGGTTACTGTCCATGGAGACTGGACTCATTGCTTTTCACCTCAACCCTAATCCTTTATTTGTAAATTTCTGCGAATTTCGAAGCCGTCTCATTCCCGTGCTCACTCATCCAGGTCCAGTCTGCCTTAAGCTGCGGGATGTCCTTCAGATTGGTCCGGTTCGAAGCTTCAATATCCTCGCGGCCCGGTATTAGATACGCATCCGCTACCAGCTGCTGAGCTTCGTCAGATAACAGATAATCAATGAATGCTTTAGCATTGGCCACGTTCGGACTTGTTTTCAGAATTGCTGCTGGTCTCGGACTTACCACCGTACCCTCCTCAGGATAGATAATATCCAGCGGCTCTCCTTTGGCTTTGGCCTTGTAGGCCATATAATCTACTCCTGCTGCTACAATACTCTTAGCTCCTGTAATCACCGGATCAAGCGCCTCCTGGTTCGCTCCAGCCATGGCAACACCGTTCGCCTTGTAATTCTTGAACAGCTCCCAGCCCTGCTCGCCGTTCACGCTCAGATAGCCTGTGATGAAATCCAGCGCCGAGCCTGACAGTGTCGGATCAGGAATGTTGACGGCATCCTTCCACTCCGCACCTGCCAGCTCTGCCCAGCTCTTGGGCGGATTCGCTACCAGCTTCGTATTATAGACAATCCCCAGCGCTGATGCGCTTGAGCTGAAATAATTGCCTTCGGCATCCGACCAGTCCTGAATCAGCTTGTCCTTATTGGCCGCTTCCGGGTATGGCAGCGTCAGACCATCCGCCTTAAGAGCCTGTGCGGAAGGCAGAGAAGCCAGAATCACCACATCGGCCACCGGATTTGCTTTCTCCGCTTCCATCCGGGCCAGAATCTTGCCGGTCGTTCCCTGGAACATTTCCACCGTGAGACCCGTCTTGGCCTTGAAGCCATTCACAATTTCGTCTGCCAGGCCCTGCGGGCCGGCGGAATAGAGCACCAGCTTACCGCTTAACGCAGCTTCTGTAGCTTGAGGAGCTGACGTAGCAGTGCCGGTTGTCTCCGGTGCAGCCGTTGTTCCAGCTTCACCCGCACTCGTGCTGTTGCCCGTACCGCAGCCCGCCAGACTCATACTCATCACAGCAGATAACAGCAGCATTGCCCCTTGTTTACGCGGATTGTTCCATTTCATGATTATCATTCGCCCCTTTTAGGTTCTTCTTCATTTGAATTCATACGGCATATCCGCCGCGGTGAGACATAGAGCTGAACTTTTTCTCCTACAGGAATCCGGTTGTTCAGATAGGCTGTCCATATTCCGGCCCCCTCCACCTCCGCACGGATCTCATAACGCTCTCCGACATAACTGATACTCTGTACAACAGCGGAATAACACAGATCATCGCCCGCCGTGCGGCTCCATCCGATATGTTCAGGCCGCACCATCTCCTGCTCTGGCGTAAGCCAGTTCGACTTGCCGATGAACGAAGCGACGAACGGCTCTGACGGGGCCTCGTATACCGCTTCAGGAGTTCCTGTCTGCAATATCCGCCCGCTTTTCATAACTACAATCTCGTCGGACATCGACATCGCTTCGATCTGATCGTGGGTCACGTAGAGTGCAGTTAGACCCATATCCCGGACCAGCGACATCATTTCCACTCTCATCTCTTCCCGGAGTACGGCATCCAGCGCGCTTAACGGCTCATCGAAGAGCACGACACCCGGACGGACAACTACCGCTCTGGCAAAAGCAACCCTCTGCTGCTGACCGCCCGACAGCTGATGCGGATACCGGTTCTCCATCCCCTGCAGCCGGACCATCTCCAGTGTCTCCAGTACCTTGCCCCGCAGCTGCGCACGCTGCCCTGAGGCCTTCAGCCCGAAAGCCACATTCTCATACACAGTCATATGCGGCCAGAGTGCAAAATCCTGGAACACCATCCCGAAATTCCGCTTGTGTACCGGAACATCGATCCGCTGCGCAGCGGAGAAATAACATTTCCCGTCAGCGTATAATTCCCCGCCATCCGGGCGCTCAAGGCCCGCTAACATCCGCAGCAGCGTGGTTTTGCCGCAGCCGGAAGGCCCCAGTAAGGTGGTGAACTTACCGTACTTCAATTCAAGCCCCGCAGGCAGCAGCGCCGGTTTTCCGCCAAAGCTTTTATGAATCCCCTTAATCTCAATATTCATTTCGATCCCTGCCTGTCTTCTTGAGCTGTCCTCAGTCTAACGTCTGTATTCGCAGGTTGTTTATTTTTCGTGTAAACATGTAATTAACTTTATATATGAATTCTGTTAACGTTCATAGATAAAATCTATGGTGGGGGATCTCCCACTAACGCTTAGAAGAGGTACAACTATGAATCTGATGAAACTGCAAATCATTGAACTGATCGACCAGCTGCACCATATGACCAGCGTAGCTGAGGTGCTCGGGATCAAGCAGCCGACCGTAACCTTTCATATGAAGTCGCTTGAAGAAGAGTTTGGGGTCCGGCTGTTTGAAGCCCGCAGCGGCAAAACCTTTCTCACTGAGGCCGGAGCAGCGCTCCTTCATTATTCCGTGAAAATTAATGCGCTTGCCCGCGAGGCCCGCCGGGTAGCCGGCGAATTCGACACCCTCTACCGGGGAACGCTGCTGATTGGAGCCAGCTATGTACCTGCAACCTACCTGCTGCCTTCCATATTACATGCGTTCTCCCGGGAGTTCCCCGGCATCCGCATGGTTCTGTCTGTGAAGCCCTCCCCGGTCATCCGGGAGATGCTGATCCGTCATGAAATTGACTTAGGTGTGATCTCCTCCGAGCCTTTCACGGAGCCTGCCCTGCAGGCTGAATCGCTGATTACAGATGACCTCGTCCTGATCTGTTCTCCTAAGCATCCGCTGGCCCGCAAGACTCAGCTTACTATGGAGGAGATGAGTAAGACTCCCTTTGCGCTGCACGGAAGCGAATCCAGCACACGCCGCCTGACCGAGCGCTGGTTCGGAGAGCAAGGGCTGCAGCTGCGTAATACGATTGAGGTCGATTCGCTGGAGGCCATCAAGCAGCTCGTGCAGCTGGGCGGCCACATCTCCATGATGTCCCGGATGGCGGTACATTGGGAGGAACTGCAAGGCCTAATTCAGGTGCTGCCTATTCAAGGGGAAATGGCGCCGCGTTATATCTATGCCGTGCATAACAAGGACCGTCATCCTTCGGTACAGATGGAGAGCTTCAGGAGCAGCCTGCTGGAAACCAAAAACTGTTAGCCCCCATTGAGATAGTCTATGCAGGATTAACGCAATTCCCCTTTCTCTTTAACCGCTCCCATATACTCAGCCCGTAAAGTGGGTCATGTACCCAAACCCGATCATAGGAGTGATGATGTTGAGAAAATGGAAAAAGCTTACCCTGTCCTTCATGCTGAGTATTGTGACAGCAGGCGGTGGATTAGCCGGACAGGGCATCCTACTGCCGGAGCGCGTCTCAGCCGCAGCTAACGCAGTTCCAGCTTATGAAGTGAAGTTTCTGGCGGACCCTGATCTAGTCTTGAACGGCAGCGGATCACCACGCAACGAGGTCATGGATACGCTGGATCTGAATTCTACTCCACAGGCTATTCGAGTCGAGTATTTCGATACCGACACGCTTGAGCTGAACAGCAAGGGGTGGGATGTGCGGCTGCGCAAAAAAGAGAACAAATCTGATTATGAATTGACCTATAAGAAACGTTATCCTGTCGTGAACGGAAATATCCAGGCAGCGCTCACCCTGGCGAATCAGGAGGGCTTCGACGCCTCCGATGACAACTATGAAGCAGAGGTGGATTGGGGGTATGGCAAGCAGACCCTTAGCTTCTCCAATACCAAGAAGGTCAGCACCAAAGCTACCGGAGCCGTACTCCCTGCTGAGGAAGATGCCCTGAAGCTGCTGCTGGACAAGCTGCCGGGGAAATTGAAGAACTGGTCTGTGTCGAACTGGGGCAAGCAGAAGCTGGCAGCCTCCCGGGCACATGGCCCGTTGACCTTCGAGCGGTATACAGGCACCTGGAACAATCAGGAGATCACTTTTGAGGTATGGCCTGTGCGTGACGAGGCGGGAAGCGGCATCCAGAATATCGTGGAAATTTCATTCAAAACCGCCGATAGCACCAGCGTAACCGGATTACGTACCGGGCTAATGAGCCTGCTGAACGCCGAGGGCTGGCTTCTTCCTGCCGATGGCCTCAAGACCCAGCTGATTCTGGAACGGTATTAGCGTAATCGTCAATATTAGCTGAGAAGAAGGAGTTGCGACAACTAGAACGCTAGTGTACAGCGTGGAGCAACTAATTTTTGCTTATAACTAGAAAAAGAGCACTGCGGCACCCTTCTTGAGGGCGATACGGCAGTGCTCTTCTATTGGTATGAATCTACGAGAGGTGACTCGCCGCTGCCCGGTTACGTCACCTTCACAGCGCAACAGTCTTCGCCTTAGCATCCTCTAGCAGCATCTGAATCAGCGACTGGAGCGGCAGGGACTTCCACTTCTTCGGATGCAGCAGTAGCTGCAGATCGAAATGGATCTCCGGGTGGGCAAAAGACAGCTCGGACAGGTTCCCCCGCTCGATCTCCTCCTCAGCCACAATCCGCGGCAGCAGCGCTATGCCTAGGCCATTGCGCACACACCGCTTAATCGCCTCCAGATTCGACAGCTCAAAACCAATCCGGAACTCGATCCCATGGTCCCGGAGCAGGTTCTCGAACAGGCTGCGGTAAATGCAGCTCTCCTCGGAGACAATCAGCTCGCAGTTGTTCAGATCCTGAAGGGTTACCTGCTCCAGCCGGGCCAGCGGATGGCTGGCTGGTGCCACCAGAACAAGCGGCTCCTCGCGGATGATCGTTCGCGTAAGCGCGCTATCCACCGTACTGCGGTCCAGCAGGAGGCCGATATCGACCTCGCCGTCCCTGATCTTGGAGACTAGCTTGGCCTCCTGCTCGGTCTGCAAATGAATATTCAGACCGGGGAACATCGTCCGCAGCTGCTGCAGGAACGGCGGCAGGTAGAAGGCCGCGAGTGAATCAATCGTTCCGATAGTAAGCGTTCCGCCGATCTGCTGGGCGATCGTTTCCTTAGAGCGGTCATAGAGATCCAGAATCTCCACGAACAGCTTAAGCAGCTCTTCCCCCGGCGGAGTTAAGCGCAAGGCGCGGCCATGACGTTCAATGAGCGGCACTCCATATTCCTTCTCAATCTTCTGTATCTGCATCGTGACGCTGGACTGTGCATAGCCCAGCTCCTCAGCCGCGCGCGTGAAGCTTTGCCGCTTGGCCACTTCGCGGAAGGTCCGCATATACGTTAAGTCCATCGTCTCTCACCCTAACATCAATATTATTGATAACCCACATCATTTATTATAGCTAACAATGATGCAATAATCCATGGTACAGTAGAACAAACGGATTTTACATTTTTGGAGGACGATATTCATGTTAACAGAAGCACAGATTTATGGAATCTATGTTCCCGTGGTCACCCCGTTCCATGCTGCTGGTGAGCTTGATCTGGAATCGTATCAGCGTTATGTGAACAACATCATCAAGAACAATATTCATGGTCTGGTCGTCAATGGAACCACTGGAGAATCGCCGACAGTCAATATACAGGAATTACAGACACTCGTGGATACCTCACGGGAACTCTTGAAGTCCAGCACCATCCCGCTCGTGATAGGTACAGGTACGAATGATACTCACTCTACCGTGACCCGTACTGAGCTGGCCGCGAACGCAGGTGCAGATGCCGCACTGGTGGTTGTTCCTTATTACAGCCGTCCGTCACAGGAAGGCATCATCGCCCATTTCCGCAAGGCGGCAGAGGTGGGTCTGCCCATTATGGCCTATGATATCCCGGGCCGCACTGGAGTCGGCATGACGCTGGACACCGCCCGTACGATCCTGGAGATGAACAATGTCGTAGGGTTAAAAGACTGCTCCGGCTCTCCCCTGCTCGTCTCCGAGCTGTCCAAGAGCGGCAGCAAGCCCGTGCTCTGCGGCGACGATCTGCATTTCTTCGAGATGCTGGGCTACGGAGCCGCCGGAGGCATGCTGGCCTCGGCCAACGTACATACCGACCGCTTCCTAAGCATCTACGAGCAATACAGAGCGGGTCAGGTTGAGGCTGCGCAGGCTGCCTATGATCAGCTGGTGCCGCTGATGAAGCTGCTGTTCAAGGAGTCCAACCCGGCCCCGATCAAATGGCTGCTCAGCGCACTCGGAGAGCTCTCCTCGGATACGCTCCGCTTGCCATTGACCTCCATTAGCGCCGCGCTGCGCGAAGAACTGGGCGCCTACCTTGCAGAGGAAGCTGCCAGTGACAGACAAGAAGCGATGTAACAGATAAGAGGCCATGTAACAGACAAACACCCGCCATCTTCAGTGAGACACTGAGAATGGCGGGTGTTTTTTGTTAGATAGCGTTTAGTATTACTGGCTAGCATCACTCACTACACGTTGCAAAGTCGATTACGAACGGCCCGCTTTAGCCGCTGGACGGCTGGACGGACGACCGCTCTGGCTGCCGCCAGGTCTGCTGCCCGACGGGTTTGAACGGCCGTATGAGCCACCGGGTGATTTCTGGCTCTGGCTGCCGCCTGGACGCCCGTTGGCATTAGCCTGACTTCCCGATGCACTTCTCGCTCCACTGCCTTGCTGGCCGCTTCCAGATACGCCTTTAGCGCCACCTGTGTTGCTGCCGCCCTGCTGTTTGCCTTGTGCGAACCATTCCGACTTCGGCTTGCGGGGCGGATTCGTCTTGGCTTTTTGCGACGGTTTGACCGGCGCTTTGCCGGGACGGTCTGCCAGCAATGCCAGATTGCTCTTAGACATCGGATACGCATGGTCCTTGATCTCCGGAATCATCTTGCCGATCAGCTTCTGGATATCCTTCAGATACGGAATTTCCTCCGCTTCGCACAGCGAGATGGCAATGCCGCTCATCCCCGCACGGCCGGTCCGGCCAATACGGTGAACATAGGTTTCCGGGATATTCGGCAGGTTGAAGTTGATGACATGGGACAGCTCATCAATATCAATTCCGCGCGCGGCGATGTCTGTGGCTACCAGCACCCGTGTCGTACCGCTCTTGAAGTTTCTTAGCGCATTCTGGCGCTCATTCTGTGATTTGTTGCCGTGAATGGCCTGTGCTGTAATATTAATGCGGGTTAAATCCCGGGTTACCCGGTCCGCGCCGCGTTTGGTGCGTGTGAATACCAGCGCCGATACAATCGACGGGTCCTGCAGCAGACGGTTCAGCTGATTCTGCTTATTTCCGTTCTCCAGCAGATAGATCGACTGTTCGATTCTGTCTACTGTAGAGGATACCGGAGTAATCTCGATTTTCACCGGATTGACCAGCAGCGTCTTCACCAGCTGCGAAATCTCTGTAGGCATGGTCGCCGAGAAGAACAAGGTCTGCTTCTTGAGCGGCATCTTGGCGATAATCCGCTTCACATCATGAATGAAGCCCATGTCCAGCATGCGGTCCGCTTCATCCAGCACTAGAATCTGCACATGCTGCAGATCCACACGTTTTTGGCTGATCAGGTCGATTAGACGGCCCGGTGTAGCAATAAGAATGTCGGCACCGATGGCAAGCGCCCGCTCCTGCGCCTTCTGTGATACTCCACCGACAATGGCTGTCGAACGGATCGTTGTGAACTTGCTGTAGGCCTGAATGTTCTCCTGAATTTGCAGCGCCAGCTCACGGGTAGGCGTAAGAATCAGGGAACGGATGCGCTTGCCTCCGCCGGTTCTGCCCGGCTGCTGGCTCAGCAGCTGGATAATCGGCAACGAGAAGGCCGCTGTTTTACCAGTACCCGTCTGTGCACAGCCCAGGATGTCTCTGCCGGCCAATGCCGCAGGAATAGACTCTTCCTGGATCGGGGTTGGGGATGTATAGTTTTCCAGGCTAAGCGCCTTAAGAATCGGGGGGATCAGGTTCAAATCGTTAAATGTCATTTTATCTCCTTCATTGTGCATACATATATTGGTGAATCCATAATTCCATTACTGAATATTCCTTTTGCGGCGTCTCCACATAGCGCTCAGCAAAGTCATAACACATAATGATAACACAGAAAAGCGAATATGAAAACTTTCATTTCTTTCTTTTCAAAAAAAAATACAGCAAAAAAGCAGAGGAAGGGTCCCCTGCTCTTGTCTTCACTATAATTAAGATACTAATCTACGATTTCAGCGATATCGCCATTATTGGCACCGGCAGCGTTAGCTTCATCGGTATCGATGTGCATATCCAGCTTGAAGTTGTCGGATACGCGTGCAAGCACGTTCTCCAGCACCAGGCCGCGTTCGCCGCCCAGACGTACCTTCAGGAGCTGCTTATCGGCAATGCCCCAAGCTTCTGCTTCGGAAGTGTGGAAGTGGATGTGGCGCGCTGCTACAATAACGCCAGTCTCCAGCTCAACTTCACCGGCAGGTCCTTTAATCGTAATTCCAGGTGTTCCTTCAATATTGCCGGATTCACGGACAGGTGCCTTCACGCCGAGGCTGAAGGAGTCTGTGCGGGATACTTCCAGCTGCGAAGCCGGACGGGCAGGTCCGAGGATTCTCACTTTGTCGAACTTCCCTTTCGAACCAATTACAGCCACTTGCTCATTCGCTGCGAATTGTCCGGGTTGGGACAGGGGTTTGAACTCGGTCAATTGATAACCTGGGCCAAACAATGCTTCTACGTGCTCCTGCGTAAGGTGAATATGCCGGGCCGACACACCTACGGGTACAGTCTTGCTCATTTTTAAGTCACTCCTTGTATTTTCTCTAGTATCTGTACAAGCCACTGAACATTATACATCTAATTACCCACAAATAAAAAGACCCGCATCACAATGCGAGCCTTTTTTCCGGGCATATTACGATTCTGTGAATGCTTCATCCTGGTTTTTCCAATTCATAGTCACTTCCGGGTAAGTGGAAACGGCTTTGCCGTCCTTTAAAAGGACGGTATCGTTTCAGCGAGAAATAGAAGGATAATTTATCGTGTGCAACATATAAATTCTTATCTTTCGAGAAAAGAGGCATTACCTGCAGAAGAAGGCAGTTGCTCCCTCAAGAACCCCAGCGCATTCTCATACAGCCAGCCCCGCACATCAGCCTCCGGATAGTATTTCAGCAGCAGATCGGCGAACTCCGCATATTGTCCCGGATGCTCCAGCCCCTCTACCCACGAGTCAATGCCGTCAAAATCCGAGCCGAACATCAGCTGTCCGCTCCCGCCAAGACCACAGACATGCTCAATATGCCTCCGCATATCCTCCCGCTTGGCTCCTCCTCCATCCCGTACGAACCAGGGGACAAAGGTAAGCCCGATTCGCCCGTCCTTTACAATTAGTGCCTTCAGCTGATCATCACTCAGGTTGCGGGGATGAGTGCAGACCGCAGCGCAATTCGAATGTGAAGCAATGAACGGACGGGTACTGAGCTCCAGCAGCTCCCAGAATCCTGCCGGGGCCAAATGCGACACATCCAGCAGCATTCCACTCCGGTTGCACCATTCAATCAGCTTCCGGCCTTGCTCTGTGAAACCGCCGTTGCGCCGCTCCAGCACACCGTCCGCTGCCCAGTTCGCATAGTTCCAGGTAATCCCCAGACAACGCACGCCCAGCTCGAAGCATAACTGAGCATAGAACAGATTGCCCTCCAGACCGTCCACGCCTTCCAGAGAGAGCATTCCAAAGGCCGGGGCAGTTAAGCCACTCTCCATGGCCTCTTCCTTCCATCGCAGCCACTGCAGCCCTCCCTGACCGGCAACCTTCTGGTGGAAGCACTCGATTTGCCCCAGAATATCCTCGAATTTCGCCCTTCCGCGCACCGCAGACAAATATATCGCAAAAACCTGCAGTTCGACATTCCCCTCCGCCAGCCGCTCTGCGGTCACATCCAGACAGGGATCATTCTTGAAGTCTATCTTTGGATTCGCCTGCAGCTTACTCAGGGCATCACAATGAAAATCCGCCACCTTCAGCTTCCTGTTCTTCGCCATAGGTCAGCTCTCCTTCTTCCTTCACCTTCTGAATATTCCGAATGAACCGTTGATGGCCCAGTGTCTATTTTATATATATGCGCCTAACGGAAGCAGCAGTCAGCGCAGCAAAAAGCCTGTTTACGGTGTAAACAGGCTTAATCTAAAAGATTCACTTGAGTTATCTAGGTTCTACAATAAGTTTGATAGCCGTCCGGTCTTCCCCATCAATCACTATATCCGTAAAGGCCGGAATACAGATCAAGTCCACTCCGCTAGGTGCGACAAATCCCCGGGCGATGGCAACGGCCTTTACGGCCTGGTTCAGTGCTCCTGCTCCAATAGCTTGTAGCTCGGCCGATCCACGTTCGCGAAGAACACCTGCTAATGCGCCAGCAACGGAATTTGGATTGGATTTAGCTGATACTTTTAATACATCCATAGTAAGTACCTCCCCTGGGAATGATGGTGTTCTTCTTCCACTACAGTAGATGTTATTCGCTTCAGAAGAATTAATTCCTTCTTTTTGCGGACCTCTCCGGAGAAAATAGTTCAAAAGATACTCTTTTTCGATATAATAAATATCACACTTTACCCAAAACAAAATGAGTCTTCCCGAATTACCTATTTGTGCGAAAACCCTTCTAGCTCATCACCCATTCATCCTCACGCAGCCGGATCTTCTCCAGTCGTGTCGCTCTGCCTGTAGCTTCATCAAGTTCTGCGAATAGACCATGCAGCTGCCATTTGCCTTCGTCGACTACAAACCGGGAGGGAAGCTGAGTTGTAAATTTATAGATGATCGCATCCTTTTCCATACCCAGAATCCCTTCTCTTGAACCAACCATACCCGCATCTGTAAGATACGCCGTACCTCCAGGCAAGATCACATCATCATTGCTCTGCACATGAGTGTGCGTGCCGACAACAATTGAAGCCATTCCATCCATAAAATAGCCCATCGCTATTTTCTCGGAGGTCGCTTCCGCATGGA
This sequence comes from Paenibacillus rhizoplanae, assembly GCF_042684125.1. Lineage (NCBI taxonomy): Bacteria > Bacillati > Bacillota > Bacilli > Caryophanales > Paenibacillaceae > Paenibacillus > Paenibacillus rhizoplanae. The sequence continues at coordinate 104,112 of NZ_JBHUKY010000017.1, read as the reverse complement.
AATCCACCAGAATGCACTTATGCTCTCTGCGCAACTCTTCCACAATCTCCTCGCCTACCCGGAACGGGTCATCGATCGCCGGAAGAAAGGTGCGGCCCTGCAGATTCACAATCGCCAGCTGCTTGCCATTTCCCTTAACGACGGTATACCCCCGGCCCGGTGTCCCCGGCGGGAAGTTAGCCGGACGGATGATCCGCGGCTCGTCGTCGATGAACTCAAAGATATCCTTGTTGTCCCAGGTGTGATTGCCCATCGTAATGCCGTGGACACCCCAGTTGAAAAATTCGTTAGCGATGGCAGCGGTGATTCCTCTGCCGGCAGCGGCATTCTCACCATTGGCAATGATGATATGCGGCTGATATTTGCTTTTCAGGGAAGGCAGCATTTCACGCAGCGCTTTTCTGCCTGTATTGCCTACAATGTCTCCGATAAATAAAACTTTAATAATCTTCTCCTCCTAAATTTTTGGTTTGTGTATGCTCTGCCAACCATAAATCGCTGCTTAAGTATAATTTCACCTATTCTGCTTCATTCCAAACTCCACGGCGCATGCGGCCCAGGATAGAGCATATTAGATTATGCAGCAGGCTCCAGCGGGAATGGATATACCAGCAGCTCACGGCTTGCACGCAAGAAAAAAGGCCCCGCAAGGGGGCCGATTTCCTTATTTATTTCGCATATTCTACAGCTCGTGTCTCACGGATTACAGTAACCTTGATATGACCCGGATAATCCAGCTCACTCTCAATCATCTTCGTAATATCACGGGCCAGACGGAAAGCTTCTGCATCATCAATTTTCTCAGGCTGTACCATTACGCGAACCTCGCGGCCCGCCTGAATGGCGTAAGATTTCTCGACGCCCTCGAAGGACTCCGAAATTTCCTCCAGCTTTTCCAGACGTTTGATGTACGTTTCCAGGGTCTCACGGCGTGCACCGGGACGGGCAGCCGACAATGCATCAGCAGCTCCAACCAGCATGGCAATAACCGAGGTAGCCTCGCAATCGCCGTGGTGGGAAGCGATACTGTTGATAACCACCGGATGTTCCTTGTACTTCTTCGCCAGTTCGACGCCGATTTCCACATGCGAACCTTCCACTTCATGATCAAGCGCTTTGCCGATATCATGCAGCAGTCCGGCACGTTTTGCAAGCACGATGTCTTCCCCAAGCTCACCGGCCATAAGTCCAGTCAAATAAGCAACCTCCATGGAGTGCTTGAGTACGTTTTGACCGTAGCTCGTACGGAATTTCAGGCGGCCCAGAATTTTGATCAGATCCGGGTGCAGACCGTGAACGCCAACCTCGAAGGTAGCTTGTTCACCGTATTCACGAATCCGTTCATCCACTTCTTTGCGGGATTTCTCCACCATCTCTTCAATCCGTGCAGGATGGATACGTCCATCCGCCACCAGCTTCTCCAGTGCCGTACGGGCCACTTCGCGGCGGATCGGATCAAATCCTGACAGAATAACCGCTTCCGGCGTATCATCAATAATAAGATCAATCCCCGTCAGAGTCTCCAGTGCACGGATATTACGTCCTTCACGACCGATAATCCGGCCCTTCATCTCTTCATTCGGCAAGGTAACGACAGATACCGTAGTTTCTGCCACATGATCAGCCGCACAGCGTTGAATCGCCAAGGTGATAATCTCACGGGCTTTCTTGTCCGCTTCTTCCTTGGCCTGCTGTTCAATTTCCTTGATCATCTGAGCAGTTTCATGGCGAACTTCCTGTTCTACATTGCTGAGAATGATACTTCTGGCATCATCGATGCTCAGATTAGAGATACGTTCCAGTTCAGTAACCTGATTCTTGTAAATAACATCAATTTGCTGTTGGGTTTCATCAATTCGTTTCTCTTTGTTAGCTACTTGTTCTTCTTTTCGTTCAAGCGATTCCATTTTTTTATCCAGCGATTCTTCCTTTTGCAGCAAACGTCTCTCTTGCCGTTGGATTTCATTCCGACGTTCACGAGTTTCTTTCTCAGCTTCGGTACGGATTCTATGAACTTCGTCCTTAGCTTCGAGTACCGTTTCCTTCTTCAGCGCCTCCGCCTCTTTCTTCGCGTTCTCCACGATGACTACGGCTTCTTTCTCTGCGCTTGAAATTTTAGCTTCTGCAAGGGATTTACGAATAAAATAACCGAATCCAAAGAATGCAGCAGCTACAACGAGAACGATAATGACCCAGATCAATGGTTCCATCTGTTCACCTCCTCGTTGACATCCTCCAAGGTTCTTCCCTTGGGTATTTGTGCAGTTGTTAAACTATCCGTTCATCACCATACAAAAAACCGGTAATACACCGATTGCCATACTGCACATGCTGCACATGCACATTGCCCGCCTTATCCGGCGATTACATTTCATATGAGTTGTACGCGAACCGGAACATAAGAGTCTGCTTTTTGGGAAGGAAAAAGGATTCTTAGTTTATGCCGATTCATGTTATATTTTATTATTTATAAAAAGACCTTGTCAAGAGAGTCGATAACCGCATTAAAGTCAAGGGAATCAATCCGGGAAGTAAAACTCCTCTTCTTCCCCCTCAGAATTCTGTTCATCCCGCAAAATCCCAAGCACCTGGCGTACCATTTCACCTGAGAATCCCCGGCGCATGAGGAACGCCCCTGTCTTCCTGCGTTTGTCGTTCAAATCCCCCCGGAGCGTATTCCATTTCTTCCGTCCGGTCTGCAGCGCGCTCTCAAGCTCCTGCTCGGGTGTGATCTCATCCAGCGCTTCTGCAATCAGGGACTTCTCAATCCCCTTCTCCCGCAGCTCCTGCCGGATCCACATCTTGCCCTTACGCTGGTTTTTCATCCGCTGCTCCGCCCACTGCTTGGCGTACAAGGGGTCATCCAGCAGACGTTCCTCCTGTAGCCGGAGCAGAACTTCGGCAATAACAGTCTCCCCTATTTCCTTCTCCCTTAAACGGCGGGCCATCTCCTGTGCGGTTCTGGGCTTACGCTCCAGATACCTAAGCCCCTCCACATACCCCCGCTGGCGCTCGTCTGCGGCAACGATATCCTCCAGATCCGCTTTTACAAAAGTACTCCCGGTAATCATCCGGTATTTAATCATGACATCTTCATGAACAGTCATGTTGTAGTCTCCGAAATGGATCAAATAACGATAATTCGACTTCTTGAGCCGCTCTACCCGTGTAATTACCAGCTCTTGATCTGCCGGGAAATCCGCCAGCACCTGCTGCTCATCCTGTTCTTCGAATTCCGCATCCAACTGTATAACCATCCTGTCAATCACCTCGTTAAGCTAGAAATAATATAAAACGCATTGAAGATTTGAACAGAAGCTTGGTCGTCGCTGTTTTTCGCTAATATCTTTTATGCTTATTTATAGATCACTTGCGAAAAGGCACCCTGTCATATCCTACACAGGGCGCCTATCCATCTTGTCTTCATTATTTAATTATTATGAGGAGTTAAATTACTCGATCTCAAGCAACAGCTTCTCTTCTTCCTCTTGCTCCGCAGCCACAACCGCTTCGGTTGGCGCCGCTACCAGAGTCGTCAGATTGCTGGCCTCACGAATCTTGTTCTCGATCAGCAGGGCAATATCCTGATGTTCCTTCAGGAACTGCTTGGAATTCTCCCGTCCTTGGCCCAGACGTTCGCCTTCATAGGAATACCAGGCGCCGCTCTTGTTGACGATATCCATTTCCGTACCGATATCTATAAGGCTACCCTCTCTGGAGATTCCTTCACCGTACATGATATCTACATCCGCTTGCTTGAACGGAGGCGCTACCTTGTTCTTCACAACCTTGATCTTCGTACGGTTACCCACGACATCGTTACCCATCTTGATACCCTCTACCCGGCGCACATCCAGACGGACGGAGGAGTAGAATTTCAGAGCGCGTCCCCCCGGAGTGGTCTCAGGGTTACCGAACATTACGCCGATCTTCTCACGAAGCTGGTTAATGAAGATCGCAATCGTGTTGGATTTGTTGATGGCACCAGACAGCTTGCGTAGTGCCTGGGACATCAGACGGGCCTGCAAGCCTACGTGGGAATCACCCATGTCGCCTTCAATTTCTGCCTTCGGTACCAGTGCCGCTACAGAGTCAACTACAATGATGTCAACTGCTCCGCTGCGTACAAGCGCTTCAGCGATTTCCAAGGCCTGTTCACCAGTATCAGGCTGGGATAGCAACAGTTCATCAATGTTAACGCCAAGCGCCTTGGCATACTTAGGATCAAGCGCATGCTCAGCATCGATGAAGGCAGCTTGTCCACCCTGCTTCTGTACTTCAGCGATCGCATGAAGTGCAACCGTCGTCTTACCGGAAGATTCCGGTCCATATACTTCAATAATACGTCCTTTGGGAAGTCCGCCAATACCTAGTGCAATATCAAGTGCCAAAGATCCGCTAGGTACAACTTCCACTTTCATGTGAGTGGATTCTCCCAGTTTCATTACCGAACCTTTACCGAATTGTTTTTCTATTTGACGAAGCGCCATATCAAGCGCTGCACGACGATCTGACAATCAGACCACTTCCTTCACTGTTTATAGTATTATAATAACGTGTTTTGAAGGTCTTGCCAAGTCTTTTTTCGAACATACATTCGTTTTTTTTACTCCCAGGGATAATACTCCCTTATATTGTAAGACACAGGCCTCCTTCCGGATGCAAGACTTTTGCAGGTACTTCTCTTCTGCTCATCACATGAATAGGAACAACCATAGGATAATTTGTTATACCTAATATAAAACAAAAAACCGCAGCATGATTGCTCAAGCCACGGTTCTTCCGCATACACAAATTATATACCGCCCTGAACAGTTATTGCAAGGCCGAGCCTTCCAGCGGAGTGGCAACCTTGCGTTCTTCCAGCCGGCGCCACAGGCGGTACAGCAGCGCCTTGACGGTGCGCAGGCGGATGTTGTCACGGGTACCCTTCAGATTCAGCTCATATACCTCTGTCTTGCAGCCCCGCTCAGCCAGTCCTACGAACACAAGACCTACTGGCTTGCGCTCGGAATATCCCGGTCCCGCTACACCGGTAACCGATAAGCCGAAGTCCGTGTCACCGATCATACGCACCTGCTCAGCCAGCACCTCCGCAACCTCGCGGCTCACCGCTCCCGGGGCATCCGGGCCTTCAAGCATAGCGGAGGGCACATTGAGCAGTTTTTTCTTAATATCATTGGAATAACACACGATCCCCCCGACAAACATGGAGGCGCTGCCCGGAATATTCGTAATGCTCTCCATGAGCAGACCGCCCGTACAGCTCTCGGCAGCACTCAGAGTGAGTCCTGCATCCGCCATCCAGTCCACAATCAACTGCTCCAGCGGCACATCGATGTTGGCATACAGATTCTCCGGCAGAATGTCAGCAATCGTCTTCTCAAGTAGATCAAGCTTGACCATAGCCTCCCGCTCGGACGGCGCCTTGGTGGAGATGCGCACGGTCACTTCGCCTTCCTTGGCATACGGGGCAATCGTAGGATCGGTCTGGCTGCGGATCAGATCAATCAGCTTGTCCTCCAGCAGCGATTCGCCAATTCCCGCGAACTTCAGCATCTTCGAGTAGAGCGGCATTTCATTCGTAAGTACATGCTGCTGCAGCCACGGCTTAGCCTTATCGGTGAACATCGGCTTCATCTCCCGGGGCGGGCCGGGCAGTACGATATAATATTTGTCTTCATCTGCAAAAGCAATCCCAACCGCAAGGCCGGTATCATTGGACAGAGGGGTCGTTCCTTCAATGATAAGCGCCTGCTTGCGGTTATTCTCGGTCATTACAATCTTGCGGTCATCGAAGAAGCGCTGCACATGGTCCATGGCCAGCTGGTCGATGTGCAGGGCCCGGCCAAGTGCTGCGGCCAGCGCATCCTTCGTCAGATCATCCTCAGTCGGACCGATACCGCCGGTGAATAATATAACATCCGCACGGCTCTGTGCAATCCGGATTGCCTCCAGCAGGCGGTTCTTGTTGTCTCCCACAACGGTCTGAAAATAAACGTCAATGCCTAATACAGCCAGCTCTATTGAAAGAAACTGTGCATTGCTGTTCACGATTTGTCCAAGTAAAAGTTCTGTTCCAACGGCAATAATCTCTGCTTTCATAGCTGACGTTCTCCTCCTGATTGTAGAAATATAGCAAGTTTCAAGCTGCGCTGCGCGCCTCAGGCTTTATCAAACTCCAGCAGCTCCTTGTTCTTCACAAAATAATCAACACCTGAATATATGGTGATAAGGGCTGCTGCCCAGATCGCAATATCATCCACAGGAATGCTGACGAACTGGAACGGGAAGTTGTTAAGGAGCAGGAGCGAAATAGCGACGATCTGAATGACTGTCTTTATCTTGCCCCATTTGCTTGCAGCCACAACCTTCCCCTCAAGCAGCGCCACCTGGCGCAGGCCGGTCACGGCGAACTCGCGGCTGATGATGACAATGGCAATCCAGGAATCGCAGCGTCCCAGCTCCACAAGCGAGATCAGCACTGCAGAGACCAGCAGTTTGTCCGCCAGCGGATCGAGCAGCTTGCCCAGATTGGTGACCATGTTATACTTTCTGGCTATGTAACCGTCAATTCCATCTGTACTGGCTGCAAGCAGAAAAATAACTGCCGCGACCAAATGATTAATGGAAAGCTGAAAGGAGCCCCAATGTATCGGTTCAGGATAGAAGCTGAAGTCCACCAGCAGAAAAAACATCATGATTGGGATAAGGCAAATACGTGCTAATGTGATACGGTTGGGTAAATTCACTGAAGTTTCCTCCCCTAGTCTAGACGAATCCGATATTCCAGCATTTTCTTCAAAACTGCTTAGCTAGTATATTATAGCCCTAAATACGTGTCAAAAAAACATAAAGCACCCCGCAAGTAAGTTACGTATACACTGCGGGGTACATAGTCTTACTTTAAATTGTTAAACTGCAAATCCAGCGGCAAATCAGCTTTGCGCAAGAGCTGGATAATCTGCTGAAGATCATCGCGGCTTTTGCCGGTGACACGGATCTGATCACCTTGGATCGTGCTCTTGACCTTCAGCTTGGAATCGCGGATCAGGATATTGATCTTCTTCGCATTCTCCTGGTCTATGCCTTGCCGCAGACCCAACCGCTGGCGCACCGTGCCAAGTGAGGCCGGCTCGACTTTGCCGAAATCCATATTCTTCAGCGTGATTCCCCGTTTCACCATCTTGGTCTGGAGGATATCAATCACTGCATTCAGCTTGTATTCATCCTCTGAGGCGACTACAAGCGCATCCTTCTCCAGCTTCAGGCTGCTCTTGCTGTTCTTGAAATCAAACCGGTTCTCAATTTCCTTCTCGGTCTGATGAACCGCATTGGTCAACTCCTGCATATCCATCTTGGATACAATATCAAATGAACTTTCCGAACTCATGGTTCCACATCCTTTACTTACAATTAGTCTGTTCCTATTATATGAGATAGGGGCTCTTAAGTCTAATACTTGGAAAAAGAGTGCACCTAAAAACACGCCTCCCGGAACTAGCCCGGGAGACGCTCACATCCAGATATTATCTGCTTCGTGCAGGAGCCCGGAACATATCCAGAATCCCCAGCAGAACATGTGCCAGTCCAAAGCCCAGAATACCATATCCCCAGGCGCCCGGTGTTAAATAATACCCCAGGAGACTGACAATAATACCAAGCCCTGTTACAATCCAGCTGACGGTCATGAGAGAATACACCTCACTTTGGCGAAAGAACTGTTAAACACTTCTAGGTTCTCCATTCCGCCAAAGACTATACATCGGATGTACTATTCTCCGGTAGTACTCTCTCCAGTAGCGCCGTTCGTCCCGCTATCCAGTTCAAGCAGCAGACGCGAGGAGGTTTTGCCGTCGGTGATAGCTTGTCCGTTGACCGAAATCGCCGTAGCCGGTGAATATCCCGATTTGATATACATGCCTTCGCTGTCCAGCGTGAAGCTCAGATTATCGCCGGCCTTGGTGTTCCCGAAGCTGAGCTTCTCCCCCTTGGAGTTCTCGCCCTTGTACACTTCAAGCCAGCTGACACCGGTTGAGGCAATCACTACCTGAACCTGGCCTCCGGCAGGCGCCAAGACTTTATAGATCGTTGTCTTGCCCGATTTGCGGTCCTGAGTAACGGTGACGGACCCCGGGGAAGCAGACGGCTCCGGAGTTGCAGAAGGTACTGGTGTTGCCGTGGCTCCTGCTTCAGCCGTAGCTGCCGCAGCAGCAGTAGCTGTTGGGGATGTAACGCCGCCCGCAGCAGTGGCCGAAGGCTTGACCTTGGTTGGATCTTGTGTTGCCGAAGTCATTTCTGCGGTATCCGCCTGCTTCGGGTCCCCTTGATTCATCGATGAAGTTGCATATAAATAGATGACCACCAGAATTAAAATCGGAAAGGTCCACATAAGCAAGGTCGGCAGCCACTTGGCATTCCGCTCTGTTTCAGGCTTGCGGCTCCGCTTCTGGATCACGGTCTCCATAGTAGTATCGACGGGAGCGGCCGGCACATTGCCGTGTTCCTCCATCAGTTCATCCGGGTTAACCCCGACCGCCTCGGCATAGGTTTTGATAAAGGCCCGGACATAAAAACTGCCCGGAAGCACTTTATAATCCCCTGCTTCGATGGCTTCCAAATATTTTTTGCGGATCTTTGTTACTTCCTGGACATCATCAAGACTCATCCCTTTTTGCAGACGCGCCTCTTTCAAATGCCGGCCCAGTTCCGACATACCATCACCTCCTAAATGTTGTGTGAGCAATGCTCCAGATTAAATATATTAAAGATCTTCACTGTAGCTTGTCGTAAACGACTCGTACAATATCTCTTCGTTCGGTGCGTTGCGCAGCTCAATAATGATATCGAAGTCATCGAAGGTGTATTCGGACTCCCGCACAAAAATATCAGGATGCTCAATCACCTTGGTGCTTGCCATGCCCATGACATTCTGCAACAGGTTATAATGCTTCTCGTTGGAGCGGATGGTGCTGACAATCCCGTCAATGATAAAAACATTATGCGGGTTCATCTCATCTTCGGCGAGCTGGCTGCGGACCGTCTGGCGCAGTAGCGTAGAGGAAACAAACGTCCAGCGCTTCATGGCACAGACGCTGCCGGCAATGATCGATTCCGTCTTGCCTACCCGTGGCATACCACGTAGTCCTATAACCTGATTACCTTCCCTTTTAAACAGCTCGCCGAGGAAATCGACCAGCAGCCCAAGCTCATCCCGGGTGAACCGGAAGGTCTTGCGGTCATCCGAGTCACGGTCAATATACCGTCCATGCCGGACGGCCAGCCGGTCCACAAGCCGCGGTGTACGCAGCGCCGTAACCGTTATATTGTCAACTTTTTTGAGCATCTCGCCCATTAGCATGATCTTCTCGTCGTCGCTGGTTTCCAGCAGCATTCCGCGCGTCTTGCCTTCAACGCCGTTAATCGTCAGAATATTGACTTCCAGCATTCCCAGCATAGAAGCGATGTCGCCTAACAGACCGGGTCTGTTCTTATGTATCTTATATTCCATATACCATTGTTTATATTCCACTTGTGCGCACCTCATAGATTCCTTTTCCCTGCATGTTGTTTCAGATACACGGGTCATGTTAATGATATATAAAATAAAATTGAAAGGCAAGGACACGATTGTAATAATTGCAGAAAAGCTCCCGCAAGGGGAGCTTCATCCGCGTACCTATGCGTTTTTCTTCGCCAGTTTGACCATGAGTCCGGCAATGGTATGCTTCTCGTCATCCGTTCCGACATCCCACAGCTCTTTGATGGCCCGGTTGGAATAGTTGCCCGGATCGACCTTCTTGTCGAGGAATTCCCCGATTTCGAATGCCAGCTTGGTGATGGTCTCGTCGCTCATCCCCATTTTTTCGGCCTGAATGACCCGGTCACCCAAAAAGCTTTTCCAGGTATCAAAGTTCTTCACTACGGAATCTGTTGACATCTTAAATCCTCCTCAGGTTTGTAATGATATTGAGATTCAGAAGCAACAGTTATAATATGTCTCAAGCCGGAATTTCTTATGCTGGAGCATTTCTCCAGAGAGGCTCATGGTTACTGGCAGTATACACGTAATTAAGTAATCCAGCCGCCGTTCGGACTGATGACCTGCCCCGTAATATAACCGGATTCAGGCAGCGCCAGAAAATAAACAAGTGAGGATATATCCTCAGGGGTAGCCAGTCTCCCCGCAGGAATCTCCTCCTCCAGCATCTTCAGCTCATCAGCCTGCAGATTAGCCAGCATGGCCGTGTGGACCGCTCCAGGCGCTACAGCGTTCACAGTGACCTTGGAGGGGGCCAGCTCCTTGGCGAGCGCCTTGGTAAAAGCATTTACGCCGCCCTTGCTGGCCGAATACGCCACTTCACAGGATGCGCCAGAGATCCCCCACACCGAAGACACATTAATAATCCGCCCGTAACGCTGCGTGACCATATAAGGCATGAAAATCTGGCTGCACATGAAGGTGCCCTTCAAATTCACCGCCATGATATCATCCCACTCCTCCTCGGTCAGATCGGCTAACATGCCATAATGGGCTTTTCCGGCATTATTGACCAGGATATCCGGCATCATGCCGCTGCTCTCCAGTCTTTCGGCCATGCGCACAAGCTGACTCCGGTCTTTCATATCCGCCGCCACGGTCATCACCTTCGCCCCCAGCGCCAGACAGCGCCGGGCCACATCATTTGCCGCTTCATGCGAGTTCATATAATGAATCACAATGTTCATTCCCACCGAAGCAAAACGCTCAGCGATCGCGCCGCCGATTCCCCCGCTGCCCCCGGTAATAAGCACTGTCATTTCACCAATCGGTTTGCTGTCCTCTCCCGGCAATGTCATTAAGGACTCACCACCAGCGACACGGCCAGCTGCTCCCAATCGACATGGGCATGGAGCCGGGCATTCACTTCATCCAGAGTGATCGATTCATACAGGGGCAGCACTTCAAACAGATCTCCTCCACGGAACTGGTAACGCGTGAACTCATGGGCAATGCTCTCCGGCGAATTCAGCATCCGCAGGAAGCCGCCGATTTTCTTTTTGCGGGCCCGTTCGAAATCCTTCTCGGCGAAGCCCGTCTCCAGAATACGTCCAACTTCTTCCTTAATCCGTTCAAGCAGCAGCCCCGGATCTTTGGTATCGCCGCCGATCGCCGAGAATGCATACTCCGTTGAGCTGTTAAATTCATGGCCGAAGCTGTCCGAGATCAATTCCTCGTCATAGAGCTTCTGATACAATGCCGTACTGCTGCCAAACAGCAGATCCAGCATCAGCTTCGTGGTCAGATCACGGCGTACCGCCGCTTCACCGCTCAGACCATCCACCTTTTCCTTGAATCCGAACATCATCTTGGGAATCGAGACAGCCAGTCTGCTCTCCACATGCTTCGAGGCAACCTGCTCAGGCTCCTCCGCGAAGATACGCGTAATTTCACCCTGCTTCTCATAGCTCTTGCCCTGCTGATTGCTGCGGATCAGTTCAAATACCTGCTCAGGATCAACACCGCCGACAATGAACAACAGCATATTGCTGGGATGATAGAAGGAATTGTAGCAGGTGTAGAGCGTTTCTTTGGTAATGGTTGAGATCGATTCAATGGTTCCGGCAATATCAATGTGCACCGGATGGGTGGCATACATCGCTTCAATCAGCCCGAAATATACGCGCCAGTCGGGATTGTCAGCATACATATTAATTTCCTGCCCAATGATTCCCTTTTCCTTCTCCACGTTCTCATCAGTGAAATACGGACGCTGCACAAAATCAACCAGGGTGCTGAGATTCTGCTCAATGTTCTCCGTGGCCGAGAAAAGGTACACCGTCTGGTCAAAGCTGGTAAAGGCGTTCGCGGATGCACCATTAGAAGCAAAGGTAGCAAAAATGTCGCCTTCCGGCTCCTCGAACATTTTATGCTCCAGGAAGTGGGCAATTCCGTCAGGAACTGTAGTCTCTTCGCCGCCCGCAACCTTGAAATGATTGTCTACCGAACCGTATTTCGTGGCAAAGGTGGCATAGGTTTTGAGAAAAGCCGGCTTCGGCAGCACATACACCTGCAGTCCGTTATCCATAACCTCGTGATAAAGTGTTTCTTGAAGTCTTTCATAATGGAGCTTCTCCATCCCTATTCCTCCTTCCCTGTCAGGAAATAAATTGTATCCAGCTCAAAAGTATCCGCCGCTGCCTTCACTTCAGCCGCACCCATGCTGTCAACCTGGTCCATCAGTTCCTGGGCAGAACGGTCTTTGCCGGATAGCTGGCGGTTGAAATCAAAGGAGATCATCTCAAACGCCGAATCCTGAATCTCGGACAGCAGGTTGCGGATCATCGCCTTCGTCTGGCTAAGCTCCAGGTCAGTGATATTACCGGCCTTCAGCTCATCCAGCTGCTTGCGGATAATATCAACGGCTTTGCCGTAGTTCTGGGTCTCGATTCCCGATTGAATCGTCCCGATGCCCTTATGCCCGTCATAACGGGAGGAGGCGTAATACGCCAGGCTCTCCTTCTCACGCACGTTGACGAACAGCTTCGAATGCGGGTAACCGCCAAGGATACCGTTGTACATCAGCGCGGAAGCATACCGGTCATCCTTGTAGGTAATCGAAGTCCGCAGCCCCATATTCAGCTTACCTTGATTCACATCCAGCTTCTCCTCCACCGTCCGCACTTCCGTAACCGTTACTGGAGTGAAGTCCGAGGTGTAGCCTCCAGCTTCGGAGTGATGGGCCCGGCCGAAATGAGCGGTCACCAGCTTCTCGACTTCCTCAGGTGTGGTATCGCCCACTACATACAGATCAAGCGTAGCTCCATTCAGCCAAGAGGTATAGCTCTGGTACAGCGTCTCAGGCGTGATGGCATCCAGATCGGCCCGCTGGCCGAGGGGATGCAGACGGTAAGGCTCGTTGCGGCACATTTCCTCAATGCAGCGTTCTGCCGCGTAGCGGATTTTGTCATTCACAATGGATTCCAGCTTCTTGCGGATCGTCTCGCGTTCTGTAGCTACATAAGAAGCCCGGAAGCTTCCATTCTCAAGCAGGGGACGGGTCAACACCTCGCCCAGAAAAGCAAAGGATTCCCCAAGCAGACTCTCCTTGCTCTGCACAAAGGAATCATTGATCGTATCCATCCGAAACTGGACAATCTGGTAATCCCCGCGTTTGTAAATATCGAAGCCGAAGCCTGCTCCGTACAGCTCCTCCAGACGCTCACGGAATTGGGTAGTCTCCGGGTAAGAGGCAGTCCCCCGGCGGAGTACAAACGGAACCAGTGCAGTCGAGGTTACTGTGCTTTCTTCAAGCGGAACGCCTGCGTACAGCGATATGGCGAACGTCTTGAACGCCTTGGTCGGCAGAACATGTATGCGCATGCCTGCGGCATTTCCATGTTGAAATCCATTATTAGTCAAGTCCAAAACTCCTTTGCGGCGTGGATAGATGCTCTATAACAAGTTTATGAAGTATTATCCATTCTAAACCATTCCAAAGTAAGGAAGCAACCGGAGGACAGCGTACCGGTTGCTCTTACGGAAGGTTGTATACAGGACAGGTGCAAGCTTACATGCAGAAAATATGCTCGCCGATCGTCTTCACCTGCGGACGGGACCAAATCCACTTGGAAGTCGCAGTCTTGGGGTTGAAGTAGTAGATGCAGCCGCCAGAAGGGTCCCATCCGTTCAGTGCCTGCTGTACTGCCTTGCGTGCCTGTTCATTAGGCTCCAGATAGATCTGGCCGTCGGCTACGGCAGTGAAGGCTCCAGGCTGAAAAATAACGCCCGATGGCGTATTCGGGAAGCTTGGAGATTTTACACGGTTGAGAATAACTGCAGCTACGGCCACCTGTCCTTCAAAGGGTTCCCCGCGTGACTCGCCGTATACCGCATTCGCCATGATCTTCAGGTCATTTTCGGACAGGCCCATCGTATTGCCGGAGGACAGTTCAGCAGTGTTCGATTTGGCTGCCGCTGCGCCAGAGGGAGCTTTCTTCTGGGCGGTAGTTGCCCCCGGTGCTGTCGGTTTCCAGGCTGTAGTCGCATTGTATAGCTTAAGCTTCGTCTTGGCCCCGACAACTCCGTCAGATTTCAGGCCGAATTTCCACTGGAACCAGGTGACGGCATTTTTAGTTTTGGTCCCGAAGTGACTGTCGATCTTCCCGTTAAAAAAACCAAGGTGCTTCAATCTTCCCTGTAGCTCATAGACATCCTGCCCCGAGGAGCCTACCTTAAGCGGAGTTGTACCGAATGCGGGCAGTGCTTCCTCCCCTACCTCAGCCTCAGAAATTTCTGCTGTAACCCGGTCTGCTGCATATGGCTTGGCATAGATCAAATTAGGATCTTTGAAGATTACACCGGCAAACGGCGCAGCTGCAAGGGCAAGGCTAACTGCGGCAATGATCCACTGCTTATGTTTTGTCATGGGATTCGCTCTACCTTTCTCTTGGAAGTTCTGCATGAATGGCTAAAGTTATTATGACGACTGGCAGGACTTCCTATGCATGACCGTAAAGCAGGGCAGCGGAAATTCATTGCAGCTGAGAACGATTATCAACTATACTTGGGTTATGAAACAACAGGAGTTGAGAAGAAAACATGGATTTTAAGGACCATATCGTGCTGTGGAATCATGCTACTGTAGAAGTTATCGATATCCGCAAGGCCTCATTCACTTCGGGACAACCTCCGCTGAAGTACCGGCTTCCGGCTAGTACATACCTATATATCGTTCGCGGCAGCGCAAGTGTGCTTATAGATGACAGATCCTATGAGATCAGCGGCTCCAGCGTCTTTCATGGGGGCAAAGGCACCATGATCCAATTGCTGAAGACACAGGAAATTCTGGATTATTACCTTATTATGTACCGGTCAACGTTAACCCTGCCTGCACGGCGCAATCTGACAGCACTGCTGGATCGCAGCAAGCCTTTTACCGGGACCTATCAGTTCACTCCTGCCCATCCCCTGCCGCTATACGGGCTTCTAGACCAGATGTATGGTGATTGGCAGACAGGCCGCGTCCTGGAGCACCTGCATGTCAAAGCCCTGTTCTATCAATGGGTCCATGAGCTGCTTCATCAGATGCAGGGGCAGGAGCTGCACCCGCTTAGAACAGATGTGCTCGACCAGGCTGTACGCTATATGCATGATTCTTACAGCAGGCCGTTCACCCTGGATACACTCGCCGGCACTCTAGGCACCAGCCCCAGGACGTTATCAAGGTTATTCCGCATGCGGCTTCAGACCAGTCCAGCCCAATATCTGGTTCAGATCCGCATGGACAAGGCGCGTGAGCTGTTGCTGGGCACAGAGGCCACACTGCATGATATTGCTGTTGCTGTGGGCTACCCGGATGCGTATTCTTTTGGCAAAATGTTCAAGAAGCACTTCGGAAACGCTCCGGTGAGGTACAAAAATTCTGTACAGGCCGCTTTACCGTGGCGGGATATGCCATCTGCGCTGTCTGCATATGACATTGCCCGTGAAGGCACTCTCCGATATATTGATGATGATAATCATTATCAATATGATCTAAAAGGAGCGTCATCCATGTTCAGAACGGCCAAGCCTTCCCTAATGTTTACCTTGTTGTTATGCTTCACCATAGTGTTAAGTGCCTGTTCCTCAGGAAATGCCGGTTCCAATGCAGCGGGCAATGCCAGCCCATCGCCAACCTCTTCGCCTGCTGCGACGGCAACTGCTACAACGTCCCCTGACAACACGGCTGCCGAGGCACAGACCCGGACGATCTCTACGGTAAAAGGAGACGTCGAGGTGCCTGCCGATCCTCAGCGTGTCGTTGTGCTGTATTTACTGGGCGATGTGCTTGCTCTAGGTATCAAACCCATTGGTGTGTCCGATGTGTCCGAAGGCGCTGCCTTTGAGAATGAATTGAAGGATGTACAGAAGCTGGGCACCTGGTTCGAGGCTAGTCCTGAGGTTGTACTGTCGCTTGAGCCTGATCTGATCATTGTTCCTTCGGAGGAGACCTATGCAGCACTGCATGACATCGCACCGACAGTGCTAGTCCCTTATGAGAAAATGACGACGGACGAACGGGTCGGCTTCATTGGACATATTTTCGGCAAGGAAGAACAGGCTACCGGCCTGTTGAACAGCTTCAAGGCCAAGGTGGAGGACAGTAAACAGAAGCTGCAGGAAGCGGGAATTCTCGGTTCCACGGTCTCCATCATGGAGGGCGGCGCAGACCGCAGCATGGTAGTGGTCATGAGCAAACAGTACGGCCGGGGTTCGCAGGTCATTTATGAATATCTGGGAATGAAGGCGCCGGAGATCCTCCAGCAAAAAATTGATTCCAAGAGCGATATGGGCGGTGACTCCGTATCCTTCGAAGTGCTGGCCGACTACAGCGGGGATTATATCTTCCGCTCCTCCTATGATGGTATGGCTGATCTGACTAAAGACCCGCTCTGGAACGGCATCCCTGCAGTCAAAGAAGGCCGGTTGATGAATATTGACTTCGGATTATCCTATTACAGTGATATTTACTCCCTGAACGCGCAGCTTGATTTCATTGCGGATGCCCTGCTTGCAGCACCACGGGTGAAGTGATACCCATGGCACCATTCGCAAAATATAGTTAGGCACAATCTAAACAGAGCAGCGCTCCCCTAATATTGGAGAAGCGCTGCTCTGTTTTTATTGTTGCTGATTCTCCGCTTTGATACAATTAGGAAAGAACACTTCTTAGGTGAAGGGAGCTGTACATTTGAAGAGAAAATACGGGGACCGTTCAGATTGGAAACGTGTATTGGAAAGAGAATATGTCCAGTCATATCTTGATACGGATAATTTTAAAGACTACTTATCACTTCTGAAGATTGCCAAAGTTAAAGAGCCGTTGTACGTAAAATACTTTGATCAAAAGGTTTGCATTGTAAATGACGGATATTCGTGGCTTCAACAATTCCCTCTTGATAAGCATCATTCAGTGACTACAATGTTTGACGAGCAAGGGCAGATTGTACAGTGGTATGTTGATATATGCTATAGAAATGGTGTAAGTGAGGATAACGTGCCCTGGATGGACGATTTGTTCTTAGATATTATCGTTTTGCCGTCAGGTGCAGTAATCCAAAAGGATTCGGAAGAACTCGATGAAGCATTGCTTCAGGGCAGAATTGACAGCTCTCTATATAACCTCGCAAGACAAGAGGCAGACTTCATTAATTCCCTTATCAAAGACGGGAAATTCACCTTGTTGCAGCTTTCAGAGCAACATCAAGATATTCTTGTACATATGCTCCAAAAGTAAGCCTGATAAAAAATGAACAACCTCACCCATTTATGCTGGGATTGTTCGGGACACATAGCATCACCGTTATCGAAAAGAACCTCTAATAAAAAGCTGTCCCAATCAGCCATTCATGGCTTACGGGACAGCTTTTTACATTTATGAACTGAGTCTGTTCTGCTGGTACTGCTCCAGCGACATCAGCACCTCACGCGGCTTGCTGCCCTCGTAAGGGCCGATAACGCCTCTGGCCTCCATAGAGTCGATCAAGCGTGCGGCACGCGTGTAACCGACGCGCATACGCCGCTGAAGCAGCGATACAGAGGCCTGCTTGGCTTCCAGAACAATCTGGACGGCCTGTTCATACAATTCATCCTGCGGCTCCTGATCCTCGCTCAAGGTGTCGTCCACCTCAGGCACAAGCGACTCATCGTAATTCGCTTCCCCTTGGCTGCTGACATACTGCACAATCGTCTCTACTTCCTGATCGCTCATGAAAGCACCTTGGACACGGATCGGCTTGGAAGCCCCCATCGGCAGGAACAGCATGTCGCCGCGTCCGAGCAGCTTCTCGGCACCCGGCATATCCAGAATGGTCCGGGAATCCACATTCGAGGAGACTCCGAAGGCAATACGCGAAGGAATATTCGCCTTGATCAGGCCGGTGATCACATCCACCGAAGGACGCTGTGTAGCGATAATCAGATGTATCCCTGCCGCACGCGCCATCTGGGCAAGCCGGCAGATCGCATCCTCCACATCATTGGCCGCAACCATCATCAGATCCGCAAGCTCGTCCACGATGACCACAATATAGGGCAGCACCGCTGCCGGATTATCCTTCATCAAGTTGTTATAGCCTTCCATATTGCGTGTGCCTGATTTGGAGAACAGCTCGTACCTCTTCTCCATCTCCACCACGATCTTCTTCAACGCCAGACTGGCCCGCTTGGGGTCCGTAACTACCGGAGCCAGCAGATGCGGAATGCCGTTATATACATTCAGCTCGACCATCTTGGGGTCAACCATGAGGAATTTCACTTCATTCGGCTTAGCCTTGTATAGAATACTGGTAATAATACCATTAATACAGACCGATTTACCGGAGCCGGTAGCTCCCGCTACCAGCAGATGGGGCATCTTGGCGAGATTGCCGATAATCGTCTGGCCGGAGATATCCCGCCCGAAGGCAATGGTCAGCCGCGAATCCGCCTCCTGAAAAATCTGTGTCTCCATCACTTCACGCATGGTGACGACCGAGACCTCCGCGTTCGGCACTTCGATGCCGATGGCCGATTTGCCGGGAATCGGCGCTTCCATCCGGATATCCTTGGCGGCCAGCGCCAGCGCGATATCATCAGTAAGATTGACAATCCGGCTGACCTTCACGCCGATATCCGGCTGAATCTCATAACGGGTCACGGCCGGTCCGCGGACCACCTCCAGCACCTTCGCCCGTACACCGAAGCTCTCCAGTGTGGCCTCCAGCTTGCGTGCCGTCTGCATATAATCATTCTGATCTCCCGCCTTCGCCCCGTTACTCGGTTTAGCCAGCAAGCGGAAGGACGGGAGCTTGTACGGCTTAGGAGGCGGAGGCGGCGGTAACATCGGAGCCGCCTCACCATTCTCTGCCGTTCCCAGCAGTCCGTCCAGCTCCACAGGCAATGCATCTTCAGCGGATTCCCCTGACGAAGCCGGATCTGCTCCCGCTCTCGTCAGCTCCGCAGTACCCGTACCGGTGACAGCACCGCCACGTGCCGCCGGTGAGAATTCGCTCCATTCCTCCCGGTCCTCGGCATTCAGCCCTTCAGAGCGGATATGCTCGAAGAAGTCACGGATGATCGGCGTAACAGGCTCAAGCTCTTCATCCGGGAAATCCTCCTCGCCATACTCCTCCAGAGGAACACCTCCCGCTGCTGTCAGTCCGGAGATTACCGGACCACTTCGCGGATCGGTAATGATAATATCCGGCAATGCATCCTCCGGATCATCCATGACTTCCGGCTGGCTCTGGCGGGCAGACCCGCCGAACCAGGCCGTTATTCTGCCCAGCAGCTTCGACTGTCCGCGTCTTGGCAGGTGCTGATCCGATCCGTCATCCTCTTCAAAGTAGTCATCATCATCCGCAGGCTCAGGCAGCGTGACCCTGCTGGCTCTGGCCGGTCTGCTGTTCACCACAGGAACAGCAGCGGGGCGGTTCGCCGCCCGGAGCTTAATTCCTTCAATCAGCTTAACGGCCCTCACCCGGAGCAGTGTGAACAGCTCGACATAGGACAGATTGGTAATCAGCATGAAGCTGATGGCCAGCAATACAATCATCAGCAGCTTGGCGCCCAGATTGCCGAACAGCCACAGGAGCGCAGCGTATTCAAGCGCGCCAATGTACCCTCCGCTTATGTCCTTGCCCAGCATGTATACACTGCTGTCGCCGGCGCCCGGTGAGAGGGCGCCGGATAGATCATTATGTATTTGAGACAGTACATTGCCCGGATGCAGCATCCCTAGCGGTCCCAGCTTCTGCTGCATCGCCGAAATGGTACTCATCAGGCACATAGACAACAGCAGGAGCAGGCCTCCAGTATAGCGGCTGTTCCAGTTGGATGGCCATTTCCTGTGAATCATTACCATCAGTCCGTAAAAAGTGCCGGCCAGCGGCAGCACAAAATAGAATCTGCCGAGTAAATACCCCGCCATGCTTGAGAGCGAGCGGCCGACAGCCGCTTCCCCCGATAACGCAATGACGGATATCGTAATCAGCAGAATTCCATAGATTTCATATTTTAAAACACTGCCCAGCAGCGCTTTCTTCTTCTTTCTTCTCCGTTTAGCCACGCCAGCCACCCCCGAGTCAACATTATACCATATAATGGCGTGGCGTACCTATGTTCTCTTTTGTCAGAATATGCATCTTTAGGCTGTATGTTCGCACTTAGCTGTCCAGTTGAAGGATTGCACCCGGGGAGAAGGCCGCATCCAGGTATTTATCCAGCGGACATTGCAGCAGCCTTACCACCTTCGCCTGCCCTCCGTCCAGCAGCTCGACCTGCATAAGCATACCTTGAATAGTCATCTCCTGCACAGGCCGGGCATAATTCAGCGCCCCCTCGAATATTTGCTCCATCGGAAGAATGGTATAAAAGGTCATTGGGGCAGCCCTCCTTGCGTAAGTGTCTCATTTGTCACAGTCGGGGCAGCAGCAATCATCCGGTTCAAATGGGCGAGTGCGGCCCCGATCCCGCCCACTTCATCCATCAGACCATACCTGACGGCATCCTGACCGCCCACTGCGGTACCGATGTCGCGGTTCAGCTCTCCGGTCTTGAACATCAAATCCTTGAACTGCACTTCCGTGATGCGGGAATGAGAGGTCACGAATTTCACCATCCGCTCCTGCATACGCTCCATGTACTCGAAGGTCTGCGGCACGCCGATCACCAGACCGTTCATCCGGATCGGATGGATGGTCATTGTGGCACTTTCAGCAATAATGGAATACGTGGAGGATACCGCTATAGGTACACCGATGCTGTGACCGCCGCCGATAACTACCGTTACCGTGGGCTTCGACATGGAAGCGATCATCTCGGCAATGGCCAGTCCAGCCTCTACGTCCCCGCCAACCGTATTGAGAATGATCAGCAGCCCTTTAATGGTCTTACTCTGTTCAGCTGCAACGAGCTGGGGGATAATATGCTCGTATTTTGTAGTCTTGTTATGCGGCGGCAAGACGAAATGCCCTTCAATTTGTCCAATAATCGTCATGCAAAAAATATCCGGCTCCCCTGTCGGCACCGCCGTCTGCCCCAGCTCCTTCAGCACCCCCACAGGTCCCGGCATCCCTGGAGGAACCGGCTCATTCACCGCTGGTTTAACCTCGCCTGGCAGGATCTCTTCGTTACGCCCTCCGCCCGCCTTGCTTGCTTCTGTGATTTCCATCGTACACAGCGCTCCCCTTCTGCCTGCAACACCCGTCCGTGTGCTTCAGGCTTCTGATTTCTATTAGTATGACATTCCGGGGGACCCCCTTATGCACTATATAAATTGCACTTGTATTTTTCTGCTGCTAATTCAAGAGGGCGGCCCCTCACTTTTAACGGGCCGCCCTCTGTATTTCATATTTTAGTATTTGTCCACCACCGCACCCAGCACCGCTCCGCGCACGTATGTCTGGTCCTTGAGGCTCTTTAACCCGTCCGCCGTGCCGGTTACAACCACACCCAGTATGCGTACATCCCCGGCCTCCGGTGCAGGCTTGTCTTTTTTCAAATAATTGAAGATACGCTGATACTCACTGTGGTAATTGTCTTTCTTGTCCACTCCAACCTGCACTGTGCCGATGAAGTGCTCGGGCTTCGCCTGATCCCAATCCGGCTGGACGCCAAATCCGTAGACTCCGTAATTCGCATTCATCGGGGTCGGATAGTTCATTTTAGCGGGATCATTCTCATTTGGATAGGGCTTGAAGTTGAACCCTTCGCGTTCATCATACGTATCGACCCAGTACCAGACTGGCTTGGCGCCTGCGGGCAGCAGACCTTTCACCTCTTCGAAGGAATAATCCTTGTCAAAAGATATCGCGAGCTCCACCCGCTTGTCTTCGTTCATCTTGTCCAGCTCAGGAAGATCATTTAGAATTCTTCCGCCGTAATCGACGCCCGGGATATAGAAGGCCAGCTCCCTCTGCCCGTTATAGGAATTATAACCCCGGTAATACTCATATCCTTCCTGCTTCATGCGCGGATCTTCTACAGTCAGGTTGTTAGAACCGCCATAGGCGCCGGTTGTGAAAGGGAACCACCAGGCGTTGTAATTGAGCCATCTATTCTTCCAGGGGATCGGTACGTCATCGACGATTTTATAGGTTTGAAGTTCCATTACTCCAGATAAAAAACCTCTATTGTCCCTAAAGCCTGAATTAAATTCATTAGGGCTGCTGATCCTCATATACCGCTGTTCGCTATAAAGTGCGTTGGAAGACAGATGTCCTACCAACTGCGCCGCACCAAAAAATACGATGATCAGCATAAGCACACTAACTGTGACTGAAATCAGGATGCTGCGGATCATGCTCTTCCGTTTGGTTTTTTTCAGGGTTTGCATAATATTCTGGTCTTCTGCTTCATCCCATGGGGCAGTCATTCGCCCTCACCTCCATATAATTGTTGAAATTGCTGTCTGGCCCGGTAGAGCGTAGCTTTCACTGTCCCTTCGGAAATGCCGAGCAGGGCGGAGATTTCCTTATAGGACAGCTCCATTTCATATTTCAGCAGAATCAGTTGCTTATTGACCGGATTCAAGCAGTCCAGCACTCCTTCTATCTCCTCTTTCCGTTCTCTGCGCAGCAGCACCGCTTCCGGTAACTCCTGCTCCTGGGCCGGATGTTCTTCCACTTCCTCACCGCTATAGGAATATCTCTTCTGTCTGCGGCAATGGTCAAAATAACGGTTAATCGCAACCTTGTACAACCAGGCGCTGAATTTGCGCTCATCGATCGCCTCCAGATACAGCAGCGCCTTGTACACGGTGTCCTGCACAATATCTTCTGCATCTGAAGCCCCGGCGCCGAGGCGGATCAAGTAGCGGCGAATCTCCGCCATTTTGGGTTGGAGCACCTTCTCCAGGTCTCTTGGCTCCATGCTGCACCTCCTTGCCTGTATAACGGTCAGGTTGCCCAAATGTTATTTTGTGCAAAGAAAAAAACATAAAAAAGCCTCTTCCCCCAGGAAACCGTCCAATATTTCCGGGAAAAGAGGCTATTGCCAAAGCTATATTGTTAAGAAATGCTTCTCTTATACTTCCATAATAATCGGCAGGATCATCGGTCTGCGGCGGGTCTGCTCATAGAGGAAACGGCCGAGCGAGTCTTTGACACTGGTCTTCAGGGAAGCCCATTCATTGACCTTCTCACTCATCAGACGCTGCAGCGTGCCCGAGACAATCCGGTTCGCTTCGTCCAGGAGACCTTCCGATTCCCGTACATACACGAATCCGCGTGAGATGATATCCGGACCAGAGACAATCGCTCCGTTCTGCTTGCTGAGGGTAACCACAACCACCAGAATACCGTCCTGCGACAACAGCTTGCGGTCACGCAGTACAATGTTGCCGACATCGCCGACACCAAGTCCGTCAATCAGCACGTTGCCTGCAGTAACCTTACCTGCTCTGCGTGCAGCTCCTCCAGAAATCTCAATCACTTCACCAAGCTCAGTAATGAAGATATTGCTCGGCTCTACGCCAACGGATTCAGCCAGAAGCGCATGCTTACGCTGCATCCGGTATTCACCGTGGATTGGCATGAAGTATTTCGGCTTCATCAGGTTGAGCATCAGCTTCAGCTCTTCCTGGCTGCCGTGGCCGGATACGTGAACGCCGGAGTTGGAGCCGCTGTAAATAACATTGGCACCAAGGCGGAACAGTTCATCAATGGTACGGCCAACATATTTCTCATTACCCGGTACCGGTGTAGCCGCAATAATAACGGTGTCGCCCGGCATGATATCTACCTTGCGGTGACTGGAACGCGCCATGCGTGTCAGCGCTGACATAGGCTCGCCTTGGCTGCCTGTGCACAATACCACCACACGGTTGCCTGCCATTCTGTTCATCTCTTCAGGCTCAATGAGCATGCCGTCAGGGATATGCAGATAGCCAAGCTCGGAAGCGATGGACACTACGTTAACCATGCTTCGTCCAATCACGGTAATCTTGCGTCCGGTTGCTTCAGAAGCGTTCACGACCTGCTGAATACGATGCACGTTCGAAGCGAAGGTCGCTACTACTACACGCTGTTCAGCTTTGCGGAAAATATCCTCCAGCACGATGCCGACGTTCTTCTCCGAAGGTGTGAAGCCCGGCTTCTCGGCATTCGTGCTGTCTGACAGCAAGGCCAGAACACCCTTCGATCCGATCTCAGCCATACGATGCAGATTGGCAAATTGACCGTTGACTGGCGTGTGGTCAAATTTGAAGTCACCTGTGTGAACAACATTGCCTTCTGGTGTCTCAACGCATACCCCGACAGAATCCGGAATACTGTGATTCGTTCTGAAGAAGGTTGCCTTGAGGGATGTACCCAGTTCAACTTCGGAATCCTCATTAATCAGAATCCGCTTAGTTTCACCAAGCAGGTTCGCTTCCTTGAGCTTGTTCTCCACAAGACCCAGGGTAAGTCTTGTTCCGTATACGGGAACATTCAGGTTCTTAAGCACATAAGATAATCCGCCAATGTGATCCTCATGGCCGTGGGTAAGAACAATTCCTCTTACCTTGTCACGGTTCTCAATGAGGTAGGAGATATCCGGTATTACAATATCAATACCCAGCATATCTTCCTCCGGGAATTTCAGGCCGGCGTCAATGACTACAATGTCGTTGCCGTACTGAACTACGTACATGTTCTTCCCAATTTCGCCGACTCCGCCAAGCGCGAATATCGTCAGTTTGTCGTTGTTGTTGTTTTTTTTGGACAAATGAATCTAACCCTCCTATGATGTTGGACGTCATACTTTTTATTTGTTAACAATGAGCTTCAATATTTCAGCGGCGCTGTAATATACATCAAAATGCTGTTAACTCCTTACTTCGACAAGGAATTCCCGGTAAGCCTGTATAATTGCGCAAGTCTAAACTCCCGAATCCGGGCAGTAATATCCTCTTGAAGCGGGCAAACGCCCTCAAAATTCCACCACCGCGCCCCTTGCGCGTAAATCCGGCGTATTCAGCACAGACTTATTCAAGGACCTATCCTGTCTCACAATGTAAAATCACATTGATGGAAGATTACGCATATTTTTTTAACCGCACCGAGTCAATTAAGTTCATTATACATGATTTTTTTGGCAAAAGACAAGTCACCCTGTGCCTGGTCCTATTCTTTCCTTAACAATCAGCCATTATTTGAGGAAAAGACAAGCAAAAAAGCGCTGCAAAGACTGACTTTTTTAACATAGAGTTAATCCGGGAGAAATAAATACCATAAGCGCTCTGCAGTGGCAAAAAGTCCGTTATGTAAAAAAAACGGCCGCTCTATAAGAGTGACCGTCGCTGTATGATCTATCTATCTTCGCCTCATTCACATATCCATGGCTGGACTATCTTAGCAAAGCCGCAATGAAGGCCGCCTCTTCTTCCGTCGGTGAGACCAGCGGCAGGCGGACCGAGCCGACATCAATCCCGCGCAGCCCCAGCGCGTACTTCACGGCTGAGGGATTGGGCAGCGGCTGCGGACACTCGAACAGCCCCTTGAAGACCGGAAACAGCTGCCGGTGAAGCTCACCTGCACGGCGGACATCGCCGGAGTTGAAGGCCTCGATCATCTCCGACATCTGCGCCCCTACGACATGGCTGGCCACACTGATAATGCCATGGCCCCCAACAGCAAGCGTCGCGAGACCCGCAGAATCATCTCCGGAGTAGACATGGAAGTCTTCAGGACAAGCTGAGGCAATCCATGTAATCTGATCTACCGAAGCACATTCCTTCGTAGCCACAATATTAGGAATCTCCGCCAGACGCAGGGTGGTTGCTACACTCATGCTCACTGTCGTACGGCCTGGCACATTGTACAAAATGCAGGGCAGCGAAGTCGCGGAAGCAATCGCAGAGAAATGCTGGTAAAGCCCTTCCTGATTCGGTTTATTGTAATACGGGACGACCAGAAGCACACCGTCCACGCCGATTTTTTCAGCTTCCTTGGTGAGCCGGGTAGAGTGTCTGGTGCTGTTGCTGCCGGTACCGGCAATGATTTTGCAGCGTCCGTCTGCCTGCTGCTTCACGAAGGAGAACAGCTTCAACTTCTCCTCATCCGTTAAGGTCGGCGATTCACCGGTTGTTCCGCAGACTACGAGCGCAGCGGACTTTTGTTCCTCGATCAGATAATCGACCAGCCTTGAAGTTGCTTCCCAGTTGATTTCTCCCTCCCCGTCAAACGGGGTTACCATTGCGGTGATCAGTCTTCCGAAATCCACTTTGAATTCCTCCTTGTCAGCGGTGCAATTCAAACTTGGTATGCAGGGCGCGAACCGACTGCACCATATCTTCTTTTTTCACGAGAACCCAGATCGTTGTGTTGGAATCGGCAGACTGCAGAATTTGGATGTTCTGCGAGCTGAGCGCTTCGACGATATGCGCCATAATCCCCGGAACGCCGTTGATGCCTCCACCGATGACCGAGACCTTCGCACAGCCGGACAAGCTCTTGGGACGCAGACCCAGTTCCTGCAGCGCAGCAATTGCCTGCTCCGATTTGTCATCGAACACCGTATATACGGCCTCGGTCGGCGTTACATTGATGAAGTCCACGCTGATTCCGTTATCGGCCATGCTCTTGAAGATCTGCAGCTGCACGCCAGTTCCATTGCCCTCCGGACATTCCACCGAGATCTGCGTAATATTGCTGACATAGGCAATACCTGTGACGAACCGGTCAACGACTCCGTGCGATACATCACTGAAGCCTTCCGGATGGGTCACAAGCGTCCCCTCTGCTTCAGAGAAGGTCGAGCGCACACGTACCGGAATCTGGGCCTGCATGGCAATCTCCACTGCCCGTGGATGAATGACCTTGGCTCCCTGATACGCCATGTTGCAAATCTCGGTGTAGCTGACATAAGTAAGCTGCCTTGCATCTTCGACGATCCGCGGATCGGCGGTGAGAATGCCGTCCACATCCGTATAGATGTCTACCATATCCGCACGCAGTGCGGCTCCCAGTGCTGTCGCCGAGGTGTCGCTTCCTCCGCGGCCCAGTGTGGTGAAATCACCAGCCTCCGTCTGACCCTGGAAACCGGTTACTATAACTACTTTATGCTCGCGCAGCTCCCGTAGAATGCGTTCCGTCCGCACATCCAGAATTCTGGCATTGCCATAGCTGTTGTCTGTCAGGAATCCGGCTTGCGCCCCTGTCAGCACAGTGGAACGAATACCCTCCTGCTCCAGCAGACCGCACAGATTGGCCGCCGAGATGATCTCCCCGCAGCTCATCAGCAGATCCCGTTCCCGGTCCGGGAGCGAATTCCCGCTCTGAACCGCCAGATCAAGCAGTGTATCGGTAGCGTAGGGTTCTCCTTTGCGGCCCATAGCCGAGACTACAACCACCAGACTGAACCCGCTGGCCAGCTCCCGTTTGACATGACGAATTACGTGTTCTCTGGCCACAGGTGTGGATAGGGAAGTTCCGCCGAATTTTTGCACCAAAATACCCATGTATAATTCCTCCATTACTTCTCTCAGCAGACTTACTGAACCTTACGTGAAATAAATCACCCCATGAGGCAGAAGTGTTCGTAGCCGCGATAACCTGACTCTTATTATAGCGTAAAATTGTTCGTGCCGCCCCCGGGATGAGGACGGCAGAAATGAAGCTTATGGGTCCGTCAGCTGAGTTCGCTCTTCCGGGCCAATCCCGTGCTGATTATATTATCTATGCGGAATAAAACCGTTGAACTAGCATAGGCTGCAACTGGTTGCCCTGTAGAGCGGCGTAGCACGCCTCAGGAATGAGATCCATCTGCGCCACCAGCGAATTCGGCTTACCCTCAGGATTATCCTGTCCGAACGGGACGAAATAAATATGTTTGGCAACCAGGAGCTTCGCAATATTCGCAGCGTTAAGTCCAAGTCCGTCATTCGTCGAGATCGCCAGCACCAGCGGACGCCCGTTGCGCATCTGCGATTTGGCTGCCATCAGCACCGGACTGTCCGTCATCGCGTTCGCCAGCTTACTTGTTGTGTTCCCTGTGCAGGGAGCGATCGTCAGCACATCCAGCAGCTTGGAAGGACCCAGCGGCTCCGCTTCAACAATTGTAGAAATGATATCATTCCCTGTTATATCTTTCAACTGTTTTAACCAATTTTCCGAGGTTCCAAAGCGGGTATCCGTATTCAGTACCGAAGCAGACACAATCGGCACCACATTCGCTCCTCCATCCATGAACCGCTGAATCTGCGGCATCACCTCAGCGAAGGTGCAGTGCGAGCCGGTAATGGCATAACCTACTGTTTTTCCGTGCCAATCCATTCATTCATCCCCCCTGCTTAAAGTCTCGTCCGATATCGACTGTACCAGCGCACCTGCCATAATGATTCCGGCGCTCTTGGGGGCAACAATTCCGGGCAGGCCCGGTGCCAGCATCGCCTTGATCCCGCGCTTCTCGGCATAGCGGAAATCGCATCCGCCCGGTGCGGACGCCAAATCGATGATCACGCAATGCGGCTGAAGCCGGGACAGGACCTGTGCGTTGATAATCATAGCGGGTATAGTGTTGAAGATCAGATCCGCCTCTGGTGCATGCAGCAGCAAATCCTCTGTCATAAAAGGCTTCCAGCCCATTTCCGCTGCCCTTGCAAAATGCTCCTGCTTCCTGACGCCTACTTTGACCGTTGCTCCCATTCCCTGGAGGGTTCTGGACATTGTGAAGCCGGTCCGGCCCATCCCCAGCACCATCGATGTAGAGCCGTGTATGGTAAAGTCCGTATTCTGTACGGCCATCACCAAAGCTCCCTCCGCTGTCGGAATAGAATTGTAGATTGCCACATCGTCCCTGTTCAACAGCTCCACCAGCTTCAGTGAATGTCCGGCACACAGGCCGCGCAAATAGCTCTTAGCCATGCCGGTGTACACGATTGCCCGGGACGGCAAGGCCGCGATATGCTCCTCCCGCAGCTGGAGGCGTTCCGAAGAATACAGCGCATTAATGTAACCCTCATCATCGCAGCCGACCGCCGGCAGCACCAGCACATCCGCTTCACCTAGCAGCTCGGGCGACAACAGTTCCAGGCTTACCCCCGGGCATGGGGCATCCCATGTATCGAATCCGGCAACGCTTACGGCCGCATCCAATTCCACACATTTCCGAATCACTTCAATTTGTCTCGCGTCCCCGCCCAGGAACACGATCCTGATGCCAGTAAGCATAGGGATGACGCTCCTTTCCACAACCACATTCGACTATAGAGCATCTTATGCCGGAAGCCGCCGATGGGTGAAGAGCGGAGAGGAATTCTAATCCACAGAAAGAGTTATAGCTTATACTTGTATTTTTTCTGTTCTGGGATTGCCGTGACTCCAGAGAATGTTTTGCCCTCCGTCCGCTGTTGTCCCCTGCAGTTTTAGACCAAAAGAATCAGGTACACTGCTCCTGTCGGCGATTCCCTCAGCCACGTTCAGCAACAATGTCAGTCTATGAATTATTCAAAGAAAACTAAAAAAAGCCTGCGGCTGCACCCGAAGGTGCATTTTCCGCAAGCTAATTGGTACAGCTATGAGATAAGGACGCTTATTTGCCAGTATGCCCGAAGCCGCCGGCTCCGCGCTCTGTGTCAGACAGCTCATCCACTTCCACCAGAGTCACTTCAGGCACAGCCTGGAATACCATCTGGGCGATCCGCTCGTTACGGGCAATCGCAAACGGCTCCTGTCCCAGGTTGATCAGCAGCACCTTAATTTCACCCCGGTAATCCGCGTCGATCGTGCCTGGTGTGTTCAGGCAGGTGATGCCATGCTTCAGGGCCAGCCCGCTGCGCGGACGGATCTGCGCCTCCAGCCCGCCTGGCATCGCCAGCGATATGCCGGTGGGGATCAGCGTCCGCTCGCCCGGAGCAAGTACCACAGGCTCTCCTACAGCGGCATACAGGTCATACCCCGAGGCCAGCTCGGACATTTTACAGGGCAGCAGTACATCCTCATTCCCCGGAAGCTTGTTAATTTGTACGTAATGCGGCAAGATCATCTCTCCTAACATTGGCTATCGCTTTATCGGTGGAACCTACCATCGCCAGAGACAACGGCTGTGCGAACATAAAGTCCAGCAGAGCGTTGATATCCTCCATGGTTACAGCTCCGATTTTGGCTATCATTTCATCCAGCGTATCCTGACGGCCGAGCATCAGCTCATTTTTGCCCATCCGGTTCATCCGGCTGCCCGTACTCTCCAGACTGAGAATCAGGCTGCCCTTGAGCTGCTCCTTGCCCTTGCGGAGCTCGTCCTCGCTCAGGCCGTTCACAGCCAGATCACGCAGCATTTCTTTGATCAGCTCTGTAACTTCCTTGGTCTGCTTCGGCGCTGTTCCGGCATACACCGTGAACAAACCGCTGTCAGCCTGGGCACTGTGATACGAGAATACGGAATAGGCCAGACCGCGCTTCTCGCGGATCTCCTGGAACAACCGGGAGCTCATGCCGCCGCCGAACGCATTGTTGAGGAGCGCCATCGGATATTGCAGCGGTCCGCCGCTACGGACACCCGGCAAGGAGATGCAGATGTGATTCTGCTCGGTCTTCTTTTTGTGGAACACCAGCTCCCCCTGATATGCAGGCTCAGTCAGCAGAGGTGCTTCACCATGATTCGTGAAGGAACCGAAATGCTGCTCCAGCAGCGGGATCAGCCCGTCATTAATATTACCGGCTACGCTGATCACGGTGTTCTCGATGGTATACTGATCCTTCATGTAAGCACGCAGATCATCCGGCGTCATCTCCAGCAGGCGTTCCTTCAGCCCCAGGATGGTATAGGCCAGCGGGTGCTCGCCGTAGGCGGCAGCACACATCAGCTCATGGACAAGATCATCCGGCGTGTCCTCGCACATGGCGATTTCCTCCAGGATCACATTCTTCTCCTTGGCCAGCTCTTCCGCATCCATCCGTGAGCGGAAGAACATATCTGCCAGCACATCTACAGCAATCGGCAAATGCTCATCCAGTACTTTGGCATAAAAGCATGTATATTCCTTCGAGGTAAAGGCATTGACGTTACCGCCAATGGCATCAAACTGTTCGGCAATATCCTTGGCGGTATAGCGGTCAGTTCCCTTAAAGAGCATATGCTCAATGAAATGGGAAATCCCGTTATTAAGCGGGTTCTCATTGCGGGAGCCCGTCTTGACCCAGATTCCGAAAGATACGGACCGGCCGGTCGGGATCTTCTCGGTCACCACCCGGAGTCCGTTCGATAATAATATTTTGTCCAATGTGTAATCCTCCTGGCACAGCCCCTGGTTCTGTCTGTATTTGTTATTCGCGCCTCTAATCCTATCAGAAATAAGGCGTTCACTCAACTTCCGCAGTCACGATACGCTCAGGTGAGAGCGTCTGACTGACGGTTCCCAAGAGCAGGCCCTTGGCTTTGATCCCCCGGATCATCCCTCTTAGCGCTTGCGAGGAGGACGCCGTCGGATGCATCAGGATCAGGGTTCCCGGCTCTACCCGGCTGCTGATCTTGGCAACAATTGATTCCGGGGACGGATTGCGCCAATCGACCGTATCGAGCGTCCACAACACCGTCTTCAGCCCCAGCGAGGCGGCAATCTCCACCGTCTGCTGGTTAAAGTCTCCTGACGGCGGAGCAAACCACTTATTCGTCACACCCAGACTTTCCTTCAGCAGCTTCTGCGTCTTCTCAATCTCGGCAGCGGCACGCGGCCGGCTTAGATTACTCATCTTGGGATGCGTATACGCATGGTTCTCCACCTCATGCCCGCGCTTCAACATCTCTGCTGCAAGCTCCTTGTTGCGGCTTAGCCAGCTTCCGTCCAGAAAAAAAGTCACCTTCACCTTTTCCGCATCAAGAATATCCAGCATCGGCCGGATATACTCATTCCCCCACGCCACATTAATCATCAGCGAGACCATCGGCTTCGCCGGATTCCCCCGGTAGATCGGCTGCGCTCCCAGATCATCCAGCGATACCTTAGGCTTAATCTGGCGGTACATCAGCTTGAGCCCTTCTTGGGGTCCCCGTAAAAGTGCGCTCCGGTAGGTGGCCTCCACATCGACCTCCAGCCCGTTATAACCGGGTATGGCTTTCCATACCCGGTCAACTACAGCATTCACCGGCTGCGCATTCAGCGCCTCGGCCCGGCGGGTAATCTGCGCGCGCAGATCATCCTCCGCCTGATTCAGAGCATAGCTCATCACGGCTGCATCCGCCTGCGGCTTAAGCCCGGCAATCATCTCTTTCACGGGTCCGTTCGTACTGCCAATTCCGATTACTACTGCGATGCAAGCCAGCACAAGCGCCGCCTTGTCCGTCTTCATGACGTCTTACCTCCCCGGCAGAAACGGTCTGTTCCGTCCCCGCACAAGGGTCAAGCCGTGCGGGGACGCTTTGTCCCAGCCTATGTATGAAGGACGCAGATTATGCATACTGCATCTATACTGCCTTCAAGCGGGTAAGATATAGCCGTCCTGTCAGGACCCCATCGCTGCGCATACTTTTCCAAAAAAAAGAGGCAGAACCGTACTGCCTCTGTCTCTTCTTCTTATCTATAGTTGGAATACCGGTGAAACGGCGGCGTAAGACTTACGCCTTCGCTCCGCTCTCCGAAGTCAGAACTGCTTTGCGCGACAGGTTGACGCGGCCTTGCTGGTCGATCTCTGTTACCTTCACGGTAATGGTGTCGCCAATCGCCACAACATCTTCCACCTTAGCCACACGATCGGTGGACAGCTGGGAGATATGCACGAGGCCGTCTTTACCAGGGATCAATTCAACAAAAGCGCCGAATTTCTCAATGCGTCTAACGGTACCCACATAAATCTCACCAACTACTACTTCCTTCACAATACCCTCAATAATTCCACGGGCCTTCTGAATCATGGCTTCGTCAGAGGAACCGATGAATACGCGGCCATCCTGTTCGATGTCGATCTTCACGCCGGTTTCTTCAATAATTTTGTTGATGATTTTACCGCCAGCACCGATAACATCACGGATTTTGTCCGGGTTGATATTGATGATGATGATCTTCGGAGCATATTTAGACAGGCTCTGTCTTGGAGCAGCGATCGCTTCATTCATTTTACCAAGGATGAACATACGTCCTTCTTTGGCCTGCTGAAGCGCCTCGTGCAGAATTTTGCGGTCGATGCCGTCGATTTTGATATCCATCTGAATCGCCGTTACGCCTTCAGCTGTACCCGCTACCTTGAAGTCCATATCGCCGAGGTGATCTTCCATGCCTTGAATATCGGTCAGGATGGAGACATGCTCCCCGTCCTTGATCAAACCCATCGCTACACCTGCTACAGGCGCCTTGATAGGTACCCCTGCATCCATCATGGCCAGGATACTGGCACAGATGCTCGCCTGGGAGGTGGAGCCATTGGATTCAATCGCTTCAGATACCAGACGGATGGTGTACGGGAATTCAGTCTCACTTGGAATAACCTTGGACAATGCACGTTCACCCAGTGCTCCGTGGCCGATCTCGCGGCGTCCCGGTGCTCTCAGCGGACGGGCTTCCCCTACGCTGAACGGAGGGAAGTTGTAATGGTGCATGAATCGCTTGGTTTCTGCCGGATCAATCCCATCCAGAATCTGCACATCACCTAGTGCACCCAGGGTACATACGCTAAGGATCTGTGTCTGGCCGCGTGTGAACAGACCGGAACCGTGTGTGCGCGGCAGCAGGCCTGTATCGCATTCGATCGGACGAATCTCATCCAGCTTACGTCCATCCGGACGAACCTTGTCATGCGTGATTAGACGTCTGACTTCATCCTTCACGATATCATGCAGTGCTTCCTTGACATCCTTAAGAAGCTCTGGGGTTTCTATGTATTTCTCTGCGAAATACGCCACCGCTTCGTTGTTCACCAGATCGATCGCATCCTGGCGGGCATGCTTCTCGGCGATTCTTACGGCTTCCACCAGACGAATCTCAGCAAAAGCACGAACCTCTGTATTTACATCCGCATTAACCGCATGCAGCTTCACGGCCATCTTCTCTTTACCGGCAACGGCTACGAGCTGCTCA
Source organism: Paenibacillus rhizoplanae (assembly GCF_042684125.1). Taxonomy (NCBI): domain Bacteria; kingdom Bacillati; phylum Bacillota; class Bacilli; order Caryophanales; family Paenibacillaceae; genus Paenibacillus; species Paenibacillus rhizoplanae. The sequence goes on along the minus strand of NZ_JBHUKY010000017.1, from coordinate 70,117 downwards.
ATCACAGCCACAATCTTGCGGACCTCGTCATGTCCGAACATGATCGCTTCCAGCATCACATCTTCAGTCACTTCATTGGCTTCTGCCTCTACCATCATGATGGCATCCTTCGTACCGGCCACAACCAGATAAAGATCGCTGATAGCCTGCTGGGCTTGATCAGGATTGATGATGAATTCTCCGTTAATCCGGCCAACAGCCACGCCGCCGATTGGTCCGTTAAACGGTACATCGGAAATACTGAGCGCAGCGGAAGTACCGATCATGGCAGCAATATCAGGCGCACAGTCCTGATCCACGCTCATTACCAGGTTCAAGACTTGAACGTCATTGCGGAACCCTTCCGGGAACAATGGACGAATCGGACGGTCTGTCAGACGGCTGGACAGAATCGCTTTCTCGCTCGGACGTCCTTCACGTTTGATGAATCCGCCCGGGATTTTGCCTACTGCATATAATCTTTCCTCATAGTTCACTGTCAGCGGGAAGAAATCCAGATCTTTTGGTTCACTGGATGCTGTAACCGTACACAATACTGAAGTATCTCCGTAACGCACCATCACGGCTGCGTTCGCTTGTTTGGCCAGACGGCCTGTTTCCAGCACAAGGCGTCTTCCGCCCAGCTGCATTTCCACACGTTGTTCCATAAAACCCCTCCTTGAATGGTTATAATACGTTCTGTATGTTCTACAAGCAAAAACGGCTTGTCCTCCGCAGAGGTGAGGATAGCCGTTTTTGCGAATGCTATCAACTTGTCAACTGTAAAAGTTTACCCTAAATTTTCAAAAAGCAACCCGGCTGTCCCGCTGTCGCTCGTAAGAAGGACATACGGTATACAACCAGGCTGCTTTAGGGTTCTACTTATGGAAATTAACGACGCAATCCCAGTTTTTCGATCAGGGCGCTGTAACGTCTGATGTCTTTGTTCTTCAAATACGCCAGCAGTTTACGACGTTGTCCAACCATCTTCAGCAGTCCGCGGCGGGAATGATGATCCTTCTTGTGCGTACGCAAGTGGTCAGTCAAATTAACGATGTTCTCCGTAAGGATAGCAACTTGCACCTCAGGGGATCCAGTATCGGATTCGTGAGTTTTGTGCTCGTCGATCAATTGGTGTTTACGTTCTTGAGTCAATGCCATCCTGTTCACCTCCTTCATTATAATCGCCAGTAGCCTCGTCACCGTCGGTGAGAACAAGCAACCAAGCTAAGGTTCTGATGCTGTCAATCCAGCAACGTTAATCAGTATAGCACCTTCAAAGGCAAAAGTAAACGGCATGTCCGTGAAAGATTAGGAATGATATCCCAGAAGACCTTTGGCTGTCTCGGCATCTGCACCGATCTGGGCAATCAAGGCATCAATAGACTCGAACTTGCGCTCAGCGCGGATGTAGGACACTAGATCTACCTTAAGCTCCTGTCCATAAATATCTGAGGCAAAATCAAACAGATGGATTTCAAAGCTGGGCTTGGTTACCCCTTCATGAAACGTAGGCTTCACACCGACATTCATAACCCCGTACAGCACTTCGTCCCTGTAAAAGACCTTCACTGCGTATACGCCTGTGGCCGGAATGACATAGCGGTCTTCGAGCTGCAGGTTCGCCGTCGGAAAACCGATGGTCCGGCCCCGCTTCTCCCCGTGGCCGACGATACCGCGCAGGTGATAACAACGTCCAAACCAGGCATTGGCCTTATCGAGTTCCCCGCTCAGCAAGCTCTTGCGGATGCCGGAGCTGCTAACCTTCTCCCCGTCAAGGAGGAACGGCGCGACCGTCTCTACCTTCATTGCACCCTGTCCCAGCTCCGAAAGCGTGTCTGCATCCCCCTCGCCCTTGTGGCCGAAGCGGAAGTCGAACCCAACAACCGCAGTCACAATCTGTAGCGGCAGCAGCATCACAGAGACAAAGTCCGCCGGGCTTACCCGGGAGAGTTCTTCATTAAATGCAATTATATATAAAAGCTCAACACCCATCCCGGCAAGCAGCTCCTGCTTATCCTTAGCGGGTGTCAAATATCCTTCATAATCCCCTTTGCCCATAACGTCCTTGGGATGGGGGTAGAAAGTCATAACGGCTGCAGGTACACCTGCCTCGCGGGCAAGAGCAACAGCAGATGTGATGACACTGGCATGTCCGAGATGCAATCCATCGAATTGTCCCAGAGCAACTACTTGAGGCTGCGCGTACTGCGCCACCGTCTCCGGCAGCATCGGATAGCTTATCGTTACGGTTCTCACGCTGTTTCTCACCTACATTCGCAAATAAATTAAAGTTTAGACCTGGGCAAACACCTTGACGGGTGCAATAGCTCCTGCAGCCTCCAGAGCATAGATGCCGAGGAACTCCCCTTGCTGATCATAAAGCCGGAAATCTCCGCCTTGCTTCACTTCAGGCGTCACACAACGGATCGCCAACCGCTGCCCTTGCAGGGCCGCTTTCTTCTTCTCCTCGGCAACAATATGTCTGGGCAAATGTGAAATCGCCTCGTCGGCAGCAATCAGATGCTCATCCAGCGTACCGGCTTCCTTGTGCTGCGCAATTTGCTCCAGAGTCAGGCAATGACTGGCCGAGATCCCGGCCGACATCGTCCGCTCCAGCTTCACCATTACCCCAGGAACACCAAGTTTACGCCCGATATCTACACAGAGGGTGCGGATATAGGTCCCCTTCGAGCATAGCGCCCGAAAGGTAATCTCCGGATAATTGCCATTCCAGACCATTTGATGCATCTCAATCTCATAAATCTCTACTTCGCGGCTCTTACGTTCCACGGTCTTGCCTTCCCGGGCCAGCTCATATAAACGCTTGCCGTCCACCTTCACTGCCGAATACATCGGAGGTACCTGCGAAATCACGCCCTGGAAGGTGTTCAGTACAGCCAGCACTTCGGCCTCTGTAACATGAACCTCCTCCACGGATTCCGTGATCGTTCCGGTAAGATCCTCTGTATCGCTGGCCATTCCCAGCCGCAGCGTGGCAACATATTCCTTGGGCAGCTCCTGGATATACTCCACTACCCTTGTAGCCCGGCCCAGACAGAGCGGCAATACTCCGGTTACCTGAGGATCAAGTGTACCGGTATGTCCAATCCGCTTCATGCCCAGAATGCGCCGCGCCTTGGCCACAACATCATGTGAAGTGAACCCTGCCGGCTTGTATACAGCCAGAACTCCTGTAAGCTCACTCATAAATGACGTTTGACCTCCTCAAGCACCTGTGCGACAGCTTCTTCCAGGCTTCCGTTAATCCGGGCACCCGCTGCACGGGTGTGACCGCCGCCGCCGAAGGCCTGCGCCAGCGCTGCCACATCCACCTTGCCTGCGGAACGCAGACTAGCCTTCACCGCCTGGTCATCAATGACCTTGAACAGAACGCCTACCTCTACCCCGCGGATATTACGGGGATAATTGACAATCCCTTCAAGATCCTCATTGGCTGCTCCGGAGTCCAGCATATCCTGAGGCGTAACATATACCCAGGCTATATCTCCTTCAGGACTGAGCTGCAGGGTGCTAAGTGCCCGGTTCAGCACCTTCACCTGGGGGAGAGTCATCTCTTCCAGCAGGGTCTCTGCGAGATCCGGTCCATTCACGCCCAATGCCAGCAGTTCGGATACCGCCGCCATCACTTTAGGTGAAGTATTGCTGTAACGGAAACCGCCGGTATCTGTTAACAGTCCGGTATATATGGCTGTAGCAATATCAATATCCCACTCCAGCTCAAAGGTCTTCAGCAGATCAAACAGAATTTCTGCTGTCGCTGCCGCATCCGGCTTGATGAGGTTCACCGCGCCATAGCCGTTATTGGTTGGATGATGGTCTATATTCAAGATCAGTGCATCACTGGTGAAATGCTGCTGGGTCATCCCCACACGCTGGAAATCCGCGCAGTCGACACAAATTACATGGCTGTACTGGCGGGGCAATGAACCCTCAGACAGATTTACAATTTGATCGGCATGCCATAAATATTCCATTCTTTGCGGGATTTGCCCCTCGTTCAGCATCAAATATTTTTTGCCCAGACATGAGAGAAGCCAGCCCACCGCGAGGGTGGAGCTGACTGCATCTCCGTCCGGCTGAACATGCGACACTACAAGATAATCGTCGTGTTCCAGCAGAAACTTACGCGTCTGCTGGAGACTTTGTTCATAGCTCTGCATTCGCCGTCTCCTTTATGTTCCGTAGCCTATTCGTTTTTGCCGATTTCGCCGAGCAGCTTCTCAATATGACTTCCGTAAGCAACGGATTCATCCATCTTGAAGATCAGCTCAGGCGTATGGCGCAGGCGAATCGCTTTGCCAAGCTCCGAGCGGAGAAAGCCATTGGCTTTCTCTATCGCTTTGAGCGAGTCAGACTTCTGCTCCTCGTCCCCGAATACACTCAGGTATACCTTGGCCTGTGACAAATCATTCGTCACATCTACTCCAGTTATCGTTACGAACCCGACACGCGGGTCCTTCAGTCCGCTCTGGATGAGCTGGCTCAGCTCTTTCTTAATCTGTTCGCCAACCCGTCCGGCTCTGATTTTAGACATCTTATTTCACCTCTTCGCTTAGCGCTCTACCGTTTCCATGATGAATGCTTCGATAATGTCGCCTTCGATGACATCATTATAGCGTTCCAAAGTTATGCCACATTCATAACCCTGTGCCACTTCTTTTGCATCATCTTTGAAACGCTTCAAGGTGTCAATTTTTCCTGTGAAGACAACAATACCGCTGCGGATCAGGCGCATTTCAGCATTGCGGGAAATTTTGCCGTCTGTAACCATACAGCCTGCGACACTGCCCACTTTGCTGATTTTGAATACGTTGCGCACTTCGGCATGGCCGATAACAGCTTCTTTATAGATGGGATCAAGCATGCCCTTCATGGCACTTTCAATCTCTTCAATGACATTGTAGATGATGTTGTGCAGACGCACATCCACCTTCTCCTGCTCTGCTGCCGCTTTCGTCTGGGTATCCGGACGAACGTTGAAGCCGATCACGATAGCGTTGGAGGCTGCTGCCAGAGTAATATCGGATTCCGTAATCGCGCCGGCACCGCTATGCAGGATCTTCACGCGGACACCTTCGACTTCGATCTTGGCCAAGGAGCCTTTAAGCGCCTCTACCGAACCTTGAACGTCAGCTTTGATAATAACGTTGAGATCCTTGATCTCGCCGTCTTTGATGTGCTTGAACAGATCATCCAGCGTTACGCGGGTGTTCGTGTTCAGCTCGGACTGGCGCTGTGTGATCGAACGTCTGTCAGCAATCGACCGTGCTTTGCGCTCATCTTCGAAGGCCATGAACGGATCGCCCGCCTGCGGCACTTCGGTCAGACCGGTAATTTCCACTGGAGTGGAAGGTCCCGCTTCCTTGATCTTGCGTCCCTTGTCATTCACCATGGCGCGTACGCGGCCGAAGCAGTTACCCGCTACAAAAGCGTCTCCGACCTTCAGCGTACCGTTCTGCACGAGAATACGGGCAACCGGTCCACGATTCTTATCAAGCTCAGCTTCTATAACAGTACCGCGCGCCCGTTTGTCCGGGTTCGCCTTGTACTCATTCACTTCAGCGACGAGCAGGATCATTTCCAGCAGTTCTTCAAGGTTAATGCGCTGCTTAGCGGACAGGTTGACGAAGATCGTATCGCCGCCCCACTCTTCCGGCACCAGCTCATAGCTTGTAAGCTCCTGCTTCACCTTGTCAGGGTCAGCGCCCGGCTTGTCGATCTTGTTAACTGCAACAATGATCGGAAGTCCGGCTGCCTTGGCATGGTTGATCGCTTCTACGGTCTGAGGCATTACGCCGTCATCTGCCGCTACAACGATAATGGTCATATCTGTGACTTGGGCACCACGGGCACGCATGGCGGTGAACGCTTCATGGCCCGGTGTATCCAGGAATGTGATTTTCTTATGGTTGATTTCAACTTGATAGGCACCGATATGCTGGGTAATTCCGCCTGCTTCGCCGCCTGTTACGTTCGTGGAACGGATGGCATCGAGCAAGGTTGTTTTACCATGGTCAACGTGACCCATGATGGTTACAACCGGTGGACGGGTGATCAATTCCGCTTCGGTATCATTCTCTTCCACAGTCTCGAAGCTGTCTTCATCTACCGGGATCTTCACTTCTACTTCTACGCCGAATTCGCCGGCCAGCAGCAGAATCGTATCGATATCAAGCTCCTGATTGATGGTCGCCATAACCCCCATCGAGATCAGCTTCTTGATCACTTCCGAAGCATCCTTGTGAAGCAGCTTCGCGGTTTCACCGACAGTCATGCTGCCGCGGACAATGATCTTCTTAGGTGTGTTGTCAATCTTCTCACGATATACGGTCGGCTGGTTTCTGCCGCGGCTGTTCTTGCCGCCACGGCCGCGATAGTTGCCGCCCTTGTTGTCGTCGTAACGTTTCTGGCCGCTGTTGTTGCCGCCAGGTCTGCCGCCAGTGGTGCTCTTCTTAGGGCCGTCGCTGCGTGAGAAACCTCCGCCTGCATTGCCTTGACCTTGCGGACGGTCACCTGTACGTGGTGCGCCGCCTTGTCCTTGCGGACGGCTGCCAGTAGTGGAGCTGCCTTGTGGACGGCTGCCAGTAGTGGAGCTGCCTTGCGGACGGCTGCCGCCAGTGGAGCTGCCTTGTGGACGGCTGCTGCTAGTGGAGCTACCTTGTGGACGGCTACCGCCAGTGGAGCTGCCTTGTGGACGGCTACCGCCAGTGGAGCTGCCTTGTGGACGGCTGCCGCTAGTGGAGCTGCCTTGTGGGCGGCTGCCGCCAGTGGAACTGCTCTGCGGGCGGCTGCCACTAGTGGAGCTGCTCTGCGGGCGCGAATTCTGCGCTGTGCCTGATGTTTGTGTTCTGCGGGAATCTTGTCCGCTTTGGGGCCTTGGGGACGTCGTCGATTGGTTGTTTTGGTTACTGTTCATACCTACCTGCTTTTCCGATTGAATTTTGTTGGTATTCTGAGCACTCTGGGATTCGGCGTTTACCGCACCGGTAGTCACTACCGGACGGTTGTTGGTGCCGGTGTCCCGCTTGGCTGCAGCGTTTGACTTGATGTCCTTGAAGAACTGTTCAACTTTGTTCACGGAGCCATTCTCCATGACACTCATATGATTATTCACCGGGACATCCAAACGCTTCAGAATGGTAATAATTTCTTTGCTGCTCATGTTCAAAGACTTCGCATATTCGTATACGCGCAGCTTATCCTTATTATCTTCTTTAGTCAATAACTCCACCTCCGACAGTATCTCCAAGCGTTCTGGAGATCATTTCCGCGAATCCTTTATCCGTAACGGCCAGCACTACGCGCTGGTCCTTACCAATACTTGCACCGAGTTCATCCCGGTGAAATGCGATTACTAGTGGAATATCGTAGGTCCCGCATTTATCGCGGAACTTCTTCTGGGTATTATCTGAAGCGTCACCTGCCAGGACGACCAGCTTGGCCTCTGAAGACCGTACTGCCTTAAGCACAGCCTCATCACCGGTGACAATCTTGCCTGCTCTCATCGCAAGCCCTAAATAAGAAAGTGTCTTACTCATTGTCCTCACTATCCTTCGCTGCCAAAAATTGCTCCTCCACGGATGCAAAATCCCGGGCAAGCTGGGCATAGATTTCAGGACTGACCTGACATTTCAATGCCCGATCAAGTGCTTTGGTCTTCTGTGCTAGCTTAAAGTATTCCAGTTTACCGCATATATAAGCGCCACGGCCCGACTTCTTGCCTGTCAGGTCGATCAGCACCTCGCCTTCAGGCGTTCTCACCACTCGAATCAGCTCTTTCTTGGGCATCATCTCCTGGCTGGCAACGCATTTACGCAGCGGCACCTTTCTTTGCTTCATACAAAGCACCTCCCGTCAGTCAGCATTCATTAATCGATGGAGACGGAATCCTGATGCATTTCATCATTCGACGTTCTGGGTCTGCCGTATTCCTGCTCCGCCTGCGTCTCGCTCTTGATATCAATCTTCCAGCCGGTTAGCTTGGCAGCAAGACGGGCATTCTGCCCCTTGATGCCGATCGCAAGCGACAGCTGATAATCAGGAACAATGACGCGGGCCATTTTCTCAGGTTCAAAGACTTGAACCTCAAGCACCTTGGACGGGCTAAGTGCGTTGGCTACATACTCCTGCACCAGCTCGGAATATCTGACGATATCGATCTTCTCGCCGCGAAGCTCAGTCACGATGGTCTGTACGCGTGTGCCTCTTGGGCCTACGCAGGAGCCCACCGGGTCCACTTCGGGATTGCGCGAGAACACAGCGATTTTGGAACGGAATCCGGCTTCGCGGGCAACGGAACGAATCTCCACCACTCCGTCAAAAATCTCCGGCACCTCCAGCTCGAACAGACGCTTCAGGAGACCCGGATGACTGCGGGACAACATGATCTGCGGTCCTTTGGTCGTATTCTCCACCTTGGTGATATAAGCCTTGATACGCTCGCTCTGCTTGAACTTCTCTCCAGGCATCAGCTCGCTCAGCGGAAGAACCGCCTCGATTTTGCCAAGATCGACATAGATGTTACGCATATCCTGACGCTGTACAAGGCCAGTCACAATATCATCTTCCTTGTCGATAAAAGCGTTATAGATCAGGCCGCGTTCAGCTTCGCGGATACGCTGGGTAACCACCTGCTTCGCAGTCTGGGCGGCAATACGGCCGAAATCACGCGGCGTGACTTCTTGCTCGGCGATATCCTCCAGCTGGAAATGCGGGTTGATCTCCCGGGCAGCCATGAGCGAGATCTCAGTCCGTGCATCGAGAACCTCCTCCACAATCAGCTTGCGGGCATACACCTTGATTACGCCTGTGTTGCGGTTCATATCCACACGCACATTCTGCGCCGCATTGAAATTGCGTTTATAGCTGGAGATCAGCGCCGCTTCGATGGCTTCGAACAGCACATCCTTGCTGATGCCTTTCTCCCTTTCCAGTTCATTCATAGCTTCAATAAACTCCATACTCATGAAATTCCGGTCCCCCTTTCAAGACGTTAAAAAATAATGGCCAATCTCGCACTGGCGACCTTGGCGTACGGTACCACATGTTCTTTTTTGCCCGCGGAGATGAGCAGTTCCTCGTTCTCGAACGAGAGCAATCGACCTTCGAATTCTTTGAGTCCTTGAATCGGCTCATAGACCGTAACATTTACGTCCTTGCCTACCGCCTTGGCCACATCCGCAGCTTTCTTGAGCGGACGCTCAGCTCCCGGCGAGGAGACTTCAAGGAAATACGCTTCGGAGAATGGATCATTCTCATCCAGCTTCTGGCTGATATATTCGCTGATGGTACCGCAGTCATCGATGTCGATGCCACCCTCTTTGTCTACGAATACGCGCAGAAACCAGTTGGAGCCTTCCTTCACGTATTCAACGTCCACCAGTTCGAAACCATTGTCCTCGAGATAGGACCCGAGCAGCTGCTCTACCGTTTGTTTAATTTTGGATTTGGGTGTGCTCAAAAGAAGATTACCTCCACGAACTTGTCTTTTGCTATATACCAAAGATAAAGAGTGGGTTTCCCCACTCTTTACACAACGGACTTATCTCATTATTACCAAAAAAATTATACCATAGTGAGGGAGCACTGACAAGTACCAGCCCTTGACTCCCCTTTCTAAGAGGACATTAAAGGGCTGTATATCACATCACTTGAGCCGGCTGTCAGAACAGCGAAAGCTGGTTGCTCTCTGGCAGTCCGCGGAAGCAGCCCATTCCGTTCAGCAGCTCAATCACCGTTTTACTGGCCTTGGATTTCTGCTGGAAATCCTCAATGGAGAGGAATTCCCCGGCGTCCTTGGCGGCGGCGATATTAATCGCGGCATTGTCCCCGATTCCGGCAAGCGAGGAGAACGGAGGGATCAGACTGGTGCCGTCCACCGTGAACTTGGTGGCATCCGAGCGGTACAGATCAATGTTCTTGAAGCTGAAGCCGCGTGCGGTCATCTCCAGGGCCATCTCAAGCACCGGAAGCATCGCCTTTTCCTTAGGCAGCGCCTGGAAGCCCTTGGACTCGATCTCTACAAGCTGGCGCGCGATGGCTTCGTAACCCTTGCAGCACAGCTCGATATCGAAATCCGCAGCGCGGACCGAGAAGTAAGTCGCATAGTATTCTATCGGATGATACAGCTTGAAGAAGGCTGTGCGCACCGCCGAAATGACATAAGCCGCGGCATGGGCCTTCGGGAACATGTACTGGATTTTGAGACAGGAATCAATGTACCACTGCGGCACCTTGCAATTCTTCATCTCCTCAATCCACTCCGGCGGCAGCCCCTTTCCTTTACGCACACTCTCCGTAATTTTGAAGGCCAGACTAGCATCCATGCCCGTCTTATAGATTAGGTAGAGCATGATATCATCACGACAGCCGATTACTGTCTTAATGTTGCAGGTATTGTTCTTGATCAGCTCTTGAGCGTTCCCAAGCCATACGCCGGTTCCATGGGACAGCCCGGAAATCTGCAGCAGATCGGCAAAGCTGGAGGGCTTGGCTTCGACAAGCATCTGGCGGACGAACTTCGTCCCCATCTCCGGCACACCATAAGTGGCCACCGGGGTACGGATCTGATCCGGCCTTACCCCGAGCGCATCCGTGGAGTTGAACATGCTCATTACCTTCGGATCATTCATCGGAATGGTCGTCGGGTCCACGCCGGTCAGATCCTGCAGCATCCGCATCATGGTCGGATCATCGTGGCCGAGAATATCGAGCTTCAGCAGGTTGGCATCGAAGGCGTGATAATCGAAATGGGTGGTCTTCCACTCGGCTGTAACATCATCCGCCGGGAACTGTACCGGAGTGATATCTTCAATCTCCATATAGTCCGGCAAGACGACAATACCGCCGGGATGCTGCCCCGTACTGCGCTTCACCCCGGTACAGCCGGCGGCAAGCCGTCCAACCTCCGCACCGCGCCAGCGCTTCTGGTGATGCTCTTCATATTTCTTGGTGAAGCCGAAAGCAGTCTTCTCTGCAACCGTACCGATGGTTCCCGCACGGAATACATTGTCCGGACCGAACATCGTTTTGGTAAAGTTATGGGCGTTTGGCTGATACTCCCCGGAGAAGTTAAGGTCAATATCGGGAACCTTGTCCCCTTTGAAGCCCAGAAAGGTCTCAAACGGAATATCCTGGCCTTCTCCCTTCAGCCGGCCTCCACAATGCGGGCAATCCTTATCCGGCAAGTCGAAGCCGCTTGGCACACTGCCGTCCAGGAACCATTCACTGTGCCGACATTCGGAATTGGTGCAGATATAGTGAGCCGGAAGCGGATTAACCTCCGAGATTCCAAGGAATGTTGCCACTACCGACGAGCCTACCGAGCCACGGGAACCGACGAGATAACCGTCCTGGTTCGACTTTTTGACGAGCCGTTCCGAGATCAGATAGTTGGCAGAGAACCCGTATTTAATAATCGGGGCAAGCTCCTTCTCCAGACGGGCAACCACAACCTCCGGCAGCTCCTCGCCGTAGATCGATTTGGCTGTGTCATAGCAGGTATTGCGGATCTCATCGTCCGCCCCTTCAATAATAGGCGTGAAGAGATCGCTGGGGAACAGATCGTATTCCTCGAACCGCTCAGCCAGTTCAACAGTATTCGTGACCACGACTTCCTTCGCTTTGGCTGCACCCAAATATTCGAACTCTGCAAGCATCTCATCGGTCGTCCGGAAGTGGGCATCCGGCTTGTTCTGGTCCTTCAACGGACTGAACCCGGTAATCCCGTGGATCGTAATATCGCGGAACAGCTTATCGCGCGGCTCAAGGTAGTGCACATTCCCAGTAGCTATCACCGGCTTGTTCATCTGCTCGCCGATCTCACAGATTTTGCGTACAACACCCCGCAGGTCCTCCGGACTCGCTACGAACCCTTTATCCACCAGATGCATGTACATAGTGAGCGGCTGGATTTCCAGTACATCATAGAACTGGGCAACCTCAATCGCCTCTTCCACGGTCTTGTTCAGCACAGCCTCGAAGAACTCGCCCCGCTCACAGCCGGATATGACGAGCAGTCCGTCACGAAGCTCTTCAAGCTTTGACTTGGGGATGCAAGGCACCCGCTTATAGTACTCTGTATGCGACATGGAGATCAGCTTGTAGAGATTCTTTTTGCCGATCGGATTCAGAGCATAGATCCCGCAGTGAAACGGCCGGACAGTCGACAGGTCATTGCCTACATAGTCATTTAGCCGGTCGAGCCGGGTCATGCCCTTCATCTTCTCCGCATCGGCCAGCAGACCGTTCAGAATCCCGCCCAGCGCAATCGTATCATCCACCGCACGGTGATGACTCTCCAGCAGTACCTTGTACTTGTCAGCAAGCGTATTGAGCCGGTGGTTCTTCATTTTGGGGTAGAGCAGACGCGCCAGCTCCAACGTATCCAGCCAAGGATTCGGGAGCTCCGGCTGTCCCAGCTTCTTCAGGGAAGCCTGAATGAAGCCCATATCGAAACGTGCATTATGTGCAACAAGAATACTGTCTCCCACAAACTCCACGAAATCTTTAAGTACCGGCGCAAGATCCGGCGCATCCTTGACCATTTCATCCGTAATATTTGTCAACTGCTGGATGTGGTAGGGAATTTTCTCATGCGGATTGACGAAAGTAGTGTAACGGTCCAGCTCCTTACCTTCGCACATCTTGATCGCCGCAAGCTCTGTGATGTTGTTGCGTGTGATGGACAGCCCTGTGGTCTCGATATCGAAGACGACATAGGTTGCCGTCTTGAGCTCCAGCGGCTGCGCATTCTCCACGATGTTGACCGCATCATTGACGACATTGGCCTCCACACCGTAGAGCATCTTGAGCTTATGCTTATGGGCGGCATGATTCGCATCCGGGAAGCTCTGAACATTGCCGTGGTCGGTAACTGCAAGTGCCGGGTGGCCCCATTTCGCAGCTGTTTTGACATAGGCATCAATCGGTGCTACCGCATCCATCGTGCTCATAGTGGTATGCAGATGGAACTCCACACGCTTCTCCTTGGCATTGTCCTTACGGGCAGGCGGCGCCGACACCTCGGTCAGATCCGAAGGAATCATCACCAGCTCGGGAATCTGCATGAACCGGTCATATTCCACTTTGCCGCGCGCCCGGACCCATTTGCCGTTAGCCAGCTGGCCCATGATCTTCAGCTCTTCCCTGGTCTTCGCGAACATCTTCATCTGCAGGGAATCTGTAAAGTCTGTGATGCAGAAGGTGAACAGTGTATTTCCGTTACGCAGCTCCTTGCGGTCCAGTCCGAAGATCGTCCCCTGGATCGTAATCTTCTTCTCTTCATCCTGAATCTCCAGAATGGAGACGGCCTGCTCTTTGATGTCATTCCCGACCTGAAGCTTAATGACCTCATTCGGGTCCCCGGTTTCTTCAGGCTCGTCCGGCTCGCTGTTCATCATCATCAGCTCTACCAGCTCACGCTGCTCCTGCTGGAGCTTCTGCTGGAATTCCTCATAAGCATCTGCCTTGCTCTTGCTCTCGTCCTCAGCCATTTGCAGCTTGACCTTGAGGGGAAGAGCAAAATATTTATCATAATATTTAATAATGGCGGCTTCGATACCCTTTTTACGGGCCAGCTCAAGCGACATGGTATCATTCAGGCTAAGGATGAGCGTACCGTCCCGCAGCTCCTGACTGGAACGCGTCAGCCATCCGTTAACGGAAGGAATCTCACGCTGGACCCACTCCAGGAACATGCCCCAGTACTCCTGCACAATATCGGCTCTGCTAACGGTATCATCATATAGGAACAAGAAGCTGACCTTGGCAATATGCTGCAGCTTCTCACGCATTCTAAGGATAAAGGCCCGGTAGGTCTGGGCGGGAATCAGGGTTGTCTTCGCAATCACAATATGCCAGTCATGGTTGCCGCGGCTGATCTCCACCCGTTCAATCTGTCCGTCTACAAAATAAGGATCAATCATGGCAGGCGGAATCTCCCCCTGCTTCATCAACAGCTCAAATCTCTTTCTTCTCTCCACGTTCTGCTCCATGCATTCCCCACCTAACTCGGCAATAATTGGCGTAAGACATCGACGTCATTCTAATATAATCTATTGTAAGAAAAAGCCTCCGGCTTAAAAAGCATTGGGTACTTGCGGCCCGCCGACTCCTCTCGCCAGAAGCTGATATAAAAAATTAAATAATATAAGGTTGCCGATTAATACGCTTTGGCAAATACAACCGTATGCTGGGCAGGTTTGCCGCAGCAGATACAGGTTTCTTTCGTTTCTGACGGGTGGAACGGAATATTACGGCTGCCTGCGCCGGTCTCTTCCTTGACCTTATCCTCACATTCTTCAGAACCGCACCAGCCTGCAAGCGCAAAGCCGCGTTTCTCTTCCATGGAATCCTTCATCTGCTCCAGAGTATCTACGGAATAGAAATGATCCTCACGGAATTTCAGTGCCCGCTCGTACATTTCCTGGTGCACCTGCTCCAGCATGGCGTTCACTTCTTCAACCAGGTTCTCCTGCTGAATGACCTTCTTCTCGCCGCTGATCCGGGATACGAGCACGCAGACTCCATTCTCCATATCACGTGGTCCAAGCTCCAGACGGACAGGGACACCGCGCATTTCATATTCATTGAACTTCCAGCCCGGGGTTACATCCGCACGGTCATCTACACGCACGCGGATTCCGGCACTTTTGAGTTCATTGAACAGCTCATCGGTACGTCCGATGACTGCTTCACGCGTTTTAGGCGGTCCGATAGGAATCATAATGACCTGCGTAGGCGCTACCTTCGGCGGCAGAGCCAGTCCACGGTCGTCACCATGCACCATGATGAGGGAACCGATTAGGCGTGTTGTAGAGCCCCATGAGGTCGTATGCGCATATTCCAGTACATTATCACGGCTCAAGTACTGGATGTCAAAAGCCACGGCGAACTTGGTACCCAGATAATGCGAGGTAGCCGCCTGCACAGCCCGTCCATCTTTCATCATCGCTTCAATGGAATACGTATCCACGGCACCAGCGAACCGCTCGGATGGCGTCTTCTGTCCGGTCACTACCGGGATAGCCAGAAAGGTCTCCACGAAGTCGCGGTAGTTATCAAGCATCTTCATAGTTTCTTCGCGTGCTTCCGTCTCATTCTCATGCGCGGTATGGCCCTCCTGCCAGAGGAATTCCGTAGTGCGGATGAACGGCAGGGTACGTTTCTCCCAGCGGACAACGTTGGCCCATTGATTGATCAGAACCGGAAGGTCGCGGTAAGACTGAATCCACTTGGAATACATATGGCCGAACATCGTCTCGGATGTAGGGCGGATCGCCAGACGTTCTTCCAGCACATCGCCTCCGGCCTCAGTGACCCAAGGCAGCTCCGGGTTGAAGCCCTCCACATGTTCTTTCTCCTTCTGGAAAAAGCTCTCGGGAATGAACAGCGGGAAGTAGGCGTTCCGGTGACCGGTAGCCTTCAGGCGGCGGTTCATTTCCTCCTGGATATGCTCCCAGATTTCATAGCCGTCCGGTTTGAATACGATACAGCCGCGGACCGGTGAATAATCCATCAGGTCCGCCTTTTTGATTACATCGATATACCAACGTGAGAAATCCTCGCCCTGCGGCGTGATCTCTGTAACGAATTGCTTGTCTTTGGCCATGTAAAGAAATCCTCCTATATTCGCCCCGCAGATTGCATATTAGCTATGAAGCCGATTCATATACACCACGGGATCAACAATGATATGACATCCGTCAGCCGCTTATGAGGCGTAAAATATCATTATAAGTAACAGCGATCATCACCAGGAACAGCAGGGCAAAGCCTACAAAATGGACCATGCCTTCCCGGCTCGGGTCCACCGGCTTGCCGCGTAACGCCTCAACCCCGAGGAACACAAGCCGGCTGCCATCCAGGGCAGGAATCGGCAACAGGTTAAAGATCCCTAAGTACAGGCTGAGAATAGCCGCCCAATAGGTCAGATACTGAATCCCCTGCTGGGCAATCTGTCCGGTCAACTGGAACGTGCCTACTGGTCCAGAGATATCATCCATATTAAATTTATTAATCAGCTGCTTGAAGCCGATAAAAATCAGCTTGGTGGTGTCAACCATAGCAGTACCAGACTTGGTGATTGTCTCCCCCACACCGGCCTTGCGGGTAGGCAGCTCTGGCGTAATACCCACTTTGCCGCCTTCCTCCCCTTCCATTCCACGGGGAATCATGGTCACCTTCAAGGTCTCTTCGCCGCGCTTCAGCGTCCAGTTCATTTCTTTGCCTTTGGAGGCCGAAGTCAGCTTGATCATCTTCTGGTAATCTCCGCCGATGGCCTGCCCGTCCACAGTGACGACGATGTCGCCCTTCTGCAGACCTGCTTCTTGCGCAGGCATTCCTGAACTGACATCACCGATCTTCACATAGGTCGGGTTCTCCACCGGGATTCCAGCCATCTGCAGATGAAGTGCGAATAATACAAACGCCAGAATGAAGTTCATCACCGGACCGGCCAGGATCGCTATCGCACGCTGACCGACGGTTTTGCCGCCGAATTGACGGTCCCTGGGCGCAATCTGCGTCTGCTGGGTGCCCTTGATCATCATCGCCTGCGGATTCACATCATAAGTAGTCACTTCACCGTCTACATCGAGGCGGATCTTCAGTTCGTTCTCCAGATCCGTGAACTGCGCTTCGCCGCGTATAACATTTCTGCGGGTATCCAGAGAATCGATGTAAATATTCTTCACCTTGTTATCCTGGCCCAGCCGGACGGCAATGGTCTGCCCGGGGCCGATCTCAACCATCTCCGGGTCCTCGCCGGCCATACGGGCGTATCCCCCGAAGGGCAGCAAGCGAAGCGTGAACTGGGTTTCACCGCGTTTATAAGAGAACAGTTTCGGACCGAAACCGATCGCAAATTCCCGTACAAGAATTCCGGCGCGTTTGGCAAAATAATAATGTCCCCATTCATGGACAGTCACCAAAACAAAGAACATAAACACCGTTAAAAAAACAACTCTTACCATCTCCATAGCGCAACATTCCCCCTTAAGGTGTAAGACCGAAGTATGTCCTCTTAATTTATCATTATTCCAAGGCAGGGCACAAGAGAATCAACAGTCCACACCTATTTTTCAGGGCACAGCTATTATTACCTTATCCAAAGGCGCCTACCATCCCGTTACAGAACAGCCGCAAGCTCCCGGGAAGCCATGTCGCACAAGTGAATCTGTTCCAGACCAGGATCTGCCGCATTATGATGGCGCTGAAGCACTTCATCAATAATCTCATCAATGCGCAGGAAAGGAATTTCACCGCGCAGGAAGCGGGCAACAGCGACCTCATTGGCTGCATTGAAGGCCGTCGTGAATGTGCCGCCCGCAATTCCGCAGTCAATAGCCATCTTCAGCGCCGGATAGCGCTCATAATCCATCTCCCGGAAGGTCAGGCTGGCTACCTGAGCCAGCGACAATCGCTTCGCGGGCGACAGCCAGCGGTCGGGATAGGTTAGTGCGTATTGAATAGGAACCCGCATATCAGGAGTCCCCAGCTGAGCAATAATGCTGCTGTCACGGAATTCCACATACGAATGAATAATACTCTCCGGATGCAGCAGCACATCAATCTGCTCATACGGAAGAGCGAATAAATGGTGGGCTTCAATAACCTCCAGGCCTTTGTTGACCATGGTTGCCGAATCTATAGTAATCTTGGCTCCCATGCTCCAGTTGGGGTGACGAAGTGCGTCCTCTACGGTTACATGCTTAAGCTCTTCTCGCTTATAATCACGGAATGAACCGCCGGAGGCAGTAATGGTAATCGAAGCCACATCTTCACGATTCTCGCCATTTAAGCATTGAAAAATCGCCGAATGCTCACTGTCCACTGGCAGCAGCTTCACGCCTTTGCGTCCAGCCAGCTCTGTAACCAGATGTCCGGCGGTCACGAGCGTCTCCTTATTAGCCAGTCCAATATGTCTGCCGGCTTCAATCGCCGCAAGCGTAGACTGAAGTCCTACACTGCCTACGAGCGCAGTCACGACCGTCTCAGCATCGCCCCCGGCAGCAATCTCCACCAGCCCTTCACTTCCGCTATACAGCTCTACACCGGCAGGCAGACTGGATCTGATCTCCTCTGCCAGCTCCTTCGTGGAGACCGAAACACGGCGCGGCTTGAAGCGGCGGACCTGTTCCAGCAGCAGTGCAGTATTGTTTCCCGCCGCCAGCCCATCGACTTCAAAGGCTTCCGGATGCATGGCTACAACATCCAGCGTCTGGGTACCGATGGAGCCTGTGGAGCCGAGAATACTAATTCTTTTCACAGTTGCTTTCCTTCTCCCTGTCGTTAATAGTAAGGCATCAGCATTACGATATGTACGAAAGGAAATACGATAATCCAGCTGTCGCAGCGGTCCAGGATGCCTCCGTGACCGGGCAGCAGTGAGCCTGAATCCTTAATACCGTACACCCGTTTATAGGCAGATTGTACAAGATCTCCGAGCTGACCCAGCACGGCGCAGGCAATTCCAATCAGCAGCGCGCGTCCGATCGTCAGCAGATCAGGAACCAGTAAAGCAAAAACAATCGATAGGACAGCAGAAATCAACACTCCGCCAAGGGCGCCCTCAATGGTCTTGTTAGGACTGATTGCAGGCCACAGCTTATTCTTCCCGAAGCTTCTGCCAACAAAATAGGCTCCGGCATCACTGCCCCAGATACAGCACAGCAACAGGATCGTCCAGAAGAGGCCATGGCCGTCTCCCGCACCACGGGCAATTCCCATATAGGAGAACCCCATCCCTATGTAAACAATGCCGGTGAACATCATTGCGGTGATTTTGATATCCAGCTTATTCTTACTGAACACAGTAACCAGCAGGAACAGCAGCATTAACAGCCATATCCCCTGTTCCCAAGAGAATAGCTTATCTATTCCCAGGAGGTCCCAAGGAATCATAAAACCTACTACAGAAGCGTAACCAAATACAGCAGTCAGTCCAAAGGTAGCTGTACCCGTCATTTTCACAAATTCATAATAGCCGATGAGGGCCATGGCAGTCAGCATCAGCTGATACGGCCAGCCACCCCAATAGCATAACCCTAAAAACAAGGCCCCGGCAACAATTCCGGTAATCAATCGCTGCTTCAAAGAATCCCTCTCCCATCAGGCTACTTCAATCCACCATAACGGCGTGTGCGGCGCTGATACTCAGCGACAGCCTGCATCAGATGCGTCTTGTCAAACTCCGGCCAGTACGCATCCGTAAACCAAAATTCACTATAGGCGACCTGCCACAGCATAAAATTACTGAGCCGCATTTCACCGCTGGTACGGATCAAGAGGTCAGGATCAGGTAATCCGCCGGACAACAGTCTGCTGTCAATCAGCTCTGAAGTGATCTCTTCAGGTGACAGGACACCTGCCTGGATATCCTTGCCCAAGCCGCGCATACAATCCTCAATTTCCTTGCGTCCGCCGTAGTTTAATGCAAAATTCAGAATAAGTCCGGTGTTGCTCTGCGTGCGGGCAACCGCTTCTTCCATAGCCTTACGGGTATGGGAAGGCAAAGCCTCGGCATTCCCCATTACACGTACTTGAACATTCTTATGAATCAATTCGTCCAGTTCAATCGCCAGGAATTCTACAGGGAGGCGCATGAGGAAATCAACCTCATCCTTCGGCCGGCTCCAGTTCTCCGTAGAGAAAGCATACAGGGTCAAGAATTCAACGCCCAGGTCATTCGCGGCAATCGTCGCACGTTTGACCGCCTTCATCCCGTTCTGATGGCCTACAATACGGGGCAGACCGCGCCGTTTCGCCCAGCGGCCATTGCCATCCATAATTATCGCTACATGCCGGGGAATATTATCCGGTGAAATCTCGACTGGCTCCTGCCTGTCTTTACGGCTCAGCCATTCTTGAATCCGTTTGATCATTTCCGTTTCCTCCAAGCTCTTATCAGAAAGAGACAAACCCCACCATAAACGGAGGGGCCTGAAGTCTCTTGAATTTCATTATACTTCCATAATCTCTTTTTCTTTGGACAAGAGCACTTTGTCGACTTCAGCTATGAACTTATCCGTTGATTTCTGGATATCTTCCTGATGTCCATGTGATTCGTCTTCTGAAATGCCGTTCTTCTCCATCTTCTTGATGTCATCGTTCGCATCACGGCGGATGTTGCGGATCGCTACCTTAGCTTCTTCGCCGAACTTCTTAGTGAACTTCACAAGTTCGCCGCGGCGTTCTTCAGTAAGCGGAGGAATCGACAGGCGGATGATCGTACCGTCATTGGCAGGTGTAATCCCAATGTCAGACTTCATAATCGCCCGTTCGATGTCAGACATCGAGGTTTTGTCCCACGGCTGGATCAGCAGGGTCCGGGAATCCGGTGTGCTGATGTTGGCCAGCTGATTGAGAGGAGTTGGGGCACCGTAATATTCAACTTGGATGCGATCCAGCAGCGACGTCGAAGCGCGTCCCGCCCGCAGTGTTGCCAAGTCGCGCTTCAGCGAGAGAATCGCTTTTTCCATACGCTCTTCGGCATTCTTCTTAACCGATTGTGGCATTAATTTACACTCCCTTTAACGATCGTCCCAATCTTTTCACCGAGAACGACGCGTTTGATATTGCCTTGCTCTGTAATAGCAAACACAATGAGCGGTATATTATTATCCATGCAGAGTGAGGAAGCGGTGGAATCCATGACACCCAGGTTTTTGTTCAGAATATCCATGTAAGTGAGCTGCTCGTACTTCACGGCTGTGCTGTCCTTGAACGGATCTGCGGAGTAGACGCCGTCTACTTTGTTCTTGGCCATCAGGATGACCTCAGCTTCAATCTCGGCTGCTCTGAGCGCTGCCGTAGTATCTGTCGAGAAGAACGGATTCCCTGTTCCGGCGGCAAAAATTACTACGCGGCCTTTCTCCAAATGCCGGATGGCCCGGCGGCGGATATAAGGCTCCGCAATCTGCTGCATGGCAATAGAAGTCTGTACCCGGGTAGGGACGTCGATCTGCTCCAGAGCATCCTGCAAGGCCAGCGAGTTCATCACCGTTGCCAGCATTCCCATATAATCCGCTGTCGCCCGGTCAATCCCGTTCTCGCTCCCGGCGATCCCGCGCCAGATGTTGCCCCCGCCGCATACAATCGCAACCTGAACTCCTAGCTCAACGACTTCCTTGACCTGCTCCGCAATAGAGATGATCGTTTCGGCATCGATGCCATAGCCATTCTGTCCGGAGAGCGATTCACCGCTTACCTTAAGGACCACTCTCTTAAATACCGGCTGTTCCAATTGTATACCCTCACTTTCTTACAAAAGACGGAACACTTCTTATATGTGTTCCGCTCTTTTGATGCTTGCCAATATTCAATTCTTATTCAATGCAGTGCAGCAATTATTGTTTAACTTGTGCCATTACTTCTTCTACGAAGTTGTCAACTTTCTTCTCAAGACCTTCACCCAGTTCGAAACGAACGAAGCGGCGGATGGTGATGTTCTCGCCAATGGTGCTGATTTTTTCATTCAGCAGTTGGGAAATCGTCTTATCCGGGTCTTTAACGAAGGATTGCTCCATCAAGCAGTATTCTTCATAGAACTTGCTGATGCGGCCTTCCACCATTTTTTCAACGATCTTCTCAGGCTTGCCTTCGTTCAGCGCTTGAGCCTTAAGAATTTCTTTTTCCTTCTCTACATCTGCAGAAGGTACTTCTTCACGGCGAACATACAGCGGGTTCGCTGCTGCGATTTGCATAGCGATATCACGGGCAAATTCTTTGAAGGAATCGGTTTTGCCTACGAAGTCAGTTTCGCAGTTGATTTCTACCAGAACGCCAATACGGCCGCCAGCGTGGATATAAGATTCTACAGTACCTTCAGTAGCAATACGTCCAGCTTTGTTAGCTGCTGCGGACAGGCCTTTTTCACGGAGCAATTCTGCCGCTTTGGTGATATCGTTGTTTGCTTCTTCAAGCGCTTTTTTACAATCGAGCATTCCTGCTCCTGTTCTTTCACGAAGTTCCTTTACTGCTTTTGCATCTACTGCCATTGTTATTCCCTCCAGAGTCATAGTCATTGCCATACGCAGGGCGCACAGCGGATATTCCTACATTTTAAAAAAAGGGCAGTGAGAGGTTATCCACCTGCCAACCACCCTTTTCATTTAAGTTCTTGTATATGTTCCGAACACTACTTAAGCAGTAGTTGTGTCTTCGCCCTGATGAGCTTCAACAACAGCGTCAGCCATTTTACCAGTCAAGAGCTTCACGGCGCGGATAGCGTCGTCATTGCCTGGAATAACGTAGTCGATTTCGTCCGGATCGCAGTTAGTATCAACGATAGCTACGATAGGAATACCCAATTTGCGAGCTTCTGCTACTGCAATGCGCTCTTTACGCGGGTCAATGATGAACAGCGCGCTTGGAAGACCTTTCATGTTCTTGATACCGCCCAGGAATTTCTCAAGACGATCTTTCTCTTTGCGGAGAAGGATAACTTCTTTCTTAGGCAATACTGCAAAGGTACCGTCTTCTTCCCAAGCTTCCAATTTCTTCAGGCGATCAATACGCTTCTGAATCGTCTGGAAGTTAGTCAGGGTACCACCCAGCCAACGTTGGTTAATGAAGAACATACCTGAACGTTCAGCTTCTTCTTTTACGGAATCCTGTGCTTGCTTCTTTGTTCCTACGAATAGGATTGTTCCGTTGTCGCCAGCGACGCTCTTTACAAAGTTGTAAGCTTCCTCTACCTTTTTGACTGTTTTTTGCAAGTCAATAATGTAAATTCCGTTTCTTTCAGTGAAGATATAACGATCCATCTTTGGGTTCCAACGACGAGTCTGATGACCGAAGTGTACCCCAGCTTCGAGAAGCTGCTTCATGGAAATTACTGCCATCTTCACGCACCTCCTAATTTTGGTTTATTGTGTGTCTCCTCCGCCGCGTGTCATCTTTCTACAAGACTTTCTTCAGAAGAAAGCACCTCTTGTCGAAATCAACTGGCGTGTGTTTTAACACCGTCAATTACTATAACATATTAAAATCGCCTATGCAACGATTACTTTTTCACAGTAATCAGCTTATCAATAACGGAGTTGATGCTCTCTCCCTTGGTGAAGTTATAGCTGCCGTATTGAATGATAGTGTTCACCTTACGGCTGTTCGCCGTCTGGAGAAACTTGTTCTTATCCTCTATCACCCCGGCCTCCGCAAGCAGATCGGCCGTCTGGGCAAGGGTAATACCAGTAGGAATCCTTAGAGAGATCACCCCGTTCACAGCAACCGCAGGCGCACCAGGTGTAACCGGAGCCTTGGTAACAGGCTCTGCGGTGCTCTGCGGCTGCGCAGGAGCTGAGGGCTTGCCCGGAGTCGCTGCAGCGCTTGGCGTGGCAGCCGGCTTGGGCGGGATTGCAGGCGTAGAAGCTGGAGTTGCAGCTGGCTTGGCTGCCGCCTGGGAAGCCGGGGCCGAGGCCCCTTCCTCCGGCGATGGTGTAGCAGTAGCAGAAGCTTCCGCCGGGTCTACAAGGGTCAGATTCAGGCGGGTTGCTTGCTGGATAAGCTCTTCTTTGGTTAACGGCGCCGCCCTGCCAGCTATCATCAGCTGTAGCAGCAACGCGCCAGCAATCAATCCGACACCTAATCCCAGCATAAAGAATCGGTTCTTCATCATACCGATTCCTCCTGCATTGCCAGCTGCAGAATAAGCTGTACCTCGCCCCGCTGCAGACCGGCGGTCTTGGCGATAGAATCTATCGATTTCCCCTGCTCATGCAGCTCGAACAGACGCGGATACCGCAGCTTAATGGAGCTGACCGTCTTCTGCTTAACAGGAGCTTCTGCCGGAACCGAAGTCTCCCCTCCCTGGGACTTCTCCCCGCGAGCAGACGAACCTTCCCGCGAGAAGGTCGCTGCCAGCTGGAGCAGCCCTTTCTCCTCTGCAGTCAGCCGGGCATCCATGAGCAGCAGGCTCTTTTGCAGCTCGCCCACCTGCTCCCGCAATAGACCAATCTCGTCCTGGAGGGCTGTCTTATTGCTCTGTGACTGTGTCTTAATACTGCCCACCAGCTTCAGCAGCTCAGAGTTCTCATGCTCAATATCGGCCATGTAGAGCTCCAGAGCAGCCTCTGTCTCCTTCAGGCTCTTCTTCTCCTCCGAGTCTTCCCTGCCCGCCCTGGCCGGCAGCCGTAGGGCATATACGATTGCGACTACGCCTACCAGCACGATGTATACCCATGGTTCCAAGTGTGTAATCTCCTTCTGCGTTTAATTCTGGTCAAAATCAAAGACTGAAATCTATACGGTGTCCCTTATAGGGATGCTCGGCATCATGGGTGTTCTCCTGCTTGTCCTGCTTGCGCGAATCAGACTGACTCCTGGGGCTGCTTCCCTTGCCGCCGTCCCGCAGCGCCGATTCGGCAGACTCATCAACCTCTGTGCTGCGCAGCGAGATTTCCTGGCTATGCTTCACATTCTGGCCTGCCAATTGCTGCTGGTCGAGTGTAGGACGCTGCTGAAGGTTATTCTGAACTTTGCCCGCATCATGCGTACGGGGCAGTGCAATTTGCAGTTCCACCGGTTTCAGACTCATAAGATCCCTCTTCTCCACTCAATGGTTTCAGAATCAAGGAATGGCAGGCCGCCACGGCTGCCCGCCTGATTACACGTAAGGTATTATGGATATGTCCCCTTCACTATAGACGAAGGATACCCGCTCTGTCGGGTCCTTAACGAACCGGGTGTATCTGCCGATCACGATCTTGGAGCCTCCATAGATCGTCTTGACGACATCAACCCTGGCTCTGCCGGTATCCTCCAGCATGCGTTCGATCTCCAGCACACGCTCTTTGATTCTCTTTTCATCACGCATATGAGATTGCTTGGTTGCATTAAGCTTGACGCGAAGCGCCACCTTATCCGGTGATAGCTGGCCATTGGTCGCCAGTTGATTAAGCAGATATAGCGCCTTATTGGTCTTGTCCTCATTCTCGAGAAGCTGCCGCAGCTCCTGGCGCAGTTCATTGATCTCATTCCTCAGCTCGGGAACAACGCCCACCTCGATCGCTGTAGCTGTAGACATGGTATTGCCGATGGTGCGGGCAATCACCCGCTCGCCTGCCTGCACAATTCCGCCAACAATTAAGCCCTTGGCGCCGTTGCACAGCACATCATGGCCTGCCCGGATGCTGGAATGCATGATACTTTGGGAGACTATTATATCTTCCCCGGCCACAACATTGCCATCCTGGATGAACGAGACCTTGACATTTTTGCCGGCGCTTACGAGGCCTTTATTATATCCGATGATGCCGCCGGTAATCTCGATGGACCCGCCCGATATCAGTTCAGCTCCCTCTACCCCGCCGACCACCCGGATATCTCCTGCGGATTTGACGGTGAAGCCGGTGAGCACATTGCCGCGGATGACGACCGTGCCCACGAAATCAATATTGCCTGTACTGTAGTCCACATCCCCGTTGATTTCAAACACCGGAAATACATTGATCTTACCTTTGTCTGTCAGCGTAACCAATCCGTCGATCGCAGAATACATGGAGGTCTCTTCCTGATCCACCACCACATTCTTGCCTACCTTGAAGTGAGCCTCTTTCCCTGCCCGGAATGGAAGCTCCTCCCCTGTCACCATCTTGCCGCTCACACCATTCTCCGCCAGAATAACCCTGGCAATAAGCTGGCCCTTCCTTACATTATGCAGCCGGACCAACTCTTTGTAATCTACCTTGCCATCCTCTTTCTCCAGAGGCTTGCGGTCCTCTTCCATATCAACGGTCAGCACCACACGGCCATCCTTACCGTTGACAGGAGGCTGTCCAATCGCGATGGGCACTCTGTTCCAGAAGTATTCTTCCGGGTTACTGCTGATCCGCGTTACAATATCATGCTGGATGCCGAAACGAATATTGTGACTGAACAGGAAGCTCTCAAGGTCCTCGACCGAACAGGTGAAATTCTCATCCTTCTTGGTGAACTGAAGGTAAGCAATCCCCTTATCCTCCGAAAAAGTAACGCTTAGGTATTGGCTCAATACATATTGACCGATCAATTTCTGCTCCCCCTTGTCACCGTCACCCGGTTAATCATTTTGCATTAGAAGGTCCCGGTTCTTCTCAAGTGTTCCTCTTAGCCGCAAAATAGCTTTGGAATGAAGCTGGGAGATTCGCGAAGGAGACAAGGACATCACTTCCGCAATCTCGCTTAAAGATAAATCCTCATAATATAAAAGGGACACGACGGTCCGTTCTTTCACTGTTAATTTCTCGATGCCTTTGGTTAGCGTATCCCGCAGGTAGAACTCATTCACTTTACGGTCCGGATTCTTGGCCTTGTCATCTACCAATATGGACATTCGTGTCTCTGATTCTTCTTCACGTATAGGATCTTCCAATGAACAGAGCGACATTACCGCAACATCCTGCAGCATCGTCTGAAACTCCATTTCCGAAATATTCAGATACTGGCTCATTTCATCGTCACTTACCGATCTCAAATACTTCTGTTCCAGCTGCTGGTAGGCTTCCTCGATTTTTTTCGCTTTTTCGCGTACGGATCTGGGAACCCAGTCACTTTGCCGCAGAGAATCAAGGATTGCTCCTCTTACCCGCCAGGATGCATAGGTCTGGAATTGAAGCCCCCGCTTGTAGTCGAATTTTTCGATGGCATCAATAAGTCCCATTACACCGTTGCTGGCCAAATCGTCCTTGGAGACATTTTTGGGCAGCCCTACTGCCAGACGGCTGGATACGTAATCAACAATATGGAGATAACTCTCAATCAGTTTTTTTTTGGCTTCAGGATCGCCGTGCTCTTTCCACTGCTCCCAAAGCAGGTCTGTATCCGACTGAGCTGCTTTACGCTCGTTCAACGGCTTTCACCCTTCCCAAAGTTTAGTCAGCGGGCATCATGCGGCGCAAGATGACGGACTTTCGCCGCAGCACTCGCTTATTCTTCTTTCAGGTGACGAACGGCCTTGGCCAATTCTTCTGGATCTTTCATAGAGACTAGCTTCGGAGGCTGCAAAGGTGTGAACCCCCCGAGCTCTTCGCTTGCCGCCTCCCGTTTAGGGGTTAGCAGGTCCTTGAGCTCCTGATCCTCATCAGGTGTACTAATATCAAGCTTGGCGCCAAGGGACTCTCCGTTATCGAACAACCCGGCTTCCGGGTCTGAGGATTCTTCTTTTGCGGTAATAAAACCCAATACCCATCTCAGGAAGAAAGCAAGCACAAACCAGATAATAAATCCGTACATGCCCCGAATCAGGCTGGTCCCTAGCAGGTTCTGTCCGTTATTCGCTAGGAAGGTTAGTACAAATCCGATTAGTCCGGCCACAATATTCAGTAATAGTTTCCTGCTCATGGCTAAATTTCCTTCTGGCCTTTTTGAACGCTGCGGATAAAAATCACTCCGGTGCTGCAGGAGATTTCTATCGTGCGCCCATAATTGCCGCCTGTGTCCTCCGCGATAAGCGGAATATGAAGATTGTCCAGAGCAAGCTTGCAGGATTCCACATTTCGAGGCCCGATCCTCATGGTGTCACTCCCTCCGGCAAAAGCAAACATCTGCGAGCCTCCGGCCATCTTGGCCACAATCCGGCTTCTAACCGCCCCCAGCCCCAGCAGGCGGGCCAAAAGCTCAGGTACAGCAGTATCTGCGAATTTGGCAATATTCAGCTGTCCCTCCCGGGCAATCTCTGACGAGGGCAGCATCACATGAGCCATCCCCGCCAGCTTTTTACCGGGATCAAACAGAGTCAGACCTACGCAGGAGCCCAGACCGGTCGTACGAATAAGACTGTCCTGGCTGCCTACGTTCAAATCCGCCATACCTACTTTAATGATGCTCTGCTCTTCAATCATTGTCGAACGGTACTCCTAAAGCCTTGAATATTTTGGGGAACGATTCCGGATCGGGAATAAGGAAGAATTGTCCTTCAATTTCATTTTGGCCTTCTAAAAAAGTCGTATCAATCAGCAGTGCATCATCGCCCATCTGACCGAATTGCAGCAGCCCATAGCCAAGAATGGCTCCGGCCATATCCATCGCCAGTGCCGGCACTGTCGGATACATGGACAGGGAGGTGAAGTCCGCCAGGGAAGAGAGGTAGGAGCCGGCCAAAATATTGCCGATCTCGCTTAATGCGGATAACTCCATCTCACTCAGCTCATCGCCGCCGGAGACTTCAATGCCGGCAATCCGGCTGAGCAGGCTGCTGGCCGCTTCCGGAGTAAGAATAAAGAACAGGTTGCCCGGAGCTTCACCCTCCACACGCAGGAACACCGCATACACCAGCTCCTCCGCTCCGCCCACCTTATCAGTGATCTCCTCGAAGCTGAGCAGCTGTACCTTCGGAACCGCCATGTCGATCGGCTTATTGAGCAGCTGGGACAAGGCAGTGGCCGCATTGCCGGCTCCAATATTCCCGACTTCCTTGAGCACATCCATCTTAAAATCCTTGAAGTTCTTGAAAAGCTCCATAGGCTAGCCCTCCAGGCTTTCCAATTGCACGATTTCACTCTTGTTGAGCACTTCGGACAGGTTAAGCATAATCAGCAGACGGTCATCTCCTATTTTGGCCACCCCGTCCAGATACTTCGCCTTGATGCCGCCCACAACATCCGGCGGTACATCAATAATGTCACGGTTCAAGTCGATGACATCGTTGGCTGAATCGACAATGAAGCCCACTTCCATCTCATTCACATTGACAATGATGATCCGGGTCTGGTCGGTGTGCTCTGCTTCCTCGATGCCGAAGCGTCCGCGCAGATCGATAACCGGAATCACGACGCCGCGCAGATTGATCACACCTTTGATAAATGAATAGGTCTTCGGTACGCGGGTAATCGGCATCATGCGTTCAATCGTCTGGACCTTCTCTACTTCTATGCCGTATTCTTCAGTGCCAAGCTTGAATACAATTACTTTGATATCTTCAGCCATGGAATGAACCTCCCTGTTCTAACCTGATTATTTGATAAAAGCATTCGGATCGATAATGAGCGCTACCTGTCCGTCTCCAAGAATCGTGGCTCCTGAAATCCCCTGCACATCAGGCAGATACTTGCCGAGATTCTTGATTACAATTTCGTTCTGTCCAATGAAGTCCTGCACAGCCAGGGCAACCAGCCGCTCTCCTTTACGGACTACCACGATCTCCGTTTCCTCTTCCGTACTTTCATCATAGTCCGGAATGGAGAAGATCTTGCTCAGGGAGACCAGCGGAATATGGCTGCCCCGGAACTCCAGCATCCGGTTGCCGTGAATGGTACGGATCTGGGATTGCTTCACAATTCCTGTCTCCACGATGGAAGAGAGCGGAATGGCATATTTCTCTGAGCCGAGGCGAACCAGCATGGCTGCGATGATCGACAGGGTCAGCGGAAGCTGAACGGAGAAATTCGTACCTTTGCCCGGTGTTGAATAGATGGTGACGTTACCGCCCAGGGAAGAGATTTTGGATTTGACCACATCCAGACCCACGCCCCGGCCCGATACGTCAGAGATTACCTCAGCTGTACTGAAGCCAGGCGCGAAGAGCAGCTGGTAAGCTTCGTCATCTGTCATTGTGCCCGCCTGCTCTTGGGTAATCACACCCTTTTTGACGGCAGAGGCCAGTACATTCTTCGGATAGATGCCCTTGCCATCCTCTTCAATCTCAATGAAGACATGATTGCCGCTGTGGAACGCCCGAAGCTGTACGGTTCCTGTCTCCGGCTTCCCGGCAGCGATCCGGTCTGCGATAGATTCAATCCCGTGGTCAACCGCATTGCGCAGCAGATGCACCAGCGGATCACCAATCTCATCAATCACCGTACGGTCAAGCTCCGTATCGGCTCCTGTGACGATTAAATCCACCTTCTTGTCCAGCGATTTCGCCAGGTCGCGGATCATCCGCGGGAACCGGTTAAATACGGTGTCTACCGGAACCATGCGCAGCTTCATTACAATATTCTGCAAATCTCCGCTCACCCGGCCCATATGCTCGACGGTCTCGGTAAGATCCCCGTTCTGGACCTCGGAAGCCAGCTGCTCCAGCCGGACACGGTCAATAAGCAGCTCGCTGAACAGATTCATCAGAACATCCAGCCGCTCAATATCAACACGGATGGTCCGGGAAGGCGATGGTGCACCTCCTGCCCTGGCCGGAGCAGCTTTGCCGTTCTCTTCCTTGGGATGTAGAGGAGCTGCAGGGGAAGCATTAGCAGCCACAGGGGCAGCCTCCTGCACAGGAGCGGGAGCAGGGGCTTCGGCAGTAGCTGCAACACTGTCTTGTCCCATTTGACGAAGTGATTCCTGATCGAGCGCCACAGCCGTAACCGCATCAATCTCTGACAAATTCAGAATCATCTTCTGAATTTCACTTGCATCCTTTTGGGTTATGTAGTAGAGGGAGAATCCGTAATCGAATTTCTCCTGCTCTATGTCCTGAACCGAAGGGAAGGATTTGACGACTTCTCCTGAACGTTCCAGAAGGTCGAAGACCATATATGCACGTACGGCTTTGAGCTGACAATCCTTACGGATAGCAACATCGACATACAGCACCTGATGGCCTTCCTGAAGGGATTGCTCCAGCACCGAGTACTGGAATTCATCCAGGAACACCTGGGCCGCACTGGCATTGCCGGACGCAGCAGCAGTTACTTCAGCAGAAGCATTACCGGCAGAAGGGACTTCTCCGCGAACGATCGCCTGCAGAGAAGAGACAATGGCCGTTACATCGGCCTTGCCCGCTCCCCCGCCGGTGATATCCTCCACCATGGATTCCAGAGCGTCAATACTTTTGAACAGGGTATCAAAAATGAAGTCCTGCATCCGCAGTTTGTTATTACGCACCAGATCCAGCACATTCTCCATTTGGTGCGTAAGCGAAGCCAAATCTTCAAAACCCATTGTAGCCGCCATACCTTTCAAGGTATGGGCGGAGCGGAAAATCACCTGAACAATACTCAGATCCTCCGGATTCGCTTCCAGCCCCATCATGCTTTCGTTCAAAGACTGCAGATGATCATTTGACTCATCAATAAACATGGATAAGTATTGGTTCATGTCCATGAGCGGGTACCTCCCCTTCGAGTTCGCAATTCCATTATTTAACGGCTTGTACCAGCCTTGGAGCAATTTCTTGCAAAGGCAGGATGTGTTTTACACACTTCAACTCTACAGCAGACCTCGGCATTCCGTAAACCACACAGGTTTCTTCACTCTCTGCAAAGGTTGATGTCACCCCGGAATCATAGAGTGCTTTCATCATACGGGCCCCATCGCTGCCCATCCCCGTCATAATGACCGCGTGACGTTCCAGCGAGGTGAGCTGCAATACCGATTCAAACAGTGTATCTACAGAAGGACGATGTCCATTGCGGACTTCTTCCTTAGTAAGCTCTATCACATATTGGCCTCCAGGTGCCGGAACCACTGTCAGGTGATATCCCCCGGGGGCAATATACGCCGCGCCCTGCCGGAGAACCATACCGTGCTCCGCTTCCGCGACCTCCAGTGCGCTAAAGGTATTCAGGCGCTGGGCCAGAGATTTGGTGAAGTTAGGCGGCATATGCTGGACAATAACAATCGGTGCCGGGAAATCACCGGGGATGTTCTCCAGGAACGCCTTCAGAGCTCTCGGACCTCCGGTGGAGCAGCCAACAGCAACCAGCTTGCGCACGCCCCGGCTTCCGCTTGTCTGGCCTACTGATGCTGCAGGTGGCTCGATGAACGAGCCAGCCGCAATCTCAGCAGCCGCCCGTAGTCCCGGCAATCTGGCGCCCTGCTCCTCCTGGGACCGGCTTCTGAACCTGTCTGGAGCCGGTATGGGTACTGCAGGCGCAGGCTTCACCACTCGCTTTGCAACCACCGGCTCAGTGCGGGTTTCCGGCTTACGTTTGTCAGCGGACGGTTCAAACGGCGCCCTGGCCCTCGGCTTCTCCGTGCCCTGAGGCGGCGCCTTATCCGCTTCTTTCTTGGAGGGCTCCAGCTTCCGTCTCACCGGTTCCACTACAGCCCGCGGAGCAGGCGGTTCAGCAGCAGGAGGAGGCTCAGGCGATTTGACGGCAGAAGCGCGGGCTTCACGCCGCTCGCGCGCCAGCATTGCCTCTTTCATCTGCTCCCGGAGGGATTCTCCGACAGCGATGATATCCTGGGAGTTTGAAATGGACGGCTTTCGGATGAAATCGAAAGCCCCCCACTCCAAGGCCAGAATGGTCTCCTTCATGCCCTGTTCATTTATGCCCGACAGCATAATCACCGGAAGCGGACGCTGGGCCATGATACTTTTGAGCGCCTCCAGCCCATTCATCTCAGGCATCTCCACATCCATTGTTACCAGGTCCGGGCGAAGCTCATTAACTTTCTCAATCGCCTCGCGTCCGTTGGCCGCCGTCGCTGTCACTTGAAAGTCGGCATCATTCTCTATTAAATCAGAAATGATCTTGCGCATGAATGCAGAATCATCAACAACCAGAACTTTATATGGCCTCATAGCTTTTCCACCTCTGTCCCTCAAATTCAGAACAATTATCTGTTTCGTTTCAACCACTTGCTGATGAAGCCCTTGATGCCTTGAACTTTAGCGGTTTCTACTGAATCCACAGCCAGATAGCTCTGCGCAAGCCTCTGCACATCCCTGGCTGCAATACTGTTCGGAAAAGCCACTGAGAATGGAATTTGTTTCTTAACTGCCTGTACTACATGCGGATCACTGCTGATGTAACCGAGGAAGGGAAGCTCAAGCTGCAGGAACCGGCTGGCCGCCATCCGGATTTTGTCACTGGTGGCCCGTGCCTCCCGTTCATCCCCTGCCTGATTGACAATCAGCCTGAACGAGACCTCCGGGTGCGAATTATGAACAACCTTCATCAGCGCATACGCATCTGTAATTGCAGTAGGTTCAGGTGTGGTCACTACCAGGCAGTCGTCCGCAGAGGTGATGAATTTCATCGTTTCCTTGGACAGCCCCGCCCCTGTATCAAACAGGATAAAATCCATAGTATCGGCAATGCTGGCAATCTGTGTGGTAAAGTAATTCAGATCTTCCTCCGAGAGGCTGAACAGCTCGTCCATCCCGGAGCCCCCTGCAATGAAGGGCAACGCTTGCGGTCCGAGCTGAATGATCTGTCCGATATCCGCTTCCCGCTTGAGCAGGTGGTATAGATTATATCTGGATGAGACACCCATAAGGACATCAATATTGGCCATGCCGATATCGGCATCGAACAGAAGAACTCTCCGTCCCATGGCCTTCAGTGCAAGCGCAAAGTTAAGGGTGAAATTCGACTTCCCGACGCCTCCCTTCCCGCTGCATACCGTGATGATCCGGGCCGAGGCACCGCTTCCGGGAGTCTGCCTTGTGTCCTGGCTGGAGACCAGCCGTCTTAACGCCTGCGCCTGGTCCATCACCCGCCCCCTGTTCCCAGCAGCATCCCGCCAATCTGCTCCCCTGTCGCCATAAGAAGATCATCGGGAACATTCTGTCCGTTGGTAATATAGGAGAGCTTCAGCGGATAATCATTGAGAAGATTGAACAGCGGACCATAGCTGCCCGTTTCATCCAGCTTCGTGAATACCACCTTATCCAGCTGGTATCTGCCGAAGTGCTCGGCAATCTTTTTCATATCACGGCTCTTGGAGGTCAGGCTCAGCACCAGCAGGGTCTCGCTCTTGAGCTCCTTGGCCAGCAGACTCTGCAGTTCAGCCACCAGCATTTCATTGCGGTAATTGCGTCCGGCGGTATCCATTAACACCAGATCACAGCTCTCCAGCCGGAACATGGCCCGCTGCAGATCTCCCGGCGACTGGACAACCTCCAGCGGCATGTTGAGAATGGAGGCGTAGGTTCTAAGCTGTTCAACGGCTGATATCCGGTAAGTGTCCGAGGTAATCAGCCCGACCTTGCGGCCCTGCTTGAACAGCTGCTCCGCTGCCAGCTTGGCGATCGTTGTCGTCTTGCCTACGCCTGTCGGCCCCGCAATATATACGATCCGGGTATCCGGTGCAATACCGCCGGCAATACGTCCCGCCAGAAAACTATCAATCTGCTCTCTGAGCACTTCCTCGAATTGTTCCGGAACCCAGCTGCTTCCTTCTTCCCGGTAACGCTCCAGCACAGTACCAATCCATTCCTCTACGAGAACAGCGTCTGTCTCCTGGTCAATCAGACGGCTGCGTAAGGATTCCAGCGCATCAGGCAGCTCCGCAGCTCCCGTGGAATAACGTGCGATACGTTCCATCCATTGCTTCATATCCCGGATCTCCCGCAGGACATCATTCTCAGCGGCAGCGGTATGCTCAGGTTCAGGCTGCTCTGCCGTAAGCGGTTCATACATGGCTGCAAGCTTCTTCCGGCTCTCCTCCGGCCGAGGTACAGACGGCTGACCTGCTGCAATATCCTCAGAGCGGATATCCAGCGGCTCCGTCTTGACTAAAGGCGGCATCACAGCGACACCCCCGCCCTGCTCCAGCGGATCAGCTAGTGCTGCGGCAATCTCGGCAAACGACTTGCCTGCTGCCGCATCCCTTACCGTCACAGGCGGCGGCAGAGGAGGAGCTGCGGCAGAGGCAGCCTTTTGATAGGCCTCTGGCACTGCACTTCGCGGTACATTCATCGGTGGTGCAGGAAGCTTCTCCTGCGCGGCCGCCTTTGCCCCGTTCTCCACAGCAGCCACAACCTCAATCTTCTTTTTCGTGAACATCCCCATGAATCCGCCAACCTTTATTTCTTTGGTGCTTAAAATAACGGCATCGCTTCCAAGCTCGCTGCGGATCGAATGCATGGCGTCAGGCATCGTATCGACCACATAACGCTTCACTCTCATAAGTTCACCACCCCGACGCTTTGAATTTCAATGTTTGGCTCCAGCTCGCTGTAGGACAACACCGGGATATCCTGCATGGTTCGCTCAATAACCTGGCGCAGATACATGCGAATCGTTGGTGAGGTCAGTACAATCGGCTGCTGGCCGGATTGCAGGAGACGGTTGATCTGCTCCGTAAGCCGCTGATAGACGGTTTGGGTAGATACCGGATCGAGTGCCAAATAACTGCCCTGCTCCGTCTGCTGCACACTTTCGGATATCTTTTTCTCAAGTCCGGGACCTACTGTAATGACACGCAGAGTCTCCCCCGTCTGAGAGAACTGCTGGGTAATCTGTCTGGAGAGGGATTGCCGCACATATTCAGTCAGAATATCAGGGTCCTTGGTATATGTGCCGTAATCGGCAAGGGTCTCGAAGATAGTGACAAGATCGCGGATCGATATTTTCTCCCGCAGCAGCTTGCCCAGTACCTTCTGAATATCTCCGACTGCAAGAATGGAAGGGATCAGCTCGTCTACCAGCACAGGATAATTCTCCCTGAGATTGTCGATCAGCTGCTTCGTCTCCTGACGGCCCAGCAATTCGTGTCCATGCCGCTTAATCAGCTCGGTCAGATGCGTGGCTACAACAGAAGGCGGGTCAACCACGGTATAACCGGATAATTCAGCCCGT
This sequence comes from Paenibacillus rhizoplanae, assembly GCF_042684125.1. NCBI lineage: Bacteria > Bacillati > Bacillota > Bacilli > Caryophanales > Paenibacillaceae > Paenibacillus > Paenibacillus rhizoplanae. Next base: position 34,670 of record NZ_JBHUKY010000017.1, on the reverse strand, counting down.
TCCTTCACCGACTCATCAATCCATAGGGCGGGCAGACCAAAGGATGGTTCAATAGTCTCGATCCCGCTAATCGACTCGTCATCATAACCGGGACTCATGGCAAGATAGTGATTAAGTAATAATTCACCGCCGCCAACGTTATTTCCTTTAATTTTGATGACATATTCATTCGGTTTTAGTTGAATATTGTCGCGTATGCGAATAACAGGTACGACAAGTCCCATCTCAAGTGCACATTGCCGTCGAATCATGATAATTCTGTCGAGCAAGTCACCGCCCTGTCCCGTATCCGCCAAAGGAATCAGACCATAACCAAATTCGAATTCGATCGGGTCCACCGTAAGCAGATTGATGACACTTTCAGGACTTCGCACCTCTTCGATCTGTTTCTCCTCGACCAGTTGTTCATCGGCAATCAGCTGTTTGCTAGCCTTCTGCCCCATACTGTAAGCCGCGTACGCCATCAGTCCCGCCAAAGGCAGCGTGGACATGACCGTAATCGGGGTGAAGAATCCCAGAAAAGCAATCGTCGCAGCTACTATGTAGAGAAGCTTAGGATAGGACAGCAATTGTCCGGTCAGATCCTCGGCCAGATTGCCCTCCGAAGCCGCCCGCGTGACGATCAGACCGGAAGCCGTGGAGATTAGCAAAGCCGGAATCTGGCTGACCAGACCGTCACCGATGGTCAGGACAGAGTAGGTCGAAAGCGACGTCTGGAACGACATGCCGTGAACGGTCATGCCGATAATGAAGCCGCCGATCAGGTTGATGATGAGGATGATAATACTGGCAATCGCGTCCCCTTTGACGAACTTACTCGCACCATCCATGGACCCGAAGAAATCCGCCTCGCGTTCGACATTACGACGGCGTTCCCGTGCCTGCTGCTCATTGATCATCCCCGCATTCAGATCCGCATCAATACTCATCTGCTTACCGGGCATCGCGTCCAGGGTAAAACGGGCGCCTACCTCTGCCACGCGCTCCGAACCCTTGGTGATAACAATGAACTGAACCACAACCAGAATCAGGAAGACAATGAACCCGATGGCGATCTGTCCCCTGGCAATCCAGCTTCCGAAGGTCGCTACGACCTCACCGGCATGACCATCCGCCAGGATCAACTTGGTGGTGGATAAGTTCAGCGCTAACCGGAATAGCGTAGTGATCAGAAGCAGAGAAGGAAATATTGAAAACTGCAACGGATCCTTGGTATTCATTGCGACCAATATAATGGTCAGGGCTATTGAAATATTGACAATAAGCAGTACATCCAGAAGCCAGGCCGGGATGGGCAGAATCATCATAAGCACAATACCGATAATGCCCAGTAGAACTGTTAGATCTCTAACTTTCAATGTCCTTAACCTCCCCCGGCTTATCTACTCTTACCTTTAAGCTTGTATACATAGGCCAGCACTTCGGCAACTGCCTGGAACAGATCGGCCGGCACTACATCACCGATCTCCGCTCTCTGGAACAATGCCCGTGCCAGCGGCTTATTCTCCATCGTTACAACACCATGCTCCTTCGCCAGCTCCCTGATGCGGAGTGCCACATAATCCTGGCCCTTGGCTATAATCTGAGGAGCCTCCATTGAGGAACCGTCATACTTCAGGGCGACTGCAAAGTGGGTCGGATTCGTGATGATAACATCGGCCTTGGGGACCTCCTGCATCATCCGCTGCATAGCCATTCTGCGTTGACGTTCCCTGATCTTGCCTTTGATGATGGGGTCGCCCTCCATCTTTTTGTATTCATCCTTAATATCCTGCTTGGACATTTTAAGACTCTTCTCATGCTCGTATTTCTGATAAATATAGTCCAGTACAGCCATTATAAATAGAGCCGCTGCAATCTTAATGCCCAGGCTCATGGTCAGCTTCGCAACGAAGGCGTAGGCCCCTTCCGCATCGACATGCGAGAGGCGTGCAAAGCTCTCCTTCTGCCCCCAAAGCGTACTGTAGACCAGATAGGCAATCAGGATGAGCTTGAAGACAGATTTGAGAAACTCTACTACGGAACGCATGGAAAAAATATTTTTGAAGCCTTTGATGGGGTTGATCTTGCTGAACTTAGGCGTAATCCCCTCGCCTGTAGCCATAAAGCCTACCTGTGCGAAGTTGGCCACAAGCGCCAGCAGGAAGGTGATGCCCAGCAGCGGAGCGAGCAGAATAAGGATCTGCAGCCCGTACTGGTTGAACAGCGTGGAGATATTCTCCGGTGTTACCTCAAGCATCATCCGGTTCTGGAACACATCTGTATAGAGCTTGATAAACCGTTCTTTCATAAAGCCGCCGAAGACACTTAGCGACAGCAGCGCCGAAAAGAGGACTACTGCGCCTGACATTTCAGCACTTTTTGCAACCTGCCCCTTCTTGCGGGCGTCCTGCCGTTTCTTCGGAGTGGCTTTCTCTGTCTTATCTCCCCCGAACAGCTGAAGATCCAATTTGAATCTTGCCTGTTTTTCCAAGACAATCTCTCCTTACCGTAGCCTAAGGACTCTCCCCAATGAGGCCAAGCAGGTTGTGCATGGACTCGAACATAATCTCGAAGAGATTCTGGAACAGCGCAGCCAGCCCCGGCATCAGTATAAGAAGCAACGCCAGACCAATAATGATTTTGAGCGGAACACCGATTACGAACACATTATATTGCGGAGCCGTTCTAGCCAGGAAGGCCAGTCCCACATCCGTCAGGAACAGTGCAGCAACCAGCGGAGCCGACATTTGAAAGGCCAGGATAAAGGATTGGGCAAAGGTGCGGATCAAAAACTCAGACAAGCTTCCATTGATCATTTTGAGAAATAAATCATTATCTATCGGCACCCATTTGTAGCTGTATACGATGGCATCCAGCAGGTAGTGGTGACCATTCATGCTTAAGAACAGCAGCAGCGCAATCATATACTTGAAGTTGCCGATGATCGGCGCCGATGCTCCAGTCATCGGATCGATGACGTTAGCGATCCCGAATCCGATCTGAATATCGATGAAAGAGCCCGCCGTCTGAATCGTCATAAACATCAGGTAGGCGATAAATCCGAGCAACAGCCCGATTAAAGCCTCCCTGATAATCAGGAGGATAAACCCCAGATCCTGCGGAACCGTAATATTCATGCTGCCTGAGCTGAAGATGACCATGGACACAAAAAAAGACAAACCAATTTTGAATGTTGTCGGCACGCTTTGCGACGAAAAGACAGGAACGACAACAAAAAAGGCTGTAATTCGACAAAAAATCAACAGAAAGACAGGAAAACTTTGCAGTAAGGTCTCTATATTCATAGTCTCAACCGATATACATATAGAGACTGCCCAGGATTTGACTGGTGAAATCGACCAGCTTCGTTATAATCCACGGACCGAATAGCAGCAAAGCAAGCAGTACGGCTACGATTTTGGGAACAAACGCCAGGGTCTGCTCCTGAATCTGGGTTGTGGCTTGAAAGATACTGACGATCAGTCCTACCACCAGACCGAGAATCAGCATGGGGGCGCTGGTCTCCAGCACTAAATATACGGCTTGGCCGGCCAGACCGATAATAAACTCCGCATTCATCCCATATGCCTCCTCTTACATGTCAGGTGTTAAAACTCAGCAGCAGCGATTTGACTACAAGGTACCAGCCGTCCACCAGCACAAAGAGCATTATTTTGAAAGGCAAAGATATCATTACCGGCGGCAGCATCATCATCCCCATGGCCATCAGGGTGCTGGACACCACAATATCAATAATAAGAAAAGGTATAAAAATCATAAAGCCCATGGTAAAGGCCTTTTTCATCTCACCGATCGCAAAAGCAGGTACCAGTACTGTTAAAGGAATATCATTATAGCTGGCTGGCTTCACTGTAGCGTTATTGCCGGTATAGTTCATGAACAGCAGCAGGTCCTTCGTGTTCGTCTGTTTAAACATAAACTCCTTAATCGGCTCCTGCGCTTTGTTAAGGGCTTCGCTCTGGGTCAGAGTGCCCTTCATATAGGGCTGTAAGGCCGTCTCGTTCACGGTTGCCAGGGTTGGGGACATAATGAACAGCGTTAAGAATAGTGCCAGTCCCACAAGCACCTGGTTCGGTGGCATCTGCTGTGTACCAAGTGAGGTTCTTACGAACCCCAGTACAATCACGATCCGCGTGAAGCTGGTCATCAGCACCAGGAATGAAGGAGCTATGCTCAGCACCGTTACCAGGAGCAGGATGGATATGGAGCTTGTCCCCCCGCTTGCGGCATCGTTATCACCCACCGAGATGTTGATATTAGGAATCGGGTCGGCATGAACCGGATGCAGGAGCAGCACACTGAAAATGCCAAGCAACAGTAAAGAAAGAATCAGCTTTTTTTTCATAAATCCTCCGACTCTTTCTTGAGATCCTCATCCCTGCGCAGTTCCTCCAGCTTCTCTTTGCGCTCAGGCGCCAGGGCAAGCTTGGATTGCAGCGTCTCATAGAAAGACGAAGTCTCATGAATCTCTATTTCCTCGGACGGCACCTCACCGCGCAGCTTGGACTTGATTTTGGCGACTAGCGGTGCAATGAAGTTGTCCGTTCCTGAGGCCTGATCTTCAAAAGCGGATATAATCAGCGCCACCTCTGCAGGATCGGTGATTTTATCCATCATGGAGATGTCATCGCCCACTCCGATCAGATAGAGGCTGCTGCCCAGCTCAATAATCTGAATCGACTTATTCGGACCAAGCCCCAGCGCACCCAGGGTACGGATGGAACGGCCGCTCATCAGAGTCTGATTGCGGCGTCCCAGAAAACGGATCAGCAGCACGATAAGGATAATAATGACTGCCAGAAAAAAAACAACCTTCATTAAATTCAGCAGGGCATTACTACTGTCTCCGAGCGTTCCGGCAGCAAATAACATACCTTGTTCCTATATACCCAGCGTTTTATTGATAGCTTCAATTACACGGTCAGCCTGGAAAGGCTTCACAATAAAGTCCTTGGCACCGGCCTGAATTGCATCAATAACCATAGCCTGCTGACCCATGGCTGAACACATGATAACTTTGGCATTGGCATCTACTTTTTTGATTTCTTTGAGGGCGGCGATTCCGTCCATTTCAGGCATGGTGATATCCATCGTGATCAGATCCGGACGCAGTTCCTTAAATTTCTCTATAGCCTGTGAACCGTCCTGGGCTTCACCCACTACCTCAAATCCGTTCTTCGACAAAATGTCCCGGATCATCATTCTCATAAATGCTGCATCGTCCACGATTAGAATTCGGTTAGCCATTTTTACAAAATCCTCCCTAAGTATGCTTATTGTAATTTTTGTATACGGTCCCACTGGCTGACGATATCCGTAACGCGGACACCGAAGTTCTCGTCGATAACTACGACTTCCCCCTTGGCAATGAGCTTGTTGTTAACCAGAATGTCAACAGGCTCACCTGCCAGCTTGTCCAGTTCAATAATTGAACCTTGCGACATTTCCAGAATATCTTTGATCTGCTTCTGGGTCCTTCCTAATTCTACGGTTACCTTCAGTGGTATGTCCATCAATAAATTTAAATTATTTTCGTCGATATTGCCAAAAGCCCCTGCACTCAGATTCGCAAATTGTACAGGCTGCACATTCACATTGCGGCCCTGTGCAGGATTCTGCGGCTGAGACTGTGGATAAGGCATTCCCTGCGGCGGCATTCCGTAAGGCGGCATACCCGGCATCCCATAGGCCGGCATCCCTGCCGGAGGATAATAATATCCCCCTTCCGGCATTCCCGGATAAGGTGGCATACCCTGACCCTGCGGCGGATATTGCGGCGGGTTCCCTCCTCCATCCGGCGCTGGCATCTGCTGCTGTGCTGGAGGCGGTGCGGGGGCAGGCTCTGGTGTTGCAGCAGGCTTAGGTGTTGATGCAGCAGAGGAGACTGCCGCTTCCTGATCAGCCTGGCTGACATCGCCAAGCAGCATGGTCACCATATCCTTGGCGAATTGTACCGGCAACAGCTGCATGATGGTGGAATCAATCAGATCGCCGATCTTCAGCCGGAAGGAAATTTGAATCAGGGTCTCATCATCAGGAAGGCTTCCTACCCCTTCTCCGCTGGACATATTAAGAATGTCAATGCCGGGCGGAGAGATATTGACGAATCTGTTAAAGATCGTCGACATCGAGGTGGCGGACGAGCCCATCATCTGATTCATCGCTTCCTGGACGGCACTGATATGAATTTCATTCAGTTCCTCATCTTTGGGCTCACCTTCACCCCCGAGCATTAAGTCGGCAATGACCTGGGCATCCCTGATTTTGATAACCAGAGAATTGATTCCCTGGAACCCGTCCACATACTGTACGTGAACAGCCACATGAGGTTTAGGAAAGGCTTCCTCGAACTCTCCTCGTGTAATAATGGACACCTTAGGGGTAGTAATATCTACCTTCTTACCCAGCAGGGTGGAGAGTGCGGTTGCCGCACTTCCGAAGGTAATATTGCCGATCTCTCCCAGTGCATCCTGTTCAAAAGGTGTTAAGTAATCATCCACGGTCTTCGGTGAAGGAGCCAAATTGCCTTCCGCAGACTGTCTTAGAAGAGCATCTATCTCCTCCTGGGACAAATAATCTTTACTCGTCAAACTCTTCAACCCCTTCGCTGACAATCTCGTCTATTTGCACAGCCACACGTTCTTTGATCATCCCAGGACTTCCAATGAATTTCAGCTTGTCCCCTACCTTAATCGACAGACCGGAATCCACAGTCTTGTTAAGAGAAATCACGTCACCGACGCTGAGCCCGAGAAATTCAGCAATAGATAACTTCGATTCCCCCAGCTCAGCCACGATTGGAAGCTGCGCCCGGTGAACCCTTGCCCGGATGGCTTCGAGCTCATCCTCATCCCTCACCTTTTTCTCAGAGACAAACCACTGGTGTACGGACAGCCTGGACATGATCGGCTCCAGCACAACGTGGGGGATACAGAGATTGATCATCCCTGTCGTGTCTCCTATTTTGGTGCTGAGGGAGATCAGGGCAATCGTTTCATTTGGCGATACAATTTGCATAAACTGCGGATTCGTTTCCAGCGCCTCCATCCGGGGATGGATATCAAGCACCGTCTTCCAGGCTTCCTGCAGACTTTCAAAGCATCTGCTGAAAATCCTCTCCATAATAGTCGTTTCGATTTCAGTCAACGCATTGATTTTGGAGGGTGCTATTCCGAAGCCGCCCAGAAGCCGGTCTAGCATGGCAAAAGCGATATTCGGATGCACCTCCATCACCATCCGGCCCTCCAGCGGCTCGGCCTCAAAAATATTCAATATCGTCATTTTGGGAATGGAGCGGATAAACTCGTCATAAGGGAGCTGCTCTACTTGAACGACACTGATCTGCACGAAGGTGCGCAATTGGGCCGAAAAGTACGTCGTAAGGTAGCGGGCAAAGTTATCATGAATCCGGGTTAAGCTGCGGATATGATCTTTGGAGAAGCGTACGGCCCGTTTGAAATCATAAGAGCGGATCTTTTTAGTGGTTTCCTCTTTTTTAAGTTCGTCGGCATCCATTTCACCGGATGAAAGTGCAGCAAGCAGAGCATCAATTTCGTTTTGTGATAGTACATCAACCAATTTCAATCACCCCCCCATCAAAGAATTAACCCGCCTGCAGCTACATAGATGCCAGTATAAATTTGGTGAATTCAATCTGGGTGATAGAACCTTCAGTCAAATTCTTATTGATGATGTTCACCAGCTTGCTGCTGAACTGATCTTTGCCGCTGGCCCCATTCAGCTCCTCGGGTTTGGCATCGGCAATAGCTTTGATAATCAGCGGTGTTATTTTAATTGATTTTATCTTTTCGAATTCTTCCTTGGACGCCGCTGAATCTAATTGAAGCGCGATGTCAACTGAAAGGATGTAATCGGGATCAGCAAGATTAGTTTTGATATCCTGGATTTCGGCGGTCATCTCAACAATTTCATCAGCAGTCATCTTCTTCGTCTCCACGTTCTGGACAGCCTTGCTCACTTCATTCCCATCACCTGGGAAAATTTTGTCCATTAGTAAGAATGCGGCTACTACGATGAGTGTAACGGCCAGCAAAATCGTGATGAGCCATGGCAGCATCTTTTTCATGAAAGCTCCTCCATTGACTGGACTTTAATGGTGGCAGCGTGTATGCCTATGTCCCTGTTATATTCCTTGATCTTGCTAATGACTTCATCGGCCTTTTCAAGCACGATCAGTCTCTTGCCGGTTACCAGCGTAATATACGTATCCGGTGATTCCTCAACCATTTCAACCAGCAGGGCATTCAGCCACATCCCCGCCCCGTTCAATCTTGTTACTGAAATCATGACAGGCCTCCTAACATAAATAGGGGGAGGAGCTCCTCCCCCACGACTGCAATAACATTTCCTCAACAGGCAAAACGTTATTATACAGCAAGTTACATATTGCGGTTCAAACTTAACGCTTCAGATTAACAACTTCCTGCAGTACTTCATCGGAAGTGGTGATAATCCGCGAATTCGCCTGGAAACCACGTTGGGTAACAATCATTTCCGTAAATTCGCTGGTCAGATCCACATTGGACATTTCCAGCTGGCCGGCAACGATAGTACCTGTTCCCACTTCTGGATCATTGGCAGTTGTGGGCTCCAGTGCTCCTTCGGCATTTGCATTTAAGGACATCCGGTACAAATTGCCGCCGATCTTCTCAAGCCCCTGGGGATTGCTGACTTTACCCATGCCAATCTGAACACCGGATTCAGTAGTGCCGTCCGCCATCGTCTGCACAATCGTTCCGTCACTGGAGATGGAGAATGCCGTAACATCGTCACCGATCTGAATGGGTGCGCCCCCGGAGTCAACGACATGTAAGCCATCCGATGTAATCAGATTGCGGCTGGCGTCCACATGAAAATCCCCGGCACGGGTCAGGAACGGTACTTCCTGGTCACCCGTAAGCTTCACCAGAAAGAATCCGTCTCCGTCGATCCGCAGATCTGTGGGGTTATTCGTTGTCATCGCACTACCAGCTGTGTGCATAGTATCAACGGAACCGATGGATACCCCAAGACCGATTTGCTTGGCATTGACACCGCCTTGCCCCTCTTCCCCGGGTGCCGTAACCCCGGAGACGGTCTGACTCATGATATCCTTGAACATCACGCGACCTGACTTGAAGCCGATAGTATTGACATTCGCAATATTATTACCAATGACATCGAGCTTAGTTTGGAATCCGCGCATACCTGAAACCCCTGAGTACATAGATCTTAACATTATTAATCGTCCTCCCGGTTATAGAGTCTTCTGACTCTTAAGAATTGAAAGATAAAGCTGGAGCGGTGGCCGCGTCAGTCGGTCGGCAGCCACTTTCGGCTCTCCAGTAAGGACCAGCCGAAGTCAAGATATAATTACAGCACTGTCAATCTGCGTAAATACATTGTCTTTCATTGAATTTCCGTCCATCGCTGTAACCACTGTCCGGTTCTTCACACTTACAATCAATGCCATGTCCTTCATAAGAATCAGAGATTCTTTACTGCCTTTGGCGGCTGCTTTATCTACAGCAGAGGAGATTTGATCCAGTTGACTACTGCCAAGCTCGATTCCCCGCTGCTCCAGGCGTTTGGCTGCATGGTTGCTGAACTTCAGCATATTCTTTTGCAGCACACTCTCGAACGAAGCTTCAGGACTTGGCGAACCCTTAACAGATTGCTGACGCTGCAGAGCGGAAGGGTGTACAGCTGCCGGGTATAACTGTCCGATAGTTAGTCTGTCACTCATGTTGCTTCCCCGCTCTCCCCGCCGCTTGTCGCAGTCTCACTGGCTGCCGGAGTCTCGCTGGCCGCTGGTGTCTCGCTACCCGCTGGAGGTGTAGTGCCGGCATTCTGGATTTGCGAAATATCCGTTAACGCAATTCGTTCCTTGCCTACCACTGCGTATTGCACGCCGCTGCTGACAACAATCGATTCGACATTGCCTGATTTCGGCAATTTCGTCTCGGCATCCGTCCAGGTGATATCCTTCCCGATCAATCCTGACACAGAGCCAAGGGACTGATTCAGCGCTGTAAGCTGGGTGGATATGTTCATAAGCTGTTCTACGGATGAGAACTGAGCCATCTGGGCGATGAATTCCTTATCTTCCATCGGCTGCATCGGGTCTTGATTCTGCAGCTGGGTAATCAGTATTTTCAAGAACTGATCCTTGCCCAGTGTAGAAGTGCCTGTTGTCTTGGGTGTCTTATCATTCGCTACATAATTCCATTGATTGCTGTTAGACACGGGATTCGTTGCCATATCATTTCACCTCACTTATTCTGTTCATCAAACCTTGGTTGAGAATCCTCCGCTCTGGTTGCTATCCTGCTGAGCTTCTGAAACCCAATCCTTCCATTCTCCATTAAGCTCTGCGGCGAGCACGGCGTCTGCTGATTCTTCTTGACGTTCCCGCGATCGTCTGCCTTGCTGCTGTCCGCCTGCCCCGGTCTGCTGACCCTGCTGTCCAGCCCACTGTGACTGAGGGGAAGTGTTATTCTGCGTGACTTCCAGCCGTTCTACCTGAAGTCCCTGGGACTGCAAAGCCAAACGAAGCTGGCTCATCTGCTGCTCAAGCATATCCTTGGTCCCGGCATGCTGGGTCATGAACTGTGCCACCAGATTTCCGTTTTGCATGGTAATCTTCACATCCACTTGTCCGAGATTCTCCGGGAATAAAGTGATCGTAGCTTCAGCCACCCCGCCCTTCTTGACAATCTCAAGCTTGCCGCTGATGAATGTGTTCATCTGCTGGGCGAATTGTTGAACCGGCACTGGCGCTGCTTCCGCCTTCAGCGGTGCAGTAATTCCGTGCCGCAGGGATAATTGGCCGGCCGTTACAACCTCCGGCTCCGCGGTCGCTGCTTCGCCAGCGGACACCGCCTCCTCGGCAGATAAGGCCTTCTTCATCGGTGCTGCCATTCCTGTGAGCACAGGAGTGGAACTCTCATCTGCAATTACAGCTTCGGTGGTACCGGCTGCTGCTGCATCCAACATGGAACGAGTGCTAGCTGAAGCCCCCAATAACCTACGGACATCCACTGCCAAATCTGCTTTGCTATACATTTCCACTTTAGGCTCGGTTCCCGTTGCTTGCTTAAGTGACACTGCTGGAGCATCAACAACTGCTGGAGCCTTGTTAGCCTTGGACTTGTGATCAACAGGTACGCTCTCCGCCAGAATGGCCGAGAATTGATTCAGAAGAACCGCTCCTTTGGCTGCTGTGTCCTGATCGCCGCTTACTGCAGCAGTCTGAACCAGTTTAACCAGGCTATTCAGCTCGTCTTGAACGGCGAAGCGCAGGGTCTCAGGACTCTGAGCAAGCGGTGACAAGCTGATAGAAGCGTCACCAGCAGTCGCTGCGGCATCCTGTGGACCTGTAGAGGTACTGCCGGATACAAAAGCAGATACTTGAAGCAGCCAGCCTTGAAGCGCTGCAATTAGCGCCGGATCAGCTTCCAGACTTGTGTCCAGCTTCTCTATATCCTGCACAAGACCTTCCAGCAGGTTGGCTTGCTTGACATCTGCACCGCCTGTCTCTTCTTCTCCCTTAGCCTGTACAGCACTCAGAAGTCCTTGCAGTAATGAAGTCCAATTACCGGATACAGGAGTCTCAGCGCCTTTAACTACGCTAACTCCTCCCATGCTCTGCACAAGTGTCTGGGCAAAAGGTGTCGCCGGGTTAACCGTTCCGGTTGTCCCCGGTGTTGTTCCGCCGGAAGCAGCCGCATTGCCTGCGGTTAAGGTTTGTAGAATGATACTCATAATTTTTCACCTCCCTTCAAAAGTTACTTTCCGCCCATCAGGCGGTTTACAATCTTGGCAGTCTGCTTGCTGTCTTTCTTCGTCATCTCCCCCAGAATGGAGGAACGGACCGAGTCACTGACTGTATTCAGTATAGTAATGACCTTATCCGGACTAAGACTGTACATGGAGCCGAGCAGCACTGCCGCATCCGCAGCGGGCATGCTGGTGAAGGTCTGCCCAAGCTTCTCCTGATTCAAATTGGCGGAAGGCTTGGGAGTAGCGGTACCCGCCTCCTGCTTCAGCCGGGATTGCAAGGCTGCAATAGCCATATCGGTTGAATTTGTTGTTTCTTTTAGCTTTATGGAGACATCCGCCGCTTTTTTGGGGTCCATTTTTTCCAGGATAGCCGATTTGCTGGAATTGCTCATCACACTGAAGATTTGAACCATCTCATCGGTAGTCAAATTCTCCATAATCGGTGCCGCTTTGGAGGCTTTCATCCCGGCATACAGCTTGGCCAGATCCGTCACTTTCTTCAGGTAAGGATCTTCATCCTCTTCGGTGGCTGCTGCCGTTTCAGCGGCGCCCTTTAGTTCTTCAACCTGCTTCTGAAGCGCTTCAGCCTTGCTGACCTCCGCCGCTTTCTCCTCCTCAGCCTTCTTCAGCTTCTCCTCCCCAGCGGTAAGCTGTGCCTTGAGTTCTTTGATCGTGCTCGCGGAGCTTGTGGCCTGCTCTTTGCTCTCTGCCGGCGGATTCTCTGCGGTTTCACCTGGCGCTGCCGGGTCCGGCGGCGGATCAGGTACCCATTTCTCTATAATAGGAATTTTGTTGGCAATCGCCAGGACGTTGTTGCGGATATCCATATTAAATAGGGTCAACAATACCCCAAGCAGTACAAGCGTGAAAATGATTGGAATCATCAAGAACAAAAAACGCTCTAATTTGCCTGCCGACCCTTCATCTTCAAGTTCCATTTGATTATTTGCCACTAGCGGAAACCTCCCGGGTTAGAGGGATTTCATCGCGAAGCGGACGGTAGCCATCTCATCCAGTTCGTTTTGTTCCCGTAAATTCATATTCTGCACAAATGCGGTTTGTGCTTTGTCTTTGGCTTTGAGCCATACCTTCTCATCCAGAACCTTCGTACTTAGTTGATCCTGTTTACTCTGAACCTCAATATGCGCCAGACTGATATCGGAAAGCTTGCGGGCAATGCATTTGTCGAGATAATCCACATAATCCTGCATTTCACGAAGCTTCGCCATAGGTGTCTTCTGCTGTGCCGCAGTCTGCAAGGACAACATCACTGTGCTGCGCTGTTCAATTAATTCATCAAGGCTTTTTTCCTGTGCCTGCAGTTCTCCGAGTGCGCTTGAGAGCATCCACTCTGCCTGTGTTTTTTCGTTACCCTTCAAGTCCACCACTTTTTGAAAAGTATAATGGAATCTCATGATCAATCAACTCCTCGAGAACTGTGAAATCAAAGACTGCTGCACTTCGCTAAGGGTTACCTTCTCGTTCACTTTTTGCTTGGTGAACTCCCAGATGCTGTCGATGTAATGCATCGATTCATCGATTTGAGCGTTCGACCCTCTCTGGTAGGCCCCGATGTTAATCAGATCCTCGGAATCCTTATACACCGCCATCAGACGCTTAACATTCTCAGCCGCTGCAATCTGCTCCTCCGGGGCGATATCCTTCATCACCCGGCTGATGCTTGAGAGAACGTCGATCGCCGGAAAATGTCCTTTATTGGCTATATTCCGGTTCAGGACAATATGCCCGTCCAGAATGCCGCGTACAGCGTCTGCTATCGGCTCGTTCATATCATCGCCGTCAACCAGCACCGTGTAGAACGCAGTGATTGAGCCTGTAGGACCCGTTCCGGCCCGTTCCAGCAGCTTAGGCAGACTGGCGAACACAGAAGGTGTATACCCTCTCATCGCCGGAGGCTCACCGACTGCCAGTCCCACCTCACGCTGCGCCATCGCATAACGTGTTACCGAGTCCATCATCAGCATGACATTCAGACCACGGTCGCGGAAATATTCGGCAATCGTAGTGGCGATCAGCGCCCCCTTAATCCGGATCAGTGCAGGCTGATCAGAAGTGGCCACAATGACCACCGAACGCTGAAGACCTTCGGGTCCCAGATCGCGCTCAATGAAATCAAGCACCTCTCTACCCCGCTCGCCGATCAGCGCAATTACATTGACATCTGCCGAGGTGTTGCGGGCAATCATCCCCATTAGCGTACTCTTACCGACCCCTGAGCCGGCAAAAATCCCTACCCGCTGCCCCTTGCCGATAGTCAGTAGTCCATCTATAGCGCGGACTCCAATGCTGATCGGCTCGGCAACCCGCGGGCGGTTAAGCGGATTGGACGGAATGTTGAAGGTTGAGCTATGCGGCATTCTGGCCGGTATCAGTGAACCATCCAGCGGCTGTCCGAGACCGTCAAGGACCTTCCCCAGCAGCTCCGAGCCTACTTGAACGCTCAGCGGTTTGCCGGTGCCCACCACATCACAGCCAGGCCCGATAGCCTGCAGTTCTCCAAGCGGCATTAGCAGCACCTTGTTATCACGAAACCCTACAACCTCTGCCTGGAGTGGCTTACTTCCTTTGGCAGGATAGATATAACAGACATCACCGATGCTGGCGTCAGGCCCTTCCGACTCCACCATCAGCCCGATAACCTGCGTAACCTTACCGTTAATCCGCACAGGATCGAAGTTACGCAGCTGATCTTTGTATCTTCTGCTGTCAAGCATCGTCGTCCCCATTTCTGTGTTCATCCGAGTCCAGAGCGATTCTTAGCAGTTCTTTTTTAATTTCGGCCAGCTGGGTATCCACACGAGCATCGATGCTGCCGAAGGAAGACCGGATCACACACCCCAGATCTCTGACCGTTGAATCCGGGAGAATCTGTAGTTCGGCCTGTGAGTCCACAGCAAGCGAGAGCTCTTCCCGGGCCGCATTGACAAAAGCAAACTGCGCAGGAGACACACACAGCGAGATTAACCCCTGCTCGCGTTTGCGGGCCAGATTCTTACGGATCAGATCCATCGCAAACTGCGGTTCAATAGTAAGCTGCTTGTCCACGATTTTCTCGGCAATATCGCAGCTCAGTTCCACAAGAAACGGTTCCGCCTCCTGAACAATTACATCCCTTGCCCGGTACGCTTCCTGAAGCACCATCCGCGCTTCTTCCATCATCTCGGCAAGTCGCTGGGACATCTCCTGCTCCGCTTGCGCCAGACCTTCCTGGTAGCCTTGCTGATACCCTTCGGATTTGACAGCCTCGATCAGCAGCTCATCCTGCTCCCTGCGCTGCAGCCACCAGTTTTCCGCTTCAGTCCGCGCTGATTCCACAATATTCTCCGCTTCCTGGGAGGCGCTGCGGACTTGACTTTCCGCGAACTCCTGAGCATCCTTCAGCATTTGCTTACGCGACTGCTCCGCCGCTTCCCTGGCGGGGTCCTGGTAGTGGACTTCACCCGGAGCCTCCACAGGAGCCGGCTCTTCGGGCAGACCTGCATGATGTCTGGCCTGTTCGAGCCGCTTCAGCACATCTACCGGAATATATTGAGAATGTTTGATCAGCTTAGACAATAATGTCATCTCCTCCGCCACGGGCGATGATAATTTCACCAGACTCCTCGAGTCTGCGGATCGTGCCTACGATGCGGGTCTGTGCTTCTTCCACATCACGCAGCCGCACAGGTCCCATGTACTCCATTTCCTCGCGGAAGGTCTCAGCCATACGCTTGGACATATTGCGGAAGATAACATCCCGCACTTCCTCGCTGGCCACCTTGAGCGCAAGCTGCAAATCCGCGTTGTCGATATCCTTGATAATCCGCTGAATGGAACGGTTGTCCACATTGACGATATCCTCGAAGACGAACATCCGCTTCTTGATTTCTTCGGCCAGCTCCGGGTCCTGAATTTCCAGGGAATCGAGAATGGTACGCTCTGTACCGCGGTCTACGCCGTTCAGAATCTGTACAATCGATTCGATACCGCCTGCATTTGTATAATCCTGGGTTACTGTAGCAGACAGCTTCTGCTCCAGCACGCGTTCGATCTGGGTTACCACCTCTGGAGAGGTGCTGTCCATAATCGCTATTCTTCTGGCTACCTCCGCCTGCTTCTCCTGAGGCAGGGAAGACAGAATAGAGGCCGCCTGTTCAAATTGCAAATAAGAGAGTACCAGTGCAATGGTCTGAACATTCTCGTTCTGGATGAAGTTGAGAATCTGGTTTGGATCTGCCTTGCGGGCAAAATCGAAAGGTCTAACCTGCAGGGTTGCTGTCAGGCGGTTGATGACTTCGAGCGCCTTGGCCGAGCCGAGAGCCTTCTCAAGGATCTCCTTGGCGTAATTGATACCGCCCTGCGAGATATATTCCTGTGCGAGACAGATCTGATGGAATTCGGACATGATCGACTCTTTTTCCCCGCTGTCCACTTTGCGTACATTCGCAATTTCCAGCGTCAGCTGTTCGATTTCCTCATCCCGCAGATGCTTGAATATTTGTGCCGATACTTCAGGCCCTAGTGTGATAAGCAGGATCGCCGCCTTTTGGCGGCCGCTGAGTCCCTGCTGGCTAGCTTTTGCCATCTCTTCACCTCTGTTCTTCAGCAAGCCAAGTGCGGAGCAGATTTACGAATTCATCCGGCTTCTTCTTCGCCAGACTTTCCAGCTGCTTGCGGACCTGACTTTCATTCGTCACGCTATCCATATTAATTGAAGGAAACTCGGTAGGAACCTGCAGCGGAATATCTTCTTCTACCTCTTCCTCCTGCTTGTTCTTGCGGCTGCGGTAGATCAGATAACCTCCGCCTGCACCGACCAGCAGAGCGGCTGCGCCGATGGCCCAGATCATCCAGGTTGCCAGTCCGCCGGATGTAGTCGAAGCCGTGGCACCTCCAAATTGTTGCGAGAATACCGAAACTTTTTTGGTCAGGTCGGCGTCTGTATAAGTGATACCTGAATCTGCCAGTGACGCACGGACAATGTTGACCAGAATGTTCTGTATCGCTCCTGAAGTAGCCTCGTCCAAAGTTGTTTGTCCTGCAGGTGGTTCAACCGCGACATTTATGGTTAAATCTTTTACAGTATATGGACTTGCGATGATATCTTTTGTGATTCTCGTAACTTCAAAGTTCCTTGTCTCCGATGATTCCTCAGAAGAAGAAGCACCTGTGTCAGCCCCCGCAGGATAACCTGCAACATCTTCAGAACCTGTACCTGCGACTCCTCCGGATGTGTTTCCTTGGCCCGAGAACGTTTTGCTGATAATTTGCGAGCTGATCTCAATCCCCTTCATATTCTCAGCATCCACCGGTACTACGACATCTTCCTTTCTGTTCTCCTTATCGAAATTAAGCTTGGAGAACACTAGGACATCAACCTTATCGGGACCTGTGAGGGTACTCAGGAATTGCTTAACATCTTTCTTGACATCGTCCTCGAATTTCTTCTTGAGTGCGAAGTTCTCTTCAACTTGGCTGGAGATCCCCGCCTGGCCGCCCTTGGCCGTCGGTTTCAGCTCCACCTCGTTATTGGTGATCGTAATGTTGTCGATGGGAAGATTCGGGACAGCGGTCTTCACGAGATTGAAATAGCCGTCAATATTCTCCTGCGAGGGTCTGAATCCCGGATCAAAGCTCATCACCACGGAAGCCTGCGCTTTCTCCTGATCCTCCTGTGAGGCGAATACCGTCTCCTTCGGCAGGGTAATGAGCACCTTGGCATCTTTAATCCCCTGCATCCTTCTCATCAGTTGTTCAACTTCACCATTAAGCGCATTGTTGTATTTAACATTGAATTCACTGTCTGTAGTGCCGATCATCGACGAGGATTCATTGAACACCTTATACCCGATCGAGCCCTGTTGTACGATTCCCTGAGAACCAACAGCTATCTTGATACGCGCAGCGTCCGTACTGGGTACTGAGATGCTTTTCCCATCCGGGCTTAAGCGGTAAGACACCCCCGAGGTATCTAAATAACTCATAACTCCAGCTGAATCGGTACTGTCCAGGTCCTGAAAAGCAACCTCGTATTCTACCTTCGATAACTGCATAGTCGTAACTACGATTACTATTATGATAATAAACAGAGTAGAGAAAAACATTATCTTCTGTTTACCGCTGAATCTGTTCCAATACTGGGTTATCTTGTCCCGGTACTGGGTCAATCTTTCATTCACAGTGTCACCCCATCCGAAACGTAGCTAGGATCATTTAGATTTGAGTTCTCATAATTTCCTGATAGGCTTCAATCACTTTGTTCCGGACTTGTGTAGTCAACTGCAAACTCAGCAATGCCTGTTGGGACGAAATCATAGCTTCATCAATGTTGACCTCTCCCAGTACAAATTTGTTGCTCATGTCTTTCGCCTGCTGTTCCTGATCTGCTACCTGGTTAAGCGCATTCTCCAGGTATGAACCGAAGCTCTGTCCCGACCCTTGAGCGGCTGAGGATTCTGCAGCTACCGATTTCATAGCCAACGGCTGAATAGCCTGGTTCCCGATCAATAAATTCTGTATCAATTCTTCTCCTCCTAGACATTCAATTCATTCTACCGGCCGATTTCAAGCGCCTTGGTCACCATGGATTTGGATGCGTTCAGCATCGTAACATTCGCTTCATAAGAACGGGAGGCAGACAGCATATCCACCATTTCCTTGGTCACATCCACATTCGGCATATACACATAACCATCAGCGTCAGCATCAGGGTGGCTCGGATTATACACCGGCTTCAGCGGAGAAGAGTCCTCGATAATCGATTTCACCTTGACGCCATCATTGCCGCCGCTCATTTTGGAGCCAAGTATATTCGCGAAGCTGTCAGCCTGGGTGGTTTCCAGAACGGTGAGCTTGCGGCGATAAGGTACGGCTTTGCCGTCCACGACGGAGGCTCTTGTAGTCTCGGCGTTGGCGATATTGGAGGAGATTACATCCATCCGCAGACGCTGGGCGGTTAAAGCTGAGGCACTAATACCAAAGCTGCTGCCAAAGTTCATTATTTATTACCCTCCCTGTACAACTGTACGCATCATTGTAATCTGACTGTTCAACTGTTCTACATAAGAGTTGTATCTCAGCTGGTTCTCGGCGCTCAGCGCCTGTTCACGATCCATATCCACATTATTGCCGTTGTTATTCATAGAAGTAGTCTCATCCGTACTGACGACGGCAGCCGGTGTGCCGGTCACTGTCCCGAAGCGGAAATGACGGGAGTCTGATACTTTCGCACCCAGCGTCGGCTTAAGTCCGCTCTCCTGATCCTTCAGGAAGCTTTCAAAGCTAACATCTGAACGTTTAAAATTTGGTGTATCATTATTTGCTACATTATTAGCCAGAACACTTTGTCGTTTGGTGGCGGCATCTAGGCCTCCTTGTAATCTTTGAAAACTGACACTGTTCAGCAAACCCATAGTAATCCCCCTTCCAAACCTATCATAATGAAAAGAATTCCACAACTTTGTCTAAATCCCTGCTTATTTTCGACAAAAAAAGTCATTTTTCTCACAACATTCTCGACTCAAAGTCGAACCATGTCGATGATTGATTCTTATGTCAATCTCACATACATTGATTCTCTTAGAATTTGTATATTATTACAATAAGAAATAAGCCCTATCTTTTCTGAAAAGAGAGGGCTTAAAGCATGTTTTTACAATTATTTTCCTTTTATATTACATTATATGTTTTATTATAGAACATTCTAACTTTTTATGCATGAATTTAGAATCAAATTTGAATAGCCATAATTCTAATTACCTATATCATTGATTTTATGGCTCTGTCACCTTACAGAATATATTGGCTTAAGTCGCGGTCCTGCGCGATTCCTGCCAGTTTTTCGCGAACATACTCCGGAGTGATGACCATTGTGTCGAGCGTCAGCTCAGGTGCCTCGAACGACAGATCCTCCAGCAGCTTTTCCAGGATCGTATGAAGACGCCGTGCCCCGATGTTCTCCATATTCTGATTCACAGAGGCCGCGATCTTGGCAATTTCCTGAATCGCTTCCTTCTGGAACTGTATTTCTATGTTCTCGGTCTGCAGCAAATGAACATATTGTTTCGTAAGTGCGTTCTCAGGCTCCGTAAGAATAGATACAAAGTCCTCCAGTGTAAGACTGCTCAGCTCCACACGGATCGGGAAACGTCCCTGAAGCTCAGGGATCAGATCCGAAGGCTTAGCAATATGAAAAGCTCCTGCGGCGATGAACAGCACATAGTCCGTCTTCACCGGCCCGTATTTGGTCATGACCGTCGATCCTTCGACGATTGGCAGAATATCACGCTGCACGCCTTCGCGGGATACATCGGGACCGGAGCCCTTGCCCTGGCTGGCCACCTTGTCGATCTCATCGATGAAAATAATCCCGGATTGCTCTGCACGGGTTACCGACTCCTGAATCATATCGTCCGTGTCAATCAGCTTGGCCGCTTCATCCTGAATTAGCACCTTGCGGGCTTCACGGATCGGCAGCTTGCGCTTCTTCGTACGCTTCGGCAGCAGGTTGCCGAACATCTCCTGCATATTCATGCCCATCTGGTCATTGCCCTGACCCGCGAACATATCCATCATGGATGGAGTCGTGTCCTCTACATCAATCTCAATGACGTCATCCTCCAGCTGGCCGGCAAGCAGCTTGAACTTAATCCCCCTGCGGCGCTCACTCAGACTACCGTCCTCCGGCTCTTCCTTGGATTCCTCCGCATTGCCATTGTTTCCGCCAAAAATCATCTCAAACGGATTACGCTGCGATTTGCCCTTCGATGAGGACGGAACCAGTATCGCCACAATGCGTTCATTCGCCAGCTCTTCTGCGCGGTCCTTTACCTTTTCGGTGCGTTCAAGCTTCACCATGCGGATTGAGGTCTCCACCAGATCGCGGACCATCGACTCCACATCACGACCCACATAACCGACTTCTGTAAATTTGGTTGCCTCCACTTTGATGAATGGGGCATTAACAAGCTTGGCCAGACGCCGGGCAATCTCTGTTTTACCTACACCGGTAGGTCCAATCATCAGAATATTCTTCGGCACAACCTCATCCCGCAGCTCCTCGGACAACAGACTGCGCCGATACCGGTTGCGAAGGGCAACGGCCACGGATTTCTTGGCCTGCTTTTGACCTACGATATACTTGTCAAGCTCTGTTACGATCTGGCGGGGCGTAAGCGATTGATTCACCATTGTGACTTCCTCCCTTTATATATGGCACCTTGCCTATAACTGTTCGACAATAATATTGGAATTGGTGTATACACAGATCTCGGAAGCAATCTGCAGCGCTTCTCTGGCAATGTCACCGGCACCCAGATGTGAGGCATGACGCTTGAGCGCCCGCCCGGAAGCCAGCGCAAAGTTGCCGCCGGAGCCAATCGCCAGCACATCATCATCCGGCTCGATGATTTCACCGTTGCCGGAGATCAGCAGCATGCCTTCCTTATCCATTACGATCATGAGCGCTTCCAGCTTGCGCAGAATGCGGTCCTGACGCCAATCCTTGGCCAGTTCCACCGCTGCCCGCTGCAGATTGCCGTGATGCTCCTCAAGCTTCCCCTCGAACTTCTCGAACAGTGTAATCGCATCGGCAACGGAGCCCGCAAACCCGGCGATCACCTGGCCTCTATACAGGCGGCGGACCTTCTTGGCCGTCGTCTTCATAATGACACTCTCTCCGAATGTAACCTGACCGTCACCGGCAATCGCCGCATGGCCGTTATGTCTTACCGCACAAATCGTAGTTGCATGAAAGCTGGGTAACATGATGGGCACCCTCCTCAAATTAGGTAATACGA
The DNA here is from genome assembly GCF_042684125.1 of Paenibacillus rhizoplanae. NCBI lineage: Bacteria > Bacillati > Bacillota > Bacilli > Caryophanales > Paenibacillaceae > Paenibacillus > Paenibacillus rhizoplanae. The sequence continues at coordinate 13,089 of NZ_JBHUKY010000017.1, read as the reverse complement.
GACTGAACCTATTGTGCCGGACTATCCGTTTCTACCGGCTCAGCATCCACCGGCTCTGGCTCTGTATAACTCAACTCATGGGCTGCAGCATAAGCAGCAAGGCTGTCAAGTGCCCGGTAAGCCAGACGTTCGTTCTTCTCTTTTTTGCTGCGGAACCGGGTCTCAAGCTTCGGCAGCAGGCCAAAGTTGGCATTCATCGGCTGGAAATGTTCAGGATCTGCTGAAGTGATATAGGCAGGCATGCTGCCCAGCACCGTATCCTCGGGGAAGATCAGGCTCTCCTCGCCAAGCGCAGCTCTCGCTGCATTCATACCGGCGATCATACCGGAAGCCGCAGATTCTACATACCCTTCAACCCCGGTCATCTGACCGGCAAAAAACAGCCTCTCACGGCCCTTCATCTGATAAGTGGGTTGCAGCAGCTTGGGAGAATTAATGAATGTATTGCGGTGCATGACACCATAACGCACATATTCAGCCTGCTCCAGGCCCGGAATGAGAGAGAATACCCGTTTTTGCTCGCCCCACTTCAGGTGGGTCTGGAAGCCAACGAGATTATACAGCGTACCGGCAGCATTGTCCTGACGCAGTTGCACAACCGCGTAAGGAAGCTTGCCTGTGTGAGGATTAGTCAGGCCTACTGGCTTCATAGGGCCGAACAGCGCCGTCTGCTTGCCGCGTCTCATCATAATTTCAATCGGCATACAGCCTTCAAAGTAGATCTCTTTCTCAAAATCTTTGAGTGCAGCCGTCTCGGCCGAGATCAGCGCATCATAAAAAACATCAAATTCCTCTTCCGTCATCGGACAGTTCAGATAGGCAGCTTCGCCTTTATCATAGCGGGAAGCCAGGTATACCTTACTCATATCAATGCTGTCTTTCTCAACTATTGGAGCCGCAGCATCGTAGAAGTAAAAGTATTCCTCGCCCAGCAGTCCCTTAATCTCCGAAGACAGGGAGGGTGAAGTCAGCGGCCCGGTGGCAATAACAACAATCCCTTCCTCCGGTATATGCGTAAGTTCTTCGTTTATGACTTCCACCAGAGGGTGGTTATGCAGCATGGATGTGATTTCACCGGAGAAGCCGTCCCGGTCAACGGCAAGAGCGCCTCCTGCCGGAACAGCATGCCTGTCGGCTGCACCCAGCACCAGGGAGCCCAGACGCCGCATTTCTTCCTTAAGTACACCCACCGCATTCCCGAGGCCATTGGCCCGCAGTGAGTTGCTGCAGACCAGCTCGGCGAACTGATCCGTATGATGCGCCGGTGTCTTCACCACTGGACGCATCTCATACAATCTGACTGGAACTCCGCGCGAAGCGATCTGCCAGGCGGCTTCACTCCCGGCCAGACCTGCTCCGATGACGGTTACTTTTGCTGTTTCTGTCAATTTCCGTTCCTCCTGTGACCCTATTATTCTGCTTCATCGTTGTCGAGCACAGCCTCTGTGTGATCACATGAGGTGCACTGCAGCTTGGTTCCCTGCTTGTTGCGCTTCTCTATCATCCAGGAGCCGCAAGCCGGACAAGGCTTCAGGGACGGTTTATCCCAGGAGACAAAGTCACAGCCCGGATACTGGTCGCAGCCGTAGAAGACACGTCCCTTCTTGCTGCGCCGTTCCACTACCTTGCCTTCATGACACTTCGGACAGCTTACACCGATATCCTTAATGATCGGCTTCGTGTTGCGGCATTCCGGGAATCCGGAGCAGGCCAGGAATTTGCCGAACCGGCCCAGCTTATAGACCATCGGCTTGCCGCATTTCTCACATAGCTCATCGGAAACCTCATCTTCAATTTCAATTTCCTTCATTTCTTCTTCCGCGTACAGGAGTCTTTTCTCAAAGGATTCATAGAACTGGGCCAGAACCTTCACCCAATTCTCTGCGCCTTCCTCCACATGGTCAAGATCCCCTTCCATATGGGCGGTGAATTCCACATCGAGAATTTCCGGGAAGAACTCTTCCATTTGCTCTATGATCAGCTCGCCAAGCTCCGTTGGCATGAACTTCTTCTCTTCAATCGCCACATACCCGCGCTTCTGAATCGTCTCCAGGGTCGGCGCATACGTACTTGGACGGCCTATACCCAATTCCTCAAGTGTCTTGACGAGACGGGCTTCTGTATATCTTGGCGGCGGTTGGGTGAAATGCTGCTTCGGCTCAATCTCGCGCTTCACCAGCTCATCGCCTGCCTTAAGCTGCGGGAGAAACTTCTCTTCGTCTGTGGTGCCATCGTCATTACCTTCCACATAAACCTTCATGAAGCCCGGGAACGAGACCTTGGACCCTACCGCTCTGAATATTGCTGTACCGGCTGTAATATCTACCGACAATGTATCCAGCAGCGCGGAAGACATCTGACTGGACACAAAACGCTCCCATACCAGCTTATACAGCCGGAATTGGTCACGGCTCATGAATTCCTTAACCATATCAGGCTCACGCAGCGCAGAGGTCGGACGGATCGCTTCATGCGCATCCTGAGCGCCGGCAGCTTTCTTGGAATATTGGCGCGGCGTCTCGGGAATGAACTTCTCACCGTATTTGGCTTGGATCAGCTCCTTGGCTTCATCCTGGGCTGTAGTAGATAAACGCGTGGAGTCCGTACGCATATAAGTGATTAACCCTACAGTGCCTTCCTTGCCTAGCTCAACTCCCTCATAGAGCTGCTGTGCGACGGACATCGTCTTGGACGCGCGGAAGCCCAGCTTACGGGCAGCCTCCTGCTGTAGTGAGCTTGTTGTGAACGGAGCGGATGGATGCCGTTGTCTTTCCTTCTCTTTCACTTCTTTGACCTGGAAGGCAGCGTTCTTAATCGCTTCCAGCACTTCCTGCACATCGCTCTCCTGGCCCAGCTCCTTCTTCTCGCCGTTCAGCCGGTGGAACTTGGCCTCGAATTCAGAATCCCGAATCGCTAGCTTGGCCGTAATACTCCAGTATTCTGTAGGAACGAATTCGGAAATTTCATTCTCCCTGTCCATGACGATCTTGACCGCTACCGATTGTACGCGTCCAGCAGAGAGCCCTTTTTTGACTTTCTTCCATAATAAAGGGCTAATCTTGTAGCCGACAAGCCGGTCAAGTATACGCCGCGCCTGCTGCGCGTTCACCAGATCCATGTTAATCTTGCGCGGCGTCTTGAAGGCATCCTTCACAGCCTGCTTTGTAATTTCGTTAAAGACCACGCGGCATTCCTGTGTGTTGTCCAGATTTAGGGCATTTGCCAAATGCCAGGCAATCGCTTCACCTTCGCGGTCCGGGTCAGCTGCGAGATAGACTTTTTTCACTTTTTTGCTGGCATCCTTAAGTTCCTTCAATATAGAACCCTTGCCGCGGATCGTTATATATTTGGGATTAAAATCATTCTCCACATCTACGCCGATCTGGCTTTTTGGCAAATCTATGATATGCCCCATTGATGCCTTCACAATATATTTACTGCCTAGATATTTCCCAATCGTTTTTGCTTTTGATGGTGATTCTACAATAACCAACGCATCTGCCATAGGTTTTCCTCCCAAAAGTTTGCAAGCAGTCAACCTCCTGAATTCAGTCCTCAGACCCGGCCGGAACCAGGAGGTCTATGCTTACCACAGTTACTTCTATATTAAATTACCTTATAAATTGCACCCGGTAATTGTGTTACCGCTTTTTTTATGATTAAAGATAACAGAACTGAATGCAAATGTCCAAAATCCCACCTTGTCGACGCCAGCAGCTCATCGAGTGTAAATGGGCCTTGATGCAGTATATGGTAAAGGTGCAGCTCCTCACTTGTCAATTTCTTTTCCATCAGGTCGGCTGGACTCTCCCGCTCGATTGCTCCTGCAGAAGCTGCTCCCGGCCCCTTGGCTGGCAGGTAGGACAGGTATTCTTCCACAATGTCTGAGGCGCAGGTTACGAGCTTTGCACCTTGCTTGATCAGCTCCAGCGCCCCCCTGCTCTTGGGAGAGGTTAGCGGACCCGGTACGGCAAATACATCCCGGCCTGCTTCGAGTGCAGCATCGGCGGTAATCAGGGACCCGCTGCGGCTGTCTGCTTCCACCACCACTGTTCCCAGCCCCAGTCCGGCGATAATCCGGTTGCGCTGCGGGAATAATCCCGGATGACTCGGAGTTCCGATAGGATACTCGCTAAGAACCAGCCCTTCCCGCGAAATCTGCCGCTCCAGCTCACGGTTATCCGGAGGATAGACCTTATCGAGGCCGGTTGCCACCACCGCAATGGTCCCTCCGGCGCCGCCCAGCGCCGCTTCATGACAGACACTGTCAATCCCCCTTGCCAGGCCGCTTACAACCGTGAGACCGGCTGCACTTAGCTGTCCTGCCAGCATCTCCCCCACCTTGCGTCCATAAGCGGTAGGCACCCGGGTCCCAACCATAGCTACAGAGGGACGGGAAGCCAGCTCCAGACGGCCACGATAGTACAATACCCAAGGAGGCTGAGGGGTTTCCCGCAGTTGTACAGGGTAGTGATCATCCAGAATCGTGACCATCGCTACATCGCTTTCTTCCATTAAAGAGCGCCGCTTCAGCACCCATGCTTCATTAAACTCTGCAGCCAGGCGGGCGGATATTACACCGCTGATTCCAGCCCGTTCTAAGTCCTCAGCAGAACAGGAGAAGACAGCATTCGTCAAAAGACCCGCCCGGCGGATCTTGTCGATGCTTTTCCAGCCAATCCCCTCCATCTCATGCAGACCGAACAACAGCTCCCGAATTTCCATATGTATTCTCTCCCCGTGCGGAAGGACAAGCCTTCCTTATTGTCATAAACCAAAAAAAGCAACCTTTCATCCGCGTGATCCGGGACAAAAGGTTGCTTACCTTCAACATTCATTATACCTGCTTCAGCAGGAAAAGCTGTGACCAAACAACCCCACAAAGTGGAGATTTAGCTTCGATGATAACTCAGGTACTTTGCGGGGACCCCAAAACATTTCGAACTAGCGTAGAAGCGCTCTAGTGAGTTGTGAAGGCATTCAGGATACCGCGTTCCTCAAGCACGCTGACGAGGGTAGAGCCCATTTCAGCAGGCGTCGGCGCTACCTTAATCCCGCAGGACTCCAGCACAGCGATCTTCTCACTCGCCGTCCCTTTACCGCCTGAAATGATCGCCCCGGCGTGACCCATCCGTTTGCCTGGAGGTGCCGTAACCCCGCCGATGAAGCCGACTACAGGCTTGGTCATGTTCTCTTTGATCCACAGCGCAGCTTCTTCCTCTGCCGTACCGCCGATCTCACCGATCATAATGACAGCCTTCGTGCCCGGATCTTCATTGAAAAGCTTCAGGATGTCGATGAACTCCGAGCCCTTCACCGGATCGCCCCCGATGCCCACCGCCGAGGATTGGCCGATTCCGCGCTCCGTCAGTTGATGCACCGCCTCATAGGTCAAGGTTCCGCTACGAGAGACTACGCCCACATATCCCGGCTTATGAATATAACCCGGCATAATGCCGATTTTGCATTCTCCAGGCGTAATGACACCCGGACAGTTGGGACCGATCAGCACTGTGGAACGGCCCTCCATGTATCTGGACACTTTGACCATATCCAGCACCGGAATGCCTTCTGTGATACAAATGACCAGCTCCAGCCCCGCATCCACGGCTTCCATAATCGAATCTGCGGCAAATGCAGGCGGTACGTAAATGACACTGGCAGTTGCACCTGTGGCTGCTTTGGCGGCAACAACCGTGTCGAAGACAGGCAGACTCTTCTCTGTGCCGTTGTCCAGGGTGATCTGAACCGTAGTGCCCCCCTTGCCCGGAGTTACACCGCCAACCATCTGAGTACCGTAGTCCAGCGCACCTTTTGTATGAAATAAACCCGTAGCGCCGGTAATTCCCTGAGTGATGACTTTTGTATTTTTATCTACAAGAATGCTCATGCGTTAGGTCACATCCTCACTTTTATTGTCGAACAAGAGACTGGCTCCCACAAAGGCAGGGCAGCTATGCTTACACAAGCGCAACGATTTTGCGGGCACCGTCCGCCATGGAATCAGCAGCAACGATATTCAGTCCCGAGCCGGCGAGAATCTCCTTGCCCAGTGCCACATTCGTGCCCTCAAGACGTACGACCAGCGGCTTGGTTAAGCCAAGCTGTCTTGCTGCTTCGACTACCCCGGTAGCGATGACATCACAACGCATAATTCCGCCGAAAATATTAACAAATATACCGTTCACCTTGTCATCGGACAGGATGATTTTGAAAGCTTCCGTTACCTTCTCAGTCGTCGCACCGCCCCCTACATCGAGGAAGTTGGCCGGTTCGCCGCCATAATATTTGATGATATCCATAGTTGCCATCGCCAGGCCCGCGCCGTTCACCATACAGCCGATGTTGCCGTCAAGTGCGATGTAGCTGAGGTCGAATTTGGACGCTTCGATTTCTTTGGCATCCTCTTCGTCCAGATCACGCAGCTCCAGGATATCCTTGTGGCGGAACAGGCTGTTGGAATCGAAGTTAAGCTTGGCATCGAGCGCCATCACATTACCGTCTGCAGTCACAACAAGCGGGTTGATCTCCGCAATTGAGCAATCTTTATCCACAAAAGCCAGATATAGCGCTTGCATGAACTTGACCGCTTTGTTCACCAGTTCGGAAGGTATGGCAATGCTGTACGCCAGTTTGCGCGCCTGGAAGGTCTGAAGCCCCACTGCCGGATCAATGATTTCCTTGAAAATCTTCTCGGGATGTGTAGCCGCCACCTCTTCGATCTCCGTACCGCCCTCTTCGGAGGCCATCATGACGACCCGTCCGGAAGTACGGTCCACAACCAGACCGATATAATATTCTTTGACAATCTGACAGCCCTCTTCAATCAGCAGCCGCTTCACTACCTTGCCTTCGGGTCCCGTCTGATGGGTAACCAGTGTCTTGCCGAGGATCTCAGCCGCATAGGCGCGGACCTCATCACTGTTCTTCGCCACCTTGACGCCGCCGGCTTTACCGCGTCCGCCTGCATGAATCTGCGCTTTGACTACAACCACAGGTGTACCCAGCGCTGCGGCAGCTTCCACTGCTTCGTCCACTGTATAAGCAACTTTTCCGTTCGGTACGGCTACGCCATACTTCTTAAGTACTTCTTTTCCCTGATACTCGTGGATATTCATTCCGGAAGCCTCCTAAAGTGTTGCGGTGACCTGTGCAGGCAGCCTGCGGTCATTCCGCATTCCGTTTTGATTGTCCAAAGCCGGGCCCAGACCGGTGTAAACCGGCAATATCCCGGTACAAGCAGAGAGCTTGCGCCTGATCTATATAGCTGCAAACGATAAAGTTCTCTGCAAGTAGCATATAGAACCTATCACAATAGTGATATCTATAATTACCTATATGCCAGAATGTGAAACCCAGAATATTGTAACATGTTTTATAAGCGCTTTCCTTAAAAACTTTCACTATTTATACATACATTTTCGCTCGGTTTCATGCCGGAATGCGAACGATTGCATTGACATTCATGCTGAAACGGCTTTACCGCCCTTATTCAGGACGGTGAAACCTATCTTCTTATATTTAAATATTTGAGCAAAACTACTATTTCGAATTGCTAACGTTAGCTTCGTGCACCCGGTTCAGGAGATTTTTGAACTGCCCCAGTAAATCTATGAACTCTACGGGAGAGAGCATCGTGCCTTCTGCCATTTTGCCGGGAATGCCCATAGCCTCCTGCCGCAGCGCCAAGCCTTGAGGTGTTAATGAAATCAGCACCTTCCGCTCATCCTGCAAGGAACGTTCACGCAAGATCAGTCCTGCAGCCTGCAGCCGCTTCAGCAGCGGGGTCAGCGTGCCTGAATCGAGGAACAGAGCTTCACCCAGCTCCTTGACCGTACATTGCTGTCTCTCCCACAGGACCAGCATAACCAGATACTGCGAATACGTTAATCCGATCTTATCCAGATGAGGCTGGTATAGCTTCGTAAATTCACGCGAACAGGCATAAATCGTAAAGCAGAGCTGGTTCTCCAGCATAAGCTCAGGGGTTGTAGTGGATTCTTTTTGCATTTCTTCTTCACCTGCCTTTGTGACATTAGTTTATCACAATTCATCTATAATATCATGTTAATAGCGGAAAATAGATTGACTTTTATTTTAATTGTGTTAAATTAAGTTGTGTACAATACATTATGAAAACGAACGGGAGCGATTTATTATGATGACAATTCAACAGAAAATGTACGAAACAACAGTAAAAGCGGTAGGCGGCAGACAAGGTTCCATCGAATCCGACAGTCCTAAGCTGAATCTTGCCATCAGCACACCACGCGAAATGGGCGGCGCCGGCGGTGAAGGCACGAATCCAGAGCAGCTCTTCGCAGCCGGATATTCCGCTTGCTTCGACAGCGCTCTGAATATGGTTGCACGTATGGGCAAGGTCAAGATCGAAGGCTCTGAAGTAACCGCTACTGTCAGCTTCGGCAAAGTGGAAGACGGCGGCTTCGGCATAGCCGTGAAGATGGATATTCTGGTCAAGGGTGTTGACCGTGAAACCGCTGAACGGCTGGTACAAGAAGCTCATGGCGCATGTCCTTACTCCCGCGCGACCCGCGGCAATATCGAAGTAGAACTGAACGTACTGTAAGAAAGCCGGCCTTCCATTTCTACAGACCGGGTATACTCGCTCTATCCCTAGCCTGCCCTTTATATAGCATTATTGGGTTCATTTTAAATGCAGAATATACAGAAAACCATGCAGAAACGGATCAAACGGCCTATAAGAATCCTGTACCGTTTCAGCATGTCCTTCCCCTGCCCGGCGGCCCCGGACGGGGGTATTGGTGTGTCATGCTTCCTCCTCCGCCATTACCTGCCTGTCCAGATTGCGGTATTGGACTGCTTCCGCAAGATGTGCAGCGCCGATCTCTTCCATACCTTCCAGATCGGCAATGGTGCGGGCCAGCTTAATAATCCGGTCATGTGCCCGCATGCTGAGCCCGAGACTCTCCAGAATACTGTTCAAAAGGATGTCCTCTTCCGGCCGCAGCGCAGCATAACGGCGCAGTGCAGCGCCGGACAGCTCACTGTTCCAGGAGATTGGCAGACGGCTATACCGATCCGCCTGAACAGCCTGAGCCCGCAGAACCTCAGCGCGCATCTGTGCCGTCGAGACCGGAGGCACATTCCTGTCTCCCTCCCTCGGACGCGGAACATCAACCTGCATATCCATCCGGTCCAGCAGCGGACCCGAGATTTTGCCCCGGTACTGGGCGATTTTGGCCGGACTGCAGCTGCACCGCTGGTGCGTATTGCCATTGCCGAGAAATCCGCACATGCAGGGATTCATGGAGCAAGCGAGCAGGAACTGGGCAGGGAAGGTGAAGGATGCCCGGGCCCGGCTGATCGTCACAAGCCCATCCTCCAGCGGCTGGCGGAGCACTTCAAGCACGGTGCGGGAGAACTCAGGCAGCTCGTCCAGGAAGAGAATGCCACGGTGCGCAAGGCTAACTTCTCCGGGCTTCGGAATTCCTCCCCCGCCGATCAATCCGGCTGCCGAGATGGTATGATGCGGTGAACGAAACGGGCGGTCGCGCAGCAAGCCGCTTCCGCTGTCCCAAAGCTTTCCGGCAGCACTGAATATCTTCATCACCTCTAGCGATTCATAATCGGTAAGATCAGGAAGAATTCCGGGTAACCGCTTAATCAGCATGGTCTTCCCCGTGCCTGGAGGGCCGATCAGAATAATATTATGCATCCCCGCAGCCGCAATCGTAAGCGCCCGCTTCACATGATTCTGGCCGATAACATCGCTGTAATCTTCATTCATCAGCTGCTTCACCCCAAGCGGGGCAGGAATATTCTCCGCTGGCTCAGAATGATATCGCAAGTGCTCCAGCGACAGCGCCAGAACAGGCGGACGCTTCCTGGAGGAAGCTTCGGTGCTCTCAGATACCGATACCGGAAACGGCAGATCGGCCTGCGGCAACTCAGGCCCGACTGCTTCAGATCGTCCAACCGGATTCGGCGGCGGGAGCTGACCCGGCTGAGGCAGCTCACGCAAATGCCCGGCTGTGTACACCTTCATCCCCGAGATCAACGCAGCTTCAGCCGCATTGCCGGGCGGAACCAGAACAGTATGAATCCCGGCCTGCCGCGCAGCCTGGGCCATGGACAGTACCCCGTTCACCGGCCGCAGACTTCCATCCAGCGCAAGCTCACCAATCAGCAGCATCCGCCCGGCTCCCGGCATGACAAGCTGGCCGCTAGTCGTCAGAATTCCCAGAGCGATCGCCAGATCAAATGCCGAGCCTTCCTTGCGCAGATCCGCCGGGGCCAGATTTATCGTCACCCGCTGCTGGGGATAGCTGTATCCGCAATTCTTGACGGCAGCCCGCACTCGTTCCACCGCTTCCCTGACCGCCGAATCCGGCAGGCCGATAATATGGGTCTGCGGCAACCCGTTAGCCAGATCCACCTCTACTCCAATCATTACACCCTCAATGCCATACAGGCATGCGCTATGCATTTTTCCGTACACCAAAAAGCACCTCTTCTCCAGAAATACACCCGCAGCGGGCGTTCGTTTCCAGGAAAAAAGGTGCTTCCTCTTTTTCCGTAAGTTTAATTACACTTAGTATACCTACAACCCCACACAACATGCAACATGCAACATGCAAGGATTATTGCGCACATATTACTGCACAAAACGAAGCTATCATCCGTCTTGCATAGTTGTGCATCCATGACCAAAGAATCATTTTATTCAACCTTCTTCACTGGCTACTACGGTATCCCTTATCTGTTCAAAGGACAGCGGGGTGTAATTCCAGTGCTCCACACAAATATTAAAATGATGATTGCCTTCATACTTCTGTCCATGAATATGTCCGTGCACATTCACGTAAGGCATATGTTTGTTCATATACATCGGCTCATGCGAGAGCAGAAAAAACTCCTTGTATATCATCGGATACTCACTTACCTCATCAAACCCGGCTTCCAGCCACCAGTTCCGCCCGCGTCCACGGTCATGATTGCCAAGAATCAGGATTTTGTACCCGTTCAGGGCAGCCACAATGCTCCGGGTATCCTCTTGATTCCTGAAGGAAAAGTCCCCAAGATGAAACACTGTATCCTCCTTGCCTACGACAGCATTCCAGTTCGAAATCATCACCTTGTCCATCTCATCCGCATCGCCAAAAGGCCGCGATTCAAAATCAATGATCAGCTTGTGGCCAAAATGATGATCTGAGGTAAAATATACTTTAGACAATATCGCTCCCCGCTTCCGCTAAAGTGCTTCATTCCTCATTCATTCCATTTCCGCTTGGCTCCACGCCGGTTCACATCCATTTGTATTAATTCTGCCACCGGCGGGGCCTCCTCATGCTCGATCAGCCATTTGCGCATTTCCTTAATGGCCTCAACTTGTCCATCGCCCTTGTCCCGCCAGGTTAGCAGCTCGATCACATTGATGACCAGTGACAAGAGACTGCTATTGCTGTCTTGGGTTTTCTCAGCACGCATCTTGTGGAATAACGCCTCATTCTCCCAGTCAATCAATATCTCTTCCGCTATTGCAGGCCGCATAACGGTAAATGTCTTATTACAATTACTGCAGCATACAACGGATAAGGGCTCTGCGCCAAGTTCCGCTATTATATTATGCGCACAATTTTGGCAAGTAAAGCTTACCTGTATATTCATTGGTTGATTCCTCATTCCGGCAGCCCTCCTCATGGTGGCATTAAAAGTTACACTAATGTTTACCCACTTCTTTTGAGAAATGACCCATGAAGTCCGGCATATGTCAAGGATAATTGTTAAATCCTACCCGATTTCTACAAGCGGAGATAGCTAAAAGGCTTCCCGGATATGACGCAGGGAGGCGATGCTCAAATCCGGTTGAAGCTGTACAGCAATCACATCGAAGGAGACTTCCGCCGGCTGAAGCCCCTGCATATGCAGGTAGACCCGGGCTGTCTCTCTCACCTGACGGATTTTGCGTGCATCGACCGACTCTTCGGCAGTGCCCTGCATGGCTGATCCGCTCCGGCTGCGCACCTCAATGAAGACCAGTGCGCCTTCATACTCTGCGATAATATCCAGCTCTCCGCTGCGGCAGCGCCAGTTATGGTCCCGGATGAGATAACCCCGCGAAGTCAGATACATTCTGGCCGCCTGCTCGGCAGCAGCGCCTTTCTCCTGACGGGTATAAGTTCTGCCGTCCCCGTTATGGCTCACTTCTGTCTCCGTTCCCCGGCTGTCCGGTCACTCTGGTATACATAGCTAAGAATTTCAGCCACCAGCTGATAGAGCTGAGGCGGAATCTGCTGGTCGAGATCCAGCTTCGACAGCACCTCTACCAGCGCCGCATCCTCCTGCACAGCCACTCCGTTTTCCTTGGCTTTTTGCAGGATGATGTCCGCTACCGAGCCTTGCCCCTTAGCAACAACCACCGGCGCTTCGCTCTGTCCCGGAATATATTTGAGCGCCACCGCCTTCTTGAGGTTCTGTGAAACCTTCTGCTCAGACTCACTCATATGCGGTAATCTACTCCTTTGTACTCATGCGGGGCATAATCGGACGGTTTCACCGCGGCAGCGGCTACGCTCCGTTCCGGCAACGCCTCCGTGCGCAGGCTGGACAATTGATAGCCTATGCCTTCGACCGCTGCTTTCATCTCCTCGCGGCGCCCCTCCAGCAGCTCCAGCACCCAAGGTTCATCGTTATGCAGCTTGAGGCTGACGATGCGGTCCACCACCTGCACATCCACCATCGTCTGGCCGAGCTGCTTCATGTCCAGATCGAACCACAAGCGGCAATTCGCCGCGTCGAGCTCCCCTTTGCGGCCGCGCCGCGACTGGATCTGGACGGAGGCGGTCTCGCGGCCATCCGGACCGTGCAGCGGCAGGAACATCGTCACCTGCGCGAACGGCGCGGTGCGGTCTGTATTCAGCAGCAGCTGCTGGCCTGTCAGCTGCTGCACCAGCTGGCCCGCGGCTTCCTTGACCGCGGGCGGAGCCTCGCTGCTGCCCAGCACCTGCAGCAGCACGCCCTTGAGCGTACCGGCGGCATCTTCTGTGCCGCCGGACGCTGCCTGCGCGGTGTGCGCCCCGCCGCCGCGCAGGATCTGGTGCTCGTGCT
>NZ_JBHUKY010000016.1:0-123931 GCF_042684125.1 Paenibacillus rhizoplanae | reverse complement strand
ACGGATTGTCAAGATTTTTTTGTACAGAAAAAGAGCAGGCTATCTTTTCGATAACCTGCTCTTTTGTTGTTTTTTGACTCTGCATCTTAACTTAATGACATTGGCACAAGTGCACCTGAATTAGCCGAAAGCCGGCGGCGAGCGGAAATGAGGGGCATTAGTGCACCTGAATTAGCCGAAAGTGAGCGGTAGGCGGAAATGAGGAGCACAAGTGCACCTGAATTAGCCGAAAGTGAGCGGTAGGCGGAAATGAGGAGCACAAGTGCACCTGAATTAGCCGAAAGCGGGCGACGAGCGGAAATGAGGGGCACAAGCGCCCCTGAATGCGGCGAAAGTTGGCGGCAAGCGGAAATGAGAGGCATTAGTGCCCCTGAATTCGCCGCAAGCAGCCCCACGGCTAACCCCTCAAGCCCCGCCCCCAGGCAGCTTGATCGTGAAAGCGGAGCCCTGGCCGGGCTCGCTGCGCACCTCAATGGTGCCTTTGCTCAGGCTGATGATGCGCGCGGCTAGCGGCAGGCCGAGGCCGTTGCCGCCGGCCGCGCGGGCGGGGTCGCCCTGGTAGAACTTCTCGAAGATGTGCTTGCGCACCTTCGGGGTCATGCCGATGCCGGTGTCCGCGATGAGCACCGAGATCCATTCTCCGTCTGAATGGAGCGTGACTGAGATCGTTCCGCCCTCCGGCGTGAACTTGATCGCATTGCCCAGTACATTGAGCCACACCTGCATCATCAGCTCCTCGTTGCCATAATACCGCTGCTCATCCAGCTCAATATCCAGATTTAGCTGCTTGACGGACCAGAGGGATTCCAGCAGCAGCAGCGCCTGGCGGAGCTGCTCATCCAGCGGATATTCGGCCAGCTCTGAGAGCATCTCCTGGTTCTCCAGCTTGGATATCTTGAGAATGTTACCGGACAGATTGGACAGCTGCCGTGAGCTCTCAATAATCATTCCGGTGTACTCGTCATGCTCCGACTTGCTCAGATTCTCCTCCTGCAGCAGCATGGCGTACCCTTCAATCGCTGCAATGGGCGTCTTGAATTCGTGAGACACATTCACGACGAAGTCATTGCGGAGGGTCTCGATGCTGCGAAGCTCCTGAACCATAAGGTTGAAATGATGTGCCACCTCACTGATCTCATTGATCCGGTGGGACTCATTCAGATAGATATTGAAATTGCCGTCTGCAATCTCTTTGGCTGCCTTGCTGAAGTCTGTAATCGGGGCCAGGATCTTCTTGCCTACCATGATAGTGATCGTGGTCCCGACGACCAGGCTGAACAGCATCATCGTCAGAACGGGCGGAAACGGATTGCCGTGCTCCCTGGTATGATTGCCCAGCCGGTAATACAGGAAGGCTATGACTCCCAGGATGAAGACAAAGAACAGAATGATCACGAACACCATTGAGACGAAATACCACCATAGCCCCTTGTCTCTTCCCCGAATCATCCCTGCTTCACCGCCTTATAGCCAAGCCCTCTGACCGTGACGATTTCAAAATCCGGATTATCCCTGAAACGCTCACGCAGCCGGTTAATGTGAACCACCACCGTATGCTCATCCGACTCGGAGTCCATCCCCCAGATTTCATCCATGAGCTGCTGCTTGGTGAAAATTTTATTCGGATAAGAGATCATTTTATAGAGGAGATAGAATTCCTTCTGCGGCAGCACGATGCTCTCCGGTCCCTGAATCACAGTTAGCGTATCATAATCCAGCACGGTTTCGCTCCATTCGATCTTGCGTTCACTGATGATTTTAGCCCGGCGCAGCAGCGCTCCGACACGCAGGATCATCTCATTCACATTGACCGGCTTGACCATATAATCATCGATGCCAACGAGGAAGCCCTGCTGCTTATCGGCAAAAGTCTCCCGCGCCGTCACCATCAGGACCGGAAGCTGACTGTTGTTGTCCCGAAGCATCCGTGTCAGCTCGAAGCCGTCCATCACAGGCATCATAATATCGCAGATCATCAGATCGATATATTCCTTATCCAACATCTCCAGCGCATCCTCGCCATTCATAGCCGGAACCGCTCGGTAGCCGTGTCTGGTCAGTACAGTACAGAAGAGCTGCCGCAGCTTGGCGTCATCCTCTACTACAAGAATAGTAAACATAGGTTCTCCTCCTGGAACGGTTCCATGTTATAGAACGTATAGCGTGTATAGTTGCTTTATAGATTATTCCAGTATACCTCACCAAGATCAACTTAATCTCAACCGGGAGTTTAGGTTTAGTTTATATTGGACGATTATACTGGGGAACAGCAGGACAGGAAGTGCGTCGCACCTACAGAGAATAAGAGTATAGGAATGGAAAGGGAGACTGGACAATGCTGCAATTAAAAAACATTACCAAGAGCTATAAGACAGGCGAATTCACTCAAGTCGCACTGGATAAAGTAAATCTCAATTTCAGAGAAAGTGAGTTCGTCGCGATTCTGGGCCAGAGCGGATCGGGCAAGACCACGCTGCTCAATATCGTCGGCGGACTGGATCAGTATGACAGCGGAGAGCTGATCATTAACGGTCAATCGACGGAGCGCTTCAAGGACAGCGAGTGGGATGCGTACCGCAATAACAGTGTCGGCTTTATTTTTCAGAGCTATAATCTGATCTCGCACTTAAGCATCACAGACAATGTGGAGATGGGGATGACGCTAAGCGGGGTATCTTCAGCCGAGAAGCACCGCAAGGCGCTGGAGGTTCTGGAGAAGGTCGGCCTTAAGGATCATGTGCACAAAAAGCCGAACCAGCTCTCCGGCGGACAGATGCAGCGTGTAGCCATCGCCCGGGCGCTCGCGAACAATCCGGATATCATCCTGGCTGATGAGCCTACCGGCGCCTTGGATTCAGAGACCAGTGAGCAGATCATGGAGCTGATCAAGTCGATTGCCGAGGATAAGCTCGTCATCATGGTTACCCATAACCCGGAGCTGGCGGAGAATTATGCAGACCGTGTTATCCGCTTCTCAGACGGTCATGCGATCTCGGACAGCAATCCGCTGGTTACGCAGAAGACCTCAAGTGCGTACAAGCTGAAGCAGACAAGCATGAGCTTTTTCACAGCGCTGAAATTATCCGGCAAAAACATTGCCACCAAGAAATGGCGTACGGGGTTGACCGCTTTTGCCTCAAGTATCGGGATTATCGGTATTGCCCTGATCCTGTCCCTGTCCAATGGCTTCGATAAGCAGATCAGCTCCTATGAAACCGGGGCCTTATCCAACTTCCCGATCTCCATCAATCAGACGGCGGTCAATCTGCAGAATGCAAGCCCTCCCGGCAAAGAGAATACAGAGCTTACTTCATACCCGGCAGATAAAAAGCTTTTCCCATACGACCCGACTGTGAACTCAGCCATGCATATGAATGTGCTGACCAAGGAGTATATGCAGTATCTGGAGGGGATCGATCCCAAGCTGCTGGACGGCGTCTCCTATACCCGCAGTGTGAATATGAATTGGCTGGTGAAGGACGGGGACAAGGCGGCAGCGCTGGATAAAAGCAAGATTACTGTAGCTCCCTATCCGAGCAAACAGGGCAGTGACTCGGGAAGCTACCTGGAGCAGTACTATGATCTGCTGGAGGGAAAGTTCCCTACAGAGAAGACGGATCTGGTGCTCATTGTCGATCAATACAACCGTCTGACCAATGCGGCAGTGGATGCGCTCGGGCTGGATTATGAAGCCAAGAGCATCAATCTGAGCGATCTGGTCGGAACACAGCTGAAGCTGATTAATAACAATGACTACTATAAAAAGAATGGCGAACAGTTTGTGGTCAATGCAGCCGGAGGGAATCTGAAGGACCTCTATAACAGCCCCAAGGCAGTTACGCTTAACATTGTAGGTGTGCTGCGCGCACAGGAAGGGTCGACAATCTCAACGCTGTCGCCCGGTCTGGTCTACTCGGATGAACTGGCAGCCTCCTTCATTGCCGATGCGCATAAATCCGAGATTGTCCTGGCCCAAGAGAAGGCAGATATCAATGTGTTAACGGGGCAGGGATTATCAGATGGCCTCACAGGTACGGGTTCAACCGGCCCGATGGGCGGGCCTCCCATCATGAATGCGGGGCAGAGTGCAGCCGCCAGTATGGCCGCGCCCACGAAGGAGAATGCTCTTGCAGCGCTGGGGGCGACTGATATTCCAAGCGCAGTCTCGCTCTATCCGATTGATTTCAGTGCGAAGGAATCCGTAAATGCTTATCTGGACAAATGGAATGAAGGCAAAGCGGCAGAGGATCAGGTGCAATACACCGACCTTGCGGCGATTGTGACGAATATTTCCGGCGGAATTATGGACGGGATTACGATGGTGCTGATTGCTTTTGCGGCGATTTCCCTGGTGGTATCCCTGATCATGATTGCGATCATTACGTATATTTCCGTGATGGAACGTACGAAGGAGATCGGCGTATTGCGTGCACTGGGTGCCCGTAAGAAGGATATCACGCGGGTGTTCAATGCCGAGACCTTCATTATCGGGGCTTGCTCGGGGATTCTGGGCATCGGCATCACTTATCTGCTCACCATCCCGGTCAATGCAATCCTCTACAACCTGACGGAGCTGAAAAATGTCGCCCAGCTGAACCCGCTTCACGCGCTCATTCTTGGTGTCATCAGCGTCCTGCTGACTATGCTCGGAGGAGCTGTTCCGGCTAAGATGGCGGCGAAGAAGGACCCGGTGACTGCCCTGCGCAGTGAATAACCAGCCGTAGTCCAGATCAGCTAGACAGAAATAACGAAACGACGAAATAACAAAGAACCAAGGGAATCCGTTCCTTTGGTTCTTTCTGCATTTTATTTCTGCAAGATAAATTGCCATAGATCACAGACGAACAGGGAGATTGTGGGATAAAATAACAGGAATTAGAGATTTAATCATGTACCCAGGAGGGATCAAATGAAGACCAGAGGCAAGTTGCAGGTTATTGCGGGTTTACTTATGCTGGCGGCAATCATTACCTTGCACGATGTGCTGGAGAATCAGAATCTGAGAATCATATTATCGATCACTGTAGCGGTAGCCGCTGCATATTTTCTTTCCAAAATCAGTCTTCCGCAGCAGGTATCCGGCAGAACGATGACGGTAGGGTTAGTGTCACTGCTGGTGTTCACTTGCGTGTACCATGTTCTACTGTCCGTAGTTCTGGAGCAGAGTATATTCGCTAATGGCTTTTGGATTCTCTTATGCGTCATTTACCTGTTAATCTGGATGCGTGCCCGGCTAAGTTCCTCAAGATAACGGCAGCCGCTTGCTTTGGAAGTAGCCGGAGCAGCAGTCTGGGATTACTCCGCAGAAGGCAGCTGGGCGCGTAAGGTTTTCTTTTTGTTAATCTCCTTGGACAGCTCTAACTGCTGCTGGGAGATTTTTTTGAGTTCGGCCTGAAGCTTGGTGATACGGCTCATTTTACTGCTGAGGGAGCTTGGGGATGAGCTTAGCTTGCAGTCTTTTTCCAGCTGGTTGATCTTGAGTGTGGTCTTGCGGGTCTTCTTCTGCAGCTCTGTCATACCGGCTTCCATCTCTGTGATTTCCTGAGTCAGGCGGTTAAGCATTGATTTCGTGAAGCTGATAGCCATTCGGACACCTCTTACTTTTCTTAATATAATTAGCATTCAGGATATCATTGTACTATAAGCGCTAAGTATATGCGAGATACGGAAGAAGACCCATGGAGTACGCTCCACGGGTCTTCTTCTGTATGCAGCCTATGAAATAGCAAAACATCAGGCGCTCTCCCTAGACTTCCTCGGCGATAACGGCTTGCTGCTTCAGGGCCGGTTCCTTGGCCTGACCCACCTGCTGAATGAAGAAGGAGAGTAAGAGCCCGATAATTCCGATGCCCACAATAACCAGATAGGAATCGTTAATGCCCTGGATGGAAGCCTCCATTAGCATATGCTGCTGAGTCTCGCCGGCAGTTCCGCCGCTGGCTGCGATATCCTGGAAGTGAGTGGCAGTACGGCTGGTCATCACGGTGACCAATAGAGAAGTACCTACTGCGCCAGCGACTTGCCTTACGGTATTGGAGATGGCTGTACCATGGGAATTCAGCCTGGAGGGCAGTTGATTCAGCCCGAGGGTCTGAATAGGCATCAGCAGCAGGGCCATTCCGATCCGGCGGCCGGTGGACATCAGCATCAAATAACCGTAGCTTGTCGAGTCTGTAAGATTCACGAAGCTGAATGTAGTCAGAATAGTGATCGTCAGGCCGATAATGGCGAGCCATTTCGCGCCGAAGCGGTCGAACAGCTTACCGGTGATTGGCATCAGCGCGCCCATAATCACTGCGCCGGGCATCAGCAGCAGGCCGGATTCCATAGCGGTGAAGCCGCGGGCATTCTGCAGATAGAGCGGCAGCAGCATCATATCCGCATACATCACAATCGTAACCGCCACACTGATGACGGTGGTCAAGGAGAACATATTATATTGGAAGGCGCGCAGATCCAGCAGCGGGCTCTCGGATTTGAGCTGCTTCCATATGAATAATCCGAGCGATATGACGCCAGCGGCCAGCGACAATAGCACCTCTGCGCTAGACCAGCCAGCGCTGGCTGCCCGGCTGAAGCCGTATAACAGGGTGCCGAATCCGATGGTGGACAGGGCCACGCTGGTAATGTCGATTTTGGGAAAAGAACGCTCAGCCACATTTCTCAGATAAATAAAACCGCATACGATGACCATAACCGTGAGCGGAAGCATGCCGTAGAACATCATCTCCCAAGAATAACGCTCCATAATATATCCGGCCAGCGTAGGGCCGATGGCCGGGGCGAAGATGATGGCGAGCCCGACCATCCCCATGGCGGCTCCTCTTTTTTCACGCGGGAAGAGGGTTAAAATAACCTGGGTGAGCAGCGGCATAATAATGCCGGCACCGGCAGCCTGAATCATCCGTCCGGTAAGCAGCACCGGGAAGCTGCCTGCGAGCGCTGATACAAGGGTACCCGCAAAGAAAATAAACATGGAGGCCTGGAACAGCTCCCGTGTAGTGAAGCGCTGCATCAGATAGGCCGTAATGGGAATCAGCACACCGTTAACCAGCATATAGCCGGTAGTCAGCCACTGGGCCGTGGCCGCCGTAATATTGAAGTCATGCATCAGCTCCGGTGTTGCAACACTCATGATAGTCTGATTCAGCGTAGCCAGAAAGGCACCCAGAATCATTACGAAAAGAATAGGTCCCTTGGGAATGGACGGGACTTCTTTGATTGCTGTCTTGTTACTCACTATTCGCCATCCTTTCAAACCGCCAACTCATGGACTAAATTTACAATGTGTCGTATAGTTTACAATGTATAAATTAGATTATAAATGAAAATTTCATGTAATCAAGCAACGATTTTCGGAAAAATGTAAATTAGTTTACACTTCGGGGATATGTGTAGTATATGTGGTTGAAAAACGACACTTATGACTGAAATTGTAGCCTGCTCTTGGGCAGTAGCAGATTGGAGAGAATAGAAATGACGAATCCCCCCCAGCGGACAGATCCGCGCGTCCTTCGTACACGCCAATTCCTCAAAGAGGCTCTGATTGAGCTGATGGAAGAGATGAGCATTGAGAAAATCACCGTCAACCGCCTTGCGCAGCGGGCCCAAATTAACCGTGTGACCTTCTATCTGCATTACCGGGATATCCCGGATATGCTGGAGAAAATGGCGGATGATATGGCGGAGGAGGTTCTGGAAGTGGTGAGAGACGATACGGACTTTACGGAAGCCGGACAAGAAGAGAAGTGGCCGATGCTGGAGCACCTGCTTGTGCATATTGCAGAGAACGCCAAATTCTACAAAATCGTGCTTACGTCCCGGAAGAGTACGATATTTACTGACCGGCTTTTTAAACTGATGGCGGATATTATTGCTGCACGGGTGGAGAGCAGGGTTACCGCGCATGACGCTTCGGAAGTAACGGTACAGAAGGATATCGCTGTGTGGTACGGCTCGGCGGCCCTCATTGGTACCATCATCGCCTGGCTCCGGGAGGATATGCCGTATACGCCGCAGTATCTGGCCAAGCAGATCACTTCGCTGCGGGCGAAGTGATTGCCGGAAGCATTCATTAATGGACTCACTGGTCCAAGAGCAGCCAATTCCTCATGCATATAAATAGTAGGGACTACTATGTATTCTGAAGCTATTAATGATGGGGTGGGGTGGTTCGAGATGAAGAGGCGGGCAAGACCGTTACGGAAGTGGGTGTTTCCCTCCAAGCAGCAGGCTGTACCCGGAGTGAAGCGCAGAATTAAGGCGCAGACGATTGAATTTGCGGTATTTGGAGATAGTCATGTGGGATATGGCAACAGCTTGAGCATTTTTAAGAGTCTTTTGCCCAAGGCGGTGAGCAGCGGGAACAAACGCTTTATCATCTTCGGGGGAGATAACACTCAGGCGGGAGCGAATCACGGGAATAACGCCGGGACGTACTATAAGGAATTCAAGGACACCGTTACCAGTACGCTGGGAAGCATCCCTTACAAGGCGTCGATCGGGAATTGGGAGGCCAGCACACGGTCGTTGTTCACCCAGTATTTAGGGGCGGTGGGCGGACAGATGAATTTCCCGGGAACGCAGGGCAAGGTGAGATATGTATGGCTGGATTGCGCACTGGGCCAGTTCACACCGGCAAGCCTCAATCTGCTGCGGAATCTGGATGACAGGTATTTCTATATTATTGATTTCCACTGGCCGCTCCGGGTGCAGGGCATTACGGTGGATTTCAGCCATGTGCTCAGCGCGGCCGAGACCTCCAAGTTCTTCACGGCCATTCCGGCAAAAGCCAGAGAGAAGGTGCTGGCGATCTTCACGCATCATGGTCATAAATTCTACCGGAAGCTGATCAACATCTATCCGGGATACACCAGGACGAAATTCTTCGTCACCGGCTGCTCCGGGGACTACAAATGCAAGCAGGGCGAGAACATGGGGTATTATAACGCCACATTAACCAGCAGCGGGTCAGGTTATAAAGTCGAGGCTTATATCGCGCACTGAGGGGCTAAGTGAATGGGGCATAGCGGCGGGAGAATGTCGTGAAGACATTCTCTTTATTTTTGGGCAGCGTCTTGGCGGAGAACTTGACAGCCCTTTCATGGGTTGGGTATGGTTGTCTGGTCAGCAGATAAAGGAGGCAGAACCGAATGTCAGGATTACTTGGAAATCACTTCATGACACAGATTGGGATTCTGGTCCACGATATCGAGAAGGTGAGTCAGGCGTATGCGGACTTCTTCGGACTGGACAAGCCGCAGATCAGCATAACCGATGCGGCAGACATTGCGCAGACTCACTATAATGGTGAGGCGAGTGAGGCACGGGCGAAGCTTGCTTTTTTCGACATGGGTTCATTACAGCTGGAATTGATTGAACCGGACCATCAGCCGAGCACCTGGCGCGATTATCTGAATGAGCACGGGGAAGGGCCTCACCATATTGCGTTTGTGGTGGAAGGAATGCAGGACAAGATCATGCTGCTCGAAGGCAAGGGATTCCCGCTCCAGCAGAAGGGCGAATATATCGGCGGACGGTATGCCTACTTGGATACGTTCAAGGAATTGAAGGTAGTGCTGGAATTGCTGGAGAATGACAACGATAACGAACAATAATAGAATTACGACAGGAGGAATTATACAATGAATATTCTAATTACGGGGGCCGGACGCGGATTGGGCCTTGAGCTGACGGCGGCTGCGCTGGAGCGTGGACATGCTGTTATTGCCGGGGTGCGGGATCTGACGCGCGGGCAGGCAGCATTAGCTGATCTGGCGGCAGTACATGGGGACAAGCTGACTCTCGTGACACTTGATGTGACGGACGAGGCCGGAATAGCAGCGCTTGCTGCCAGCCTGACAGAGCAGGCCCGGACGCTCGGCGTCATCATCAATAATGCCGCAGTGCTGAATGCCACGGACACCGCACTTGAAGCGCTGGATATAGAAGAGATGCAGCGTGCCATGGATATCAATCTGTACGGGCCGATGCGGGTCATCAAGCACCTTCTGCCGCTGCTGACCGGGCCGGATGCTTCGATCATCAATATCTCATCAGAGGCAGGCAGTATCACCAATGCTTACCCCGGCAGCTATCCGTATACGATCTCCAAGACTGCGCTCAATATGTTCACGCAGAAGCTCCATGTCACACTGAAGGATCGCGGCATCCATGTGCTCAGCGTCCATCCCGGCTGGATGCCTACCGATATGGGCGGAGCTAAGGCACCGCTTCCCCCACGCACCAGTGCCGAAGGCATTCTGGACCTGATCGGGCAGAAAGCCGAGCCATCCGGCCACTTTAGATTCGTGGATTACACGGGTGAGGATATGGATATCTAGCTA
This sequence comes from Paenibacillus rhizoplanae, assembly GCF_042684125.1. Classification (NCBI taxonomy): domain Bacteria; kingdom Bacillati; phylum Bacillota; class Bacilli; order Caryophanales; family Paenibacillaceae; genus Paenibacillus; species Paenibacillus rhizoplanae. Next base: position 113,585 of record NZ_JBHUKY010000016.1, on the reverse strand, counting down.
GAACAGCATCAGTCTTTAAATTGTGGTTGGGCATGATGAGACCTGAAGTTTTAAAAGAGTGAAGTCATTGGGACAAATTGTATGTGAAAAACCGAATACAATGTACTTGCGCGAAGGTGTCGGGCCTAATGTATGTGAAAAACCGAATAAAAATTGTAGGTGGTTTCCTCTTACTGATCCAATCCATAAATTTATATCTGATGCCCTACTACTATGCACAGCACTTCACCTGTCATGAGGCGAGTGGAGTTGTGATTTTCTCGTCCGGAGAGCGGCGGGGCCAGAGCAGTAGTCCCAGTGAGCAGACTACCAGAACTACGCAGAGCAGGTAGGAATGGCGGTATCCTAACCACTGGGCTGCGGCTCCTCCCGCCAGGCTTCCGGCCAGTCTGCCGATGGTTGTAGCATTGGTGTACAGCGTGGAGGCATAGCCGGGATGATCCGGCAGCAGATCCTGAATATAGCTGATGCCAATCGCAGAGATTACAGCGACAAAAAAAGCCAGCAGCACCTGTCCGGCGATGAGCTGCCACAGCTCACCCACTCCGATCACCAGCGCATAATAGATGCCTCCCATTACCATTCCCCAGCCCAGCAGCACCTTGCTGTCGTATTTGGCTGACAGCAGCCCCAGCACCAGCATGAACGGAATCTCCATTAACGCGCAGATACTGGCCACCGAAGCTACATTCTGTGTTGTACCTCCCAGTGTATTGACAATGAACAAGGAGATATTTAGACTATTAGCCCAGTGTCCGGTATAGAGCAGAGTCAGGATGAGAAAAGGAATCATCACCCTAGCGTTCCGCTGCAGTCCGGCTAATTGCTGGACACGCTGTTGAGGCTGCTTAGCAGCTGAAGGGCGTACGAAACTAAACACCAGAAGAGCATTAATCAGGAAGATCAGTGTCGTCGCTGAGAAAATCCCCTGAAATCCGAAGCGGCTCAGGAGCGCGGCTCCAACCAGCGGGCCGCTGATGAAGCCAAGGGAGAACATCGAGCGCAGGGCTGAGTTGGCCAAGGCATGATCAGGAGAACTGCTGGCGCTCACAGCTTCTCTGGCACTGGCGAATAATTGCGGCATCGCCGGGGCGCCGGCTGCGGTGAATATTGTCATATAGGCCAGCAGCACGTAGAAGTCATGAATGAATATGTATCCGGCAAAAGCAACCGCGTTGAACATCATGCAGATCACCATCAGCCTGCGGCGGTTCAACCCGGCGTCGGAGCGCTTGGCAATGAACATGCTTAAGGCTACCCCGCTAAGGAGGGTCACCGCTGTGAAAATACCGAAGGTTCCTGCGGTGACGCCGAGTTCTTCTGTGAAGTAGACCGCCAGGAACGGGGCGCTGATAGAGATGGCCATTCCCTGGAACAGCATGCAGAGCAGGAATATAGGATAGCTTGGAATGAGGAGCAGAGCATAGGTTCTTTTGAGCATAGAGTGTGTGGACTTCCTTTCAGCATCGCTTGTAGTCTTCTCTTTGATTTAATTATAGTATAACGTCAATAGCATATGATGTGTCTGATTAGCATCTATACCATACGGAATCCCTAATAATGAACTGGTTTTTGGGCCAATTGTTCTGGTGTTATTGTCAGGGAAGATCTTCTAAGATGGAGGAGGATAGGACAGCCGGGCTGTGCGGAGGCAACAGGACGCTGGGCTTGGCTGGAGATGAAACCGTTATCATGAAAAATGAAGGAGAGATTACATATGGACGCTGCTACGTATCCTTTTAGACAAATTGAATTGCCATTAAATGAACGTGTTCAGGATCTGCTCTCCCGGCTGACGCTGGCGGAGAAGGTCAGTCTGATGCCGCAATATCAGGCTGAAATTGAACGGCTGGGTGTAGGCGGTTACAAGCATGGGACGGAGGGCGCACACGGGATCTCCTGGCTGGGCAAAGCCACCTCGTACCCGCAGCCAAGCGGCCTCGCCTGTACCTGGAACCCGGCGCTGCTGCAGAGAATCGGCTCGGCGATCGGGGATGAGGCCAGAGCCTTTTACCGCAAGAATCCCACGGTTAACGGCTTGACTCTGTGGGCACCGACTGTGGATATGGAACGGGACCCGCGCTGGGGGAGAACAGAGGAAGCCTACGGGGAGGACCCTGAGCTGACAGGCCGGCTGAGTACAGCGCTTGTCCAGGGAATTCAGGGCGATCACCCGGTGTATCTGAAAGCGGTAGCGACCCTGAAGCATTTCCTCGGGAACAATAATGAGATTGACCGGGGCGTGGCTTCGTCCAGCATTGACCCGCGCAATATGCGCGAATATTATCTGGAAGCCTTCAAGCCTGCCTTCAAGGAAGGCGGTGCACAATCCATGATGACCGCCTACAACTCCGTGAACGGCGTGCCGGTTATCCTCCATCCGGCGGTAATGGAGATTGTGAAGGGCGAATGGGAGATGGACGGCTTCATTGTCAGTGATGCCGGAGACCTGTTCGGCATTGTGAAGGACCATAAGTATTATGATTCCTTCGCCCAGTCCATGGCGGAATCCATCAAGAACGGCATAGACAGTGTGACCGAAGAGACAGAGGAGACCATTAAGGTGATTCACGAGGCGCTCCGTGAAGGTCTGCTGACCGAGGCGGATCTGGACCGCGCGCTGGCGAACACCTTCCGCATCCGCTTCCGGCTCGGTGAGTTCGACCCGGAGGAAGGCAATCCGTATACGAAGATAGACGACTCAGCCATTCTCAGCAAAGCGCATGGCGAGCTGTCGCTCGAAGCCGCGAAGGAATCCATCGTGCTGCTGAAGAACGACAACGCAGCCCTTCCGCTGAATGCAGCCTCGTTGTCCAAGGTCGCTGTGATCGGCCCGCTGGGGGACGAAGCGTTCAGAGACTGGTATTCCGGTACGCTGCCATATGCGGTGACCCCTTTGCAGGGAATCATCAAGAAGCTGGCAGGCAAGCAGGTCACCTTCGAGAGCGGGGATGACCGGATCATTCTGACCTCCGCTGCCAGCGGACAAGCCGTGGGTTTTACAGGTGAGGACGGACGGCTCGCAGTGCTGCATGATCAGCCGGAGCGCGGGGAGATGTTCCGCCATACGGCTTGGGGCTGGACTGCTCATACCCTTGAATCCGCCAGCCGGGGGCAATATGTTACCCTGACAGATGCCGGAACACTGACCGCTTCCGCCGATGAAATCTATGGCTGGTATGTGAAGGAATCGCTGAACCTGGTTCAGGAGGGGGAAGGCACCGTCAGCCTGCGTACCTGGAATGATCAGCCGCTTGTTATCAGTGCTGAGGACGGAACCCTCTGCGTCTCTGAAGAGGAGTCCTCTTCCGAAGCACGCATCTTCCATAAGCAACTGGTAGTGAATGGCGTAGAAGCAGCGGTGGAAGCGGCCCGGGCCGCTGAGGTTGCCGTCGTATTCGTCGGTAACCATCCGCTCTTGAACGGCAAGGAGGAGATTGACCGGCCGGATATTGTACTGCCCGCAGAGCAGGAGAATCTGGTTAAGGCCGTTTATGCCGCCAACCCGAACACCGTCGTGGTGATCGTCGGCAGCTATCCGATTTCCTCCACCTGGATCGACGAGCATATTCCGGCCGTGCTGTACACTTCGCATAGCGGACAGGAGCTGGGCCATGCCGTCGCAGATGTCCTGTTCGGCGATTACAGCCCGTCCGGCAAGCTGAATATGACCTGGTACCGCAGCGTCAGCCAGCTGCCTGAATTCATGGACTACGATATTATCAAAGGCAAGAGAACCTACATGTACTTCGACGGTGAACCACTCTATCCGTTCGGTCACGGTCTGAGCTACGCGCAGGTGAATTATAACAAGATGTCACTGGTAGCGGAGGAAGTACAGCAGGACGGTAATATCAGTCTGACCGTGGAACTTGAGAACAGTGGCAGCGTTGACGGTGACGAGGTCGTCCAGCTGTATGTCCAGTGCTTGTCCACCCGGATCAGGCGTCCGCTTAAGCAATTGAAGAGGTTTGACAAAATCCGGCTGGCCGCCGGGCAGAAGCAGACGGTCACATTCACCTTACCCGCCGCTGAACTCGCCTTCTGGGACGTCAGCCGCGAACAGTACTGTGTGGAGGATGGGGAATACCAGCTAACGGTAGGCCGTTCCTCGGGAGATATCCGGCTGTCCGCCACCATCAGAGTGCATGGCGAGACCGTTCCGCCGCGTGATCTGTATGCGCCAGTTAAGGCTGAGAATTACGATGATTACGATAGCGTCTTCCTCGATGAATGCAAGGCTGGCGGCGCTGCGGTTCATCCGGTGAAAGAAGGGGCATGGATCGCCTTCCATAATGTCCGGTTTGCAGAGGGTGCAGCGGGCGTCGAGATGCTGGTATCCTCCGTCCAGGGAGGCGTGGTTGAAGTCCGGACCGGCAGCCCGTCCGGCAAGCTGGCGGCTACACTTGTAGTTCCATCCGGCAGCGTTCAGCAGTGGCATGGCCAGTCCGCTATAGCGGATATAGACGCCGGAACCACAGATGTGTATCTTGTCTTGCAGGGTGAGGTTCTGCTCAGCCGGGTGCAGTTTACGGTGTAGGTGTTCTTGCGTTGCGGGACTACGGATATGGAATAGGACAAAGCTTCTGGATTGCCCTTTGGGCGGTTCGGAAGCTTTTTTGTTGAACTGGCTGTGAATCAGTCTCTGAAAATACCATTACTTGTATACGGAATAATCAGGGAGTGACCTTCTATGCCAAGCAAGATTGCAGTGCATAAACCGGCAGAGCCGCAGAGCGTGACCCAGAAAAGACCGGCGCAAGTCCCGCTCGCAGACAAGGCGGCATTGAAGCCGCCGCTGCGAACACCGCTTGAGCTCAACCAGCTGGCTCACCGCCTTCGAACTGCCCCGGAGACTGTAAGCTCTAGAGAGTTCAATCTGCTCAGCGGTGTAATTGGCCTGCGGAGTGCGCTTATGCTGCTGGACCAAGGCAAGCGAACCAAGCCTGAGAAGGCTGAACAGACCCGCGCGAAAGCAGACAAACCCATTGTAAATGAATCAGGCTCTAAAAAAACAGCTGGAATCAAGTCTCCGCCAATCACAGCAAAACCAGCTGCGGCCCGGGCCATCCATGCCTTCAGGAAAACCTCCCAAACAGGAGACATGCGGGGAGGGACGACAGAGGTCAAGGCTGCTGTAGTCAAAGCACAAGCAAAGAAGGGTGGAAAAGAGGAGAGGGCTATATCTGTCCGGTTAGAAGGAGAAGGTGGACTCAAGCCTCCCGCGAAAGTGAGCTTCAGTACGAAGCCGGAAAGCAAACCGGAAGCTGATAAGGAAGGGAAGGTCTCTGTCACACCAGTTGAGCGAGGGCAAAAGTCTGCAGACAAGTCAGCTACGCCAGGGCAGAAGTCTGCAGCAGCAGGTCCACGGACCTCTGCCTTGCCTCTGCAAGCCAGAAAGGCAACAGCCAAAGCTCCGGTTGTACATATTAAAGGCGATAATCCGGGCAGCGTGATCCAGCAGCTCGGCAGCATTGCTCCCGCAGAAATCACTAAGGCGTATACCCAGGCGGTGGGTGTCTCCGGTGAGGCGCTAGGGCAGCAAAGACAGCAGGCTGAGAAGGCGCTGCCTGCCATTCCGACTCCAACCGGCATCGCGCCCGGCAAAGCCGATCCTGCGAAGCGGATAGCGGCAGATCCGGTGCCCGCTTTCGAGCTGCCTGCTTTTCAGAGCGCCAAGCAAGGCGTCAAGGCGTCAGCAGGGATGAACAGCTTTCCCCAAGTCTCAGAGGATGCTGATCCGGATCGAATGATGGAGGAAGCAAGCAGGTATGCAGCGAATCCGCCGGAGATGGGCCTGACAGGTGAAGCTGATCCATCCCAGGTGGAGAGCTTTCGGGCAGAGGGCAAGCAGCATATGCAGACTGTACAGGCTTCTGAGCTGGAGCAGACCCGGCAGGATTTCGGGGAGGAGCGGATTCAGCCAAAGCCGGACCCTGGCATTCTCCGCTCGGCGCAGGGTATCCGCGCCGTGGCGCCGCCAGCTTTTCAACTGAAACCCACCGGTGTAATCCCGCCCGATGTGGCCGCTTACCTCAATCCTCATCTGGAGGGTCCGCTTCAGGCCTACATGGTGAATCGTCAGGCAGAATACCAGAAAGGCAAAGAACCGTTTGACAGCGGACTCACCACTGCCCAAAGCGATACAAAGGCAGAGGTGGAACGGCTGAAAGCCGAAGCGTCCGAGAAGCAGCGAAACGAGCAGACTGCCGCCAAGGCGGAGGTCTCGGGGTACCGGACCCAGTGGAAGGAAGAGATCAAGGCCACCAGCGGGGAGTACGACCGTGAAGCAGGGGCAGCCGCAGCAGAGAAGAATAAGGAAATTACCGGGATTAGGGATGAGAAGGAAGGCGAGGTCAAGCGCAAGCTGTCCGCTGCCGAAGCCGAATCCCGGCAGGAATACAAGAACACGAAGACCCAGGCTGAGGAGAAGCAAAAGCAAGGTGAGGCCGAAGGCGAACCCAAGAAAAAAGCTAAAAACCCCTGGGAATGGATCAAGGAAAAGGGCAAGCAACTCGGCGAGGCTATCCAAAAAGGCATGAACTTCCTCTTCACCCAGCTGCGGAAGGCTGTCAAAGCTATTTTCGATAAAGCCAAGCAAGCGGTTGTTGGGCTGATTGAAGCCGGCCGGAAGCTGATTGTCAGCGCCATTAAAGTCTTCGGGAACGTGCTGAAGGGGATTGCTAATACCATATTTGCCCGCTTCCCGGGTATTGCCAAGAAGATTAACAGCTGGATCGACCGTGCTGTGAATAAGGCAGTTCAAGCTGTGAATACGGCTGCTGCTTTCCTGAAGAAGGGGGTCAGCGCCGCCCTGGATTTCTTGGGCAAAACGGCGGATAAGCTGTTCGCCGGTGTCCAGTCCATGTATAACGGCATATTCACGGGAATCGGGAAATTCCTAAGCGGTGAGTTCAAAATAAATTTCGGCAAGGCTCTGGAGGTTGCCCAGATTGCTGCGGAGGTTGCGGCCGCTTTTGCCACGGGCGGAGGCAGTGTTCTGGTGCAAATCGTCACTTGGCTGACCTCGACCCTCCCTAAGCTTCTGCGTCAGGCCAACACAGTCATGACTGTGGTGGGCACCCTGCGGAATTTCAAGGTGCAGAATCTGAAGCAGTTCCTGAATCCGGCGGGCTTGGGCGGGTTTCTGGTCAAGGGGCTGTTCGGTGAGCTGAAGCCATTACAGACGGGCCAGGGAGATGACAAAGAGAAGGACAAGGATGGGGGCAAGGCTCCGAAAGGCGGAAGCCAGGAAAAAGGGCTGATGAAGGTGCTGCAGCTTCTTCAGGGCGTGTTCGAAATTCTGCAAAAGACAGTCGGCAAGGTGGCTGGCGCGATTAACAAGGCTCTACCGGTGATCAACATCTCGGGCAAGTCGTGGTTCAACCCGTTCAGCATGGTGTATGCCGGTATGGTTCAGGGTCTGGAGGTATTGAAGAACCCTGCCGAGGCTCTGAGTGAGGGGGCAGGCAAGCTGAAGGAAGCGGCTGGAGGCTTGTTCAAGGGAATTCGTGAGAAGGTAACCGAAGCCGCAGGCGGTATTAAAGCAAAGGTTCAGCTGCTAGGGAAACCGGCCCAGCTTATGTCAGTCTTGGCTAACAAAGCCGTCGATATGGTACTGAATTTTATCATCACCCATCCGCCGTCAGCACTGATTAAGGCCGTATTCAAAGGGATTGAAGCCGTGGCGGGCCAATCACTGGTTGACCTGATCCGCCAGCATATTCCGTTCGCAGACAAGCTGATTAACAAAATTGCAGCGTCCAGCCCGGTCCAGGGCCTGCTGCAGCCGCTTCAGGGGCCTGTGGACAAGGTAGGCGGATTGATCGACGAAGCCACAGAAGGAGCAACGGGACTGGTGGATGAAGCCCAGTCGCAGACCAATCAGGTCTTCGGCAACGGCACGAAGCTGCTGGCCAATCTGTCCGGAATATCGGGTGGAGGCAGTAAAGACAGCTCTGGCAAAGACAGCTCAGGGAAAAACAGCTCAGGCAAAAAAGAAGAGCCCAAGGCCAGCGGAAAAGCGGGCACTGCCAAAAAAGAAAGTTCCGGTGATTTCATCGGCACCGTCAAGGGCGGTGTGCATACGCGCTTGTTAGCCTTCGGCAAGAAGCTTTTGAAATCAGGAGTGAATCTCGTAGTCGCGGGTGCCGGGAAGCTAAAGAACGCCATTGCCGGCTTGCTGGTCAACTTCAAAATCGGCAAAGAAAGCCACCAGCTCTGGGTTGAGAAGCGCGGCGGCGGGCCTGTGGTGGTGATGGCTAGTGAGTACCCACAACCTTTATCCGTCATAATAAAGGGATTTGAGAAGCGGATAGAGAAATTAAAGAAGGATAAAAATGGAAAACCCGAAAATAAGAAAGATGATTCTGGAGTTAACGTTGGCGATCTGATCAATCAATTAAATGGATTCGTTACCACGATCGGAGCAACACCGGTAGACGATTTAGCGAAGTCAGATCTCGATGCTTTAGTGCCTGTGATCAGAGCGGTTGAACAGTATCTGGAGAAAAGGGAGAGTGGGGCTGGGGGGAAGGGTAACGTATTCTCTCATGAACAAGTACCCTGGACAGCAATCAGACCTAAAGGAACTAAACAAACTTATGCTGTATATCAGCGAAACGATATTGACTGGGATTATGTTCGTAACGCTGGAGATGCTAACTTTATCGGTAAAACAAATGCTGATGCTGCAAAAAAAGGACTTGCACCTCAATTAAATGATGGTAGCTTTTCTACCCTGCATCATCTAGGACAAGATTCAAGGGGACCTTTAGTAGAGGCAAGCACAAGATATCATGGTGTTGGTAAATACGGACAAGATATATTGCATAGTCAATATGGTAGAAGTAAGCCTAATCCTGAATTTCCTATTGACCGTAACAAATTTGGTGTAGATACTCGTGAATATTGGAAATGGCGTGTAACAAATCAATAAAGGAGGTTTTATCTATGTCAAGTATAGAGGAAATACGTGAGAGATATATTCAGTTGTATCCTGAAGGTGGAGTCGACGAGAATGGCTTAAGAAAAATAGAGGAAATTCTTAAGTTAGAACTTCCCAGCGATTTTCGGGATATAGCTAAATTTTACAGTGGTGGATTATTGGGTGGAATAAGTTGTTTTGCGTTTGCATACAAAGGTATCACCCCTAACATTGTAGATGAAACGCTTAGGCTTAGAAACGCAATCAAATTACCAACAAATTTTGTTGTGTTAGCAGAGCCGCCAAACAGTATTATTATTATGGATACCCAAAATAATCCATGTGTTATATGGTGTGATGCAACGGATGTCGAAAGAATAGGTACAATGTCTTTCATTTCACCACCAGATATATGGAAAACATTTTTTGATTTTTTTACTAAATTAGTTGAAGATGAAGAGGAGGAACAACTGGAATAGTGATAACAAAATTGTAAAATTGAAAGATTATCTTTTATTGAAACAACAGCTCTTCGGCGCAGCGTCCACCCAAGCTCACTTCGATCCTGCCCCAAAACAAAGGCTATCCCAACCAGCCGCTTTCACGGCTTTTTGGAATAGCCTTCTTTTTTGCGCTCCACTCAATACGACAGCGTAGACGAAGCTCCGCCAGACGACCCCTGCGCCTTGCGGAACGCGGAAGGGGACATGCCGCTCTGCTTATTGAAGATGCGGTTGAACTGGGAGAAGCTGTTGAAGCCGCATTGTCCGGCGATGTCGGAGATCTTGTGCCGGGTATGGAGCAGAAGCTGCTGTGCTTTGCGGACGCGGGTCATTTGGATGTATTCGGTCAAGGTGAAGCCCGTGACGGTTCTGAACTGGTGCGATAAATAATAAGGGCTGATATAGAATTCCTTGGAGATGGAATCCAGGGACAGCTCGCTGCCGTAATGGCTGTGAATGTGGGCGGTGATTGAATAGATTTTTTGCATCATGGCATTGCCGATCTCCTCCAGCACGTAAGCATTCTTGTCATTCTGCTGGGACAGACTGCACAGGAACTGCTGGAACAGACTGTGAATCAGCACCGGATTCAGCGGTGATGCGCTGCGGGAGCAGTTGAAAATAGCATTGAGCGGCTCGAACACGGCGCTGCGCGGCCCTCCGGTGAACCGGTAGATCGGAACCTCCTCGGCGAACGGCTGCAGCATTGCATTGTAAGCGGTCTCAAGTCCGGGTGTATTCCTGGGCAGGTTGAAGTTGATAATCAGCCGCTTATGCGGCGGGCCTGCGGGATATTGGGTCATATGCAGCCGGTACGGAGCAAGCAGAACAATGTCATATTGCTGGAGGGCATGTACATTACCTTCAATAATATGAGTAGCGCTGGAATCCAGCAGAATATGAATCTCATAAAAGTCATGATCGTGCTGGAACTCCATATTGATGTCGTGAGAGCGCTGATCGTAGTCAAAATAGTAAAAGAGCGGATCAGCCGGAGTATTGATACGTATGCTGTATCCTTGCTCGTACAGCAGGTCGCTTTCAAGCATAGCCTCTCTCCTCACTATTGCCGTTATCCTGTATATTATAGGCTCAAAAAAGCAAAATATGCAATGAATAGGGCGGAATACAGCAAGAGTAGGGTAGTTTTTGGAGTGGAAGGTTTGCTATAGTGACCATATGAAAGCGGATACAGGGAGTGATAGAGATGTTATTCACAGAAGAAAAGCTGATCAAACGCCAGGCTGAAGTAGAAAAGTATAGATATCTTAAGGTCCAGGAGCTTACAGAGTTCGCGTTCGCTGAGGATGAGGAAGGGGCTAATGGTGTATACCCGGAGTCGGTGTCCTTTGATGGCGTCATCAGGCTTCAGGAGCATTGGCGCGGGCGGGACCGTTACATCTGGCTGCGCACAGAGATCGTGCTGCCGCCTGGTCAGGCAGGCTTCAAAATTGCCGGCAGATTTGATTTTGGCAAAACAGGGGACTTCAATAACTCCGGCTTCGAATCGCTGCTGTTCGTGAACGGATCGCCTTATCAGGGCGTAGATAACAACCATAGAGAGGTAATCTTCGGCGATAAATGGGGCGGACAGACGGTAGAGCTGGCTTTCCGGCTGTGGTCGGGACTTGAGGGCGGCGGGCAGCCCAGAATTCAGGAGCACCGGCTCAGCGAAGCGTTCATCGGCTATCTGGACGAGGGCATTGATGATCTGTTCTACATGTCGAAGGCGGCGCTCGACACCTTCCGTTACCTTGGCAGAGACCAGCCGGAGAAGCAGTGGCTGCTTAGAGCGCTGAATGAGGCCTTCCGTCTGATCGACTGGTCGGAGCCGGGTTCACCGGAGCATACTGCTTCGCTGTATCAGGCAGGCGCCAGTCTGAATCAGGCGATAGAGGCGATGCCGCAGACTTTTGACGTAACGCTTACCGCTGTGGGCCATACCCATATTGATGTTGCCTGGCTGTGGCGGCTGAAGCATACCCGTGAAAAGACAGCCCGTTCCTTCTCCACCGTACTGCGGCTGATGGAGGAGTTCCCGGAGTACCAGTTCCTGCAGACGCAGCCTCAATTGTACGCTTATCTGGAGCAGGATTATCCGGAGCTGTTCGGGCGGATCACCGAGAAGGTGAAGGAAGGCCGCTGGGAAGCGGAAGGGGCGATGTGGCTGGAATCGGATTGTAATATCCCGTCCGGCGAGTCGCTGGTCCGCCAGATTATGCTGGGCAAACGCTATCTCCGTGAACAATTCGGCGTAGAGAGCAAGTACCTGTGGCTGCCGGATGTCTTCGGATACAGCTGGGCGTTGCCGCAGATTCTGCGCAAATCGGGCATCGATACGTTCATGACGACCAAAATCAGCTGGAATCAGTTCAACCGGATGCCGCATGACACCTTCTGGTGGCGGGGAATGGACGGTTCGGAGGTGCTGACCCATTTCATCACGACCTCTGAGAAGGATGGGGCGGAGTACACGTATAACGGACGGATGACGGCGGGGCTGCTGCGCGGGATCTGGAATTCCTATCAGGATAAGGAGATCAACGATCACCTGATGTTTGCATACGGCTGGGGTGACGGAGGCGGCGGGCCGACGCGGGAGATGCTGGAGCTTCGCCGGCGCTTCGACAAGCTTCCGGGCATTCCGAAGATTGAGATGGGCAGTGCCGGGGAGTATTTTACCGGGCTGCATGAACGGATCGGGAAGGCGGAGGCGTTCGTACACACCTGGAACGGTGAGCTGTATTTCGAATGCCACCGGGGCACGTACACCTCGCAAGCCCGCAACAAGAAATATAACCGCCGCCTGGAGCTGCTGCTGAGGGATGCCGAGTGGCTGCATACACTGATGGGTGTTAGACAGGGGAATCTTGAAACCGCATATCCTGCGGCTGAACTGACCGGGATCTGGGAGATCCTGCTGCGCAACCAGTTCCATGACATTATCCCCGGTTCGTCGATCGCTGAGGTCTACGAGGACAGTGATGCTGAATATGCGGAAGGCGAGGCGCGCTCACTAGCTCTGATTAACGGAGTGGCTGAGGAAGAAGAGGCTGACAGCAGGTTTACTCTGATGAACAGCTCGAACTGGAACCGTCCGCGCTATGCGCTGCTTCCTATGGGTGCCGCAGATTCCGCAAGTGTTCATGACGCAGACGGGAACCGGCTGTGGCAGCAGCGGACGGCAGACGGGGAAGTGCTGGTCTATGTTCCGTCTGTGCCTGCACTGGGCACGGCGGTGCTGAAGGTAGTTCACGGGCAAGCAGCCGAGGCCTCCCTGGAGGCGCAGATTCAGCCGCTTGCAGCCGTATCCGGCAACATGCTGAGCACACCGCTTGTGGAAGTAGTGTGGAATGAACAGGGCCACTTCACTTCAATGATCGACCGGCAGAGAGGCCGCGAGCTGCTGGCGCCAGGGCAGCGCGGGAATGTGCTACAGGTGTTCGAGGATAAGCCGCTGGATTTTGAAGCATGGGATATCGATATTTTCTACCAGGAAAAGATGACCGAGATCACTCAGCTGACCGGATGTGAGCTGACCGAGAACGGCCCGCTGCGGGCGGTGCTGCGCATGACCTGGACCTATCACTACACAGCGGTAACTCAGGACATCATCTTCTACCGCGATACCGCGCGGATTGACTTCCGCACAGAAATGGACTGGCACGGGCATAACCAACTGCTGAAGGTGGCCTTCCCGGTGGATATTCATGCGCTGGAGGCTACTTATGACATTCAGTTCGGCAATGTGAAGCGCCCTACGCACTGGAATACGAGCTGGGATTACGCCCGCTTCGAAACGGTGGGCCATCAGTGGGCGGATATCAGCGAGAAGGGCTATGGCATAGCGCTGCTCAATGACTGCAAATACGGCTATGACATCAAGGACAGCGTGCTCCGGCTGACGCTGCTGAAGTCGGCGGTTCATCCCGATCCGCAGCAGGATCAGGGGCATCATGCTTTTACGTATGCACTTTATCCGCATACGGGTGATTTTGTAGAGGGCAAGGTGGTCCAGGAGGCGTGGGAGCTGAATAATCCGCTACGCAGTGTGGCAGGTGAGCTTGAAGGAGACCCGCTGCTCTATATTGATGGCGCACATGTGACGGTGGATGCGGTCAAGCGCTCTGAGGACGGTAAGGATGTGGTGCTGCGGCTGCATGAGTACGCCGGTTCCCGGACGCAGATTACTGTAGACAGCGCATACTCTATAGCCTCCTGGCAGGAATGCAACCTGATGGAGGAGCCGCTGGGAGACTGGCAGGAAGAAGAGGGGCTGAGCTTCCAGGTGAAGCCGTATGAGATCAGAACGTTCAGAATCAAGCTGCGCGGGGCGCAGAGCTGAGAGGAGAGAGGCTAGGATGGGAGCAGGAGAGAAGCAAGCGGTGCCGGTTAGCTGTGTGAGCAAGGAAGAGGTTATGCAGAAGCTGGACCTGGTCACGAATAAGCTGCTGAAGCTGGGCCGGCCGGATAATGAAGCGGAATTGCAGAACCTGGGGGAGGATGCGGAGCGCCGGGGGTATTTTGCCAGGGACTTCGGGATGGAAGAGTGGGATTGGCCGCAGGGAGTGGGGCTGTATGGCCTGCAAAAGCTTGACCGGCATTTCGGTGACGGCCGTTATGCGGAATATACCAAGCCGTGGATGGCCCGGCAGCTTACGAAGGGACTTCCCAGCCGGAATATTAATACGACTGCGCCGCTGCTGTCGCTGATGGAGCTGGAAGAGGCGGGAGAGCTGAGTCTGGAATGGATGGATTGGCTAATGCACGGCCTGCCCCGGACGCTGGAGCAAGGCTATCAGCATGTGACTACGGGGACTCAGAAGCATGAGGTCTCGCTCCATGAGAACGAGATCTGGATTGATACGCTGTTCATGGCGATTCTGTTCACTGCCAAAATGGGTGTGAAGTACGACAACCCGCAGTGGCGCGAGACCTCGCTGCATCAGCTGCTGCTGCATATTAAATATCTGTATGACAAAAAAACCGGCTTCTTCTTCCACGGCTGGCATTTTGCAGAGCGCCATAACTTCAGCGAAGCCTTCTGGTGCCGCGGCAACGGCTGGTTCGCCCTCGGCCTGCCGGAATATCTGGAGCTGATGCGGCCCTATCTGGCAGACGGAGTCTTCAGCTATCTCCAGCAGACATTGCAGGCCCAGGCCGAAGCCCTGCTCGCTTGTCAGAGCGGGGACGGACTATGGCATACCCTGCTGGATGACTCTGGCAGCTATACCGAAACCTCCGGTTCGGCTGCGATTGCCGCGGGTATTCTGAACAGTGTGCGCCGGGGGCTGCTCCCGGAGGGCTATAGCGAACCGGCTCTGCGGGCAATCCGCGCCATCCTGGACAGAATTGACGGTGAAGGCACAGTGCTCGGCGTGTCTGGCGGTACTCCCATCGGCGCAGCCAAGGAAGACTACAAAGGGATCATCATTGCCCCGATGGCCTACGGCCAGGCGATGGCGCTGGTCGCGCTGGGCGAAGCGCTGCATTACTGCTGAGGCGGCAGGTGTCTGAATTGAATAAGCGGCAGCCAGGACAGGGATCTGTCTTCGGCTGCCGCTTGTGTATTGTTGGGGGAACGCGCAGGTGACGGGGACCAAATGTAATCGAAAAACCGACCACATTGGACTGACACAAGGCGCATGGACCAAATGTAGTCGAAAAACCGATCACATTGGACTGAGGCAAGGCGTATGGACCGAATGTAATCGAAAAACCGATCACATTGGACTGACACAAGGCGCATGGACCGAATGTAGTCGAAAAACCGATCACACTAAGTATCCAAACCGTGGTCCTCATCAATGCACCAGCCGAATTCGTCAGCAATGGCCATCGCCAGAGCGGTTATGGTATGTTCGAGCCTCCAGCGTATAGTAAGCGTAACTGCCATCCGAATTTGCGGAGATTCCCTTCAGTCCAACATGCGTGCCATGAAGCCCTTTGGAGAATTGAAGCGGTCCAGTCTGCTCAAATCCCAAGGTCTGCACGATAAACCGCTCCAGTACCTCTGTCCTTACGGTCTTGGCGTAGTCCACAGAATGGATGCTAATGTAGTCATACATCTCACTCACCTCACGTATGCATGAACTCAATCTTGCTTCTGTACAGATTCAGAATCCGCACCTGCTCCTCGCTAAGCTCCTCGAAGTTCCAATACATGTGCATCAGGTTGTACTCAAACAGCTCCTTCAGTCTCATAAACAGTGGCAGTTGTCTAGACATCTCAGCGGAGAGGGGATGCTCTTCCTTATACCCGTCCGTGATTGCCTTAGTAATCGCGCGCTTATAGTCCATGAGGTTCTGTCCGCCCGTGAACGAGTACTCCAGTGCAGAATAGATGGGCACAGCTAAATCGTAGGCATAATAATGCCGCTCGCAATCCTGAAAATCAATCATCGTCAGCGCAGAGTCGCCCTCTACCAAGGTGTTGTTCAGCCACAGGTCGCCGTGGATTAAGCCGTAGTTCGCCTCATCTTTGGGCAGCATTCGGATCTGCTGGAGCACATCCTTCGCAATATCCCGGATGGCCCGCTCTTCGGCAGGAATATACTTGAGAAAATCATATTCATCGTTATCATACCAATGTGGAATCGGTTGGGCAGCTTCAGACTGCTGATACTCTTTGCTCACCTGATGCATTCTGCCTATCTGCTGTCCGAGGGTTCTAAATATGGTTTTGTCCCATTTGGCCCGGGGCAGGTGGATTCCGGCTGCCGCCCGGAACAAGACCACGAACTTCTCTGCTTCATCCAGCAGCAGGGTGCTGATAAGCGAATTCTGTTCAGTAGATACAACCTCCGGCACCCGTACGCCCCAGTTGAACAGATAAGTAGTCCAGTTCACTTCAGCTAATTGTTCTTCATAGGTCTTATAATTCGTAATTCGGGCGAAAAACGTTCCCTTCCCCGAGTGACAACGGTACATTTCGTTGGTGACCGCTTCCACACTGGAGAGTAGAACAGGATAAGTGTTATTGAGAAACTGCAATATTTGTGCTTCCATAAGATACGTTCCCTCCTGCGATAATTTCTGCAGCTATTGTTAGGTTTGTGAAGCTGTTCCGCAGCCCTGATTGACTTACAGATCCTGTGACAGGCGGATCATATCCACCACCTGCATCCCGTTCTCATAGATTTCTTCACTATAATGCCTAATGAAAAAGTCCTTGTCGATTCCTGTGATCCGGAAGCCGCATTTCTGATACAGTGCAAGCTGGCCGATACTAGAGTTGCCTGTGCCGATCTCCAGCGTTTTGAATCCGAGCCGCTTAGCCTCCTGAATCGCATGATTCACCAACTGCTTACCGATGCCCTGGCCCTGGAACTCCTCATCCACTGCGATATTCACCAGCTCTGCGGTCTCCGGCCGGGTTGGCAGCAGCACATAGACACCGACCACCTGTTGATCCGCCTCAGCAACGAAGCATTGCCCTCTTGCCACATAGTCCTCAACCAGCTTCGGGGAAGGGTCGGCCAATAAAAGCAATTCGGTAGGTGCTTGTTCACCCGTATGTAATGCTCTGATCTCCATTTCTTATATCCGCTCCTTGTTCCTAGCAGTTGCAAGGTTAAAGCCTTGCGAATGTGATGTAATCAACGGGAGCAGGCTCTGCTCCTTCCATCCGAAGGGCCCGGTTGATCTGTCCCCGGTGATATTGCCCATGTAAAAGCACCTGCAGCAAGATGTCCCGGACAGAAGTCTGGAACGAACGCCCATTCTGGCTGCTGTAGCTGATCATCTGATCCAGCGCAGATTCTTCCAGCTTGCCGATATAGTTGCGGTAATCCTTAGCGTTAGCTTCGAACATTCGCCGGATCTCCGGCAGGTCTTCCGCTTCCTCCCATAACCAATATTGCACGTTGCCCCTACCCTCCAAGCGCGACAGCCAGACTTGCTCCGCCACCGCCACATGCCGCACCAGCTTCAGAAGCTCTGTGTCCTTCGTGTCACTTGCTTCAAGTGCATCCAAAATCCTTCCGTCCGCCCAGTACAGATGGTCCATCATGCGCATAATTGTCTTCATTTGAGTTGCTCCTCTTTTTCGGTTGCTTATAAGTGATAATTGCCCCGTAAGATTCACTGTGAACTCACTTCTTTTCTGCGAACCAAGACAGTGCCTGTTGTTCCATAGTGCTCACAAATGCTTTTTTGGCTGGGCCGTACTGGCTGGTATCCTCGAAGCGATCCGCTAATTCTTGTTTGAACTGACTGTATCTTGCCGATTCTTCCGGATGGGCTCTTAAATAATCTCTGAACACGAGATGCCGTTCAATTTGAGGGTTGTCTGCCTGATAACAATGAAGGTGATGCGTCCTCGCCTCACCGCCCTTGCGGAATAGCCTTCTGCCGGGAATTCCCCATTCTCCACCTGCATCATATCCGAGCAGTGTCATCTTATCGTTGTACGAGTCGATTTTGCCTATGTCTTTTACAATACACATCATATCAATCACGGGTTTGGCTTTCAGGCCTGGTACTGAGGTGCTTCCAAAGTGCTCGAAACGTACGATTTCATCTGTGAAAATAGTAGTTAAAAATTCAGCCTCCTGCTGATAAAGTCTGATCCAGTCTGGATTATAGTCGCTAAGTCGGATCTTCATACAAAATGCCCTCCCGGGTCAATCGATGTTTGGGTATCAAATCATGTTAATCAATGGGCGTTAGCTTTTACTTGGAGATCTCTTTTTTCAAATAATAATGAGTATGGCTGCCGGCGTTATGTATCGTTCCGAACACTTCAAACCCTTGCTTTAAGTAAAAGTCCAATGCCTGAAAGCTTAGGGTATCTAATTTAATGAAATCGCATTTTTTTACTTTAGCCATTTTTTCGGCTTCGAGCAGCAGCTTCTTTCCATATCCGAATTTCCTGTAGTCCTCGTCAACGAATAGATATTGTACCTCTAACCAGTTCCAGCATATTTCACCAGTTAGTCCGCCGTAAATATTTCCATCGCTATCCTTCAAAAGAAGGTTGACGGCTTGATATCTGCCCTTCAATTCGTCAGGGAAATGCTTGAGATTGAATTCAATCATTTTGTTTGTAACATAAGATGTATCGTTTGTGCCGGGCTCCTTCACTATTTGTAATTGCATTTGGAACACTCCTTCAAGCAAGCGTTATGATAGCCTAAGTGTATCATTGAGTACCCGTATTTAGCTGTAAAGAACATTTAAAATTAAGCAATACTGTTCCTGCAACTAATCTAAGAGGGTCCGTCATACGCAGGGTGTCTTCATGCTAAGTTCCTACAGGTTCACCCTCTGAGTTGATGGGAACGACGGTTTCTCCAGGCCGTAAAGCGAAATTTCGGCCCGCCTCACCCTTACAAAAGACCGCCTCCATGAATGCGGTTGCAGCTTCTGCGGTAACCGTATGAACGGGAACAGCGTGATGATCATTGTAATGGAGCGGAATGTCGGAAAAAGACATGTGCTGAGCCCCTTTTACCCGATAGAAATGGGCATTGTTCAGAGCGTTGAAGGCATAGCGCTGCCCATCGATATAATCGTATGCAATGGTCTCATTCATAGATGCTGCCATCTCCCGGTACGCCGAAGCTTCTTGCCGCAGCAGCAGAACTGGAACAGAAGACTGTACGTCTTCCCGGCGTATAAGGTGAAAACTGGGATCGAGCAGGACAGCAGCCTTGATCCGGTGATCCTGCTTGGCGGCCTCCAGGGAGGCGGCACCTCCGAGCGAATGTCCCAGGACAGCAACCTTATCCAGATCGAACAGCCCGGCAAGCCCGGTATCGGAGCGGTTAAGCATCTTAAGATGGTCCATAACTGCGTGTATAGATTGAACCCGGTTGTGGAGCAGACGGCGCCAACTGGTGTAGTCACTGCTTGCCAGCTCCGCCATTTCCGGTGCCTGCTTGAGATAGCTGCCGTCTGGAAATACGGTGAAGACAGACTCATGCGGAGCGCTAATCGTAATTACCACGTAGTTTTTGGAGACTAACTTGGAAATCACTCCGAGATACATATCGCGTTCTACACCGAATCCAGGGGAGAGGAGGACGACGGGATACCCTTCTGTTTTTGGAGCTAATGAAAATACTAATAACGAGTCTGGGGCTTCCATCCAGAACTCTTATGAATCTCCCAATCATGTTAGCTCACCTTTCTTAATGGATATATATTCCTACTAAATAGACGCCTGCTTGTCTGTTTGGTTGCGGTAATGTTCTCTTAATAGGTTCAATACTGAATCTATAACCGCTTGCGGCTGATAGAGTTGAATGGAATGCCAGCTATCCGTGACGATGATCTGCCGGGTTTTTGCGGTTAACTGGAGGAGCTTCTTCTGTAATTGTTGCCAATCCTCATTCTGCCTTCCGGCAGATAATACGATGATTGGTAATTCCGAAACTAAAGGCTCTGACTCTATTAATTGAAGGGCACTTTTTATAGTGCAGAGAGATTCCAGATATGCCGCTTTATACGCATTATTTCGATATCCGAGTGTATTCACTGTACGTTGAACTGGTGGAGGCAGCCGTTTGGCACCAATAGGTTGTTTTAATAGACGGGGCAACCCAATAGGGGATAAAAGATAACCCATTCTTAGTCGTCTCAGGTGCCGCAGCCGTTCTTCATATCTGATTTGATTAAAAGTGGATTCTATGAATCTTTGCTCATGTGTGGAGTCCACAAGAATAATCCCGGAGACCTCTTCAGGATACTTAGAAGCAAACAAACGCATGATCATTCCGCCATAGGAGTGCCCTACAAGAATGTATGGGGGTTCTAATTCAAGCTGCGTTAATAATTCCCGCAAATCACGAACATAACCTTCGCAAGTCGGCTCACTGATAGGCGTAGTACTCCAACCGAAACCAGCTCGGTCATAGGAGAGGACCTTGGTATGTTTGGCTAATGCGGGCTGAACCAGCGACCAATCCAGAGCACAACCACCCATTCCGGCTTCTAATAGAATCGTCGGAAGATTACTTGTGCTGCTGCCGGTAACAATTGCATGGAGATGATGTGAGCCAACAGAAATCTTTTCTCCTGGAGCTTTATATTTATACAGAAGGTATCTGGAAAGAGCCGCTTGAATCCATGTGAATGGAAGTCCGATCAGAGAAATAATTACTCGAAGAAGGCTTTCGGTAAAATTAATTTTGCTCATGAGACACCTCTTTTCCTGTTCTAACTTGCATAATATAGGATTCATTTAATTGTTAAAGAGAAATCTCACGGTATCCATTTCCTATTTTATTTCTACAGTCTCTTTCATGTTGTCCTGACCTGATTGAACACAAACAAAGACAGCCAACACATTCATCGGCTGCCTTTATCCAAATATGTATTTCGGTTCACGCCTATCTAATCTTTTTGATGAAAAATTTGCTTGAAGCTTACCGAAGCATGAAGTATACTGTTCTCGGGAAGGTTAAGCGCTTACCTTCTGAGGAGGATAAGCGAACATGGTTAAACCGATTGTAGTTAGCATTATCGGAGCGGGAAGAATCGGCCGTCTCCACGCAGACAATCTGCGTGCGATGCCGTCGTTCAAGCTGAAGTCCATAGCTGAAGCTATGATGAGTGAGGAATTGCTGGCCTGGGCAGAGAGCAGGGGGCTTGGCTCTGTTTTTGCTGCGGGTGAAGATATATTGAATGATCCTGAGATTGAAGCGGTGTTCATCTGCACGCCGACTGATTCGCATGCGTCATGGATTGAGCGGGCTGCGCACGCGGGCAAACATATCTTCTGTGAGAAGCCGATCAGCCTCTCCTCGGAAGAGACCCAGCGGGCCTTGCAGGCGGCAGAGAACGCTGGTGTACTGCTGCAAGTGGGCTTCAACCGCCGGATGGACCCCAGCTTCCGTAAGCTGAAGCGCCTGGTTCAATCTGGAGAGCTGGGGAATCCGCATATTGTGAAGATTACCTCGCGTGACCCGCAGCCTCCCGGTGAGGCTTATGTACGGTCCTCGGGCGGGATGTTCATGGATATGACGATTCATGATTTCGATATGGCCCGTTATCTGGTGGGCAGTGAAGTGGCCGAGGTCTACACCCGGGGGGCGAATCTGATTGATCCGATGTTCGGCCGTTGCGGGGATGTGGACACCGCCGTCATTACCTTGACGTTCGTGAACGGGGCGATTTGCGTGATCGACAACAGCCGGCAGGCTGTATACGGCTATGATCAACGGGTGGAGGTGTTCGGAACGCTGGGTTCGGCGACGGCCGACAACTGCCGTCCGACAACAGTCGAGGTATCCACCGCGACTTCGGTCACCCGCGATCAGCCGGAGCATTTCTTCCTGGAACGCTATAACCAGGCATTTATGGAGGAGATTGTTGCGTTTGCCCGTTCAGTAAGGCTACAGGAACCGGTGATCTGCAGTGGCCGTGACGGCGAGGCGGCACAGCTCATTGCCGAAGCAGCCAGAGAATCGTATCTGAGCGGACTTCCCGTCAAGCTGTCTGTAACTGCTGCGGAAGCGGGATTTTCTGAACTGCAGGCCTTGTAAGCGGATACAGATTCTGAAGACAGAGGAGGATGAACGAGGATGTCTGATCTACTGATTAAGGCCGGAGCGCCGGATAAGGATGGCTGTATCGCTGCGGTCAGCCCCGAGAGTGCCGGATGGAAGTATGTCGGGTTCGAGGTGTACCAATTGCAGGCCGGAGCTACCCTGGAGCGTGATAGCGAAGAGAATGAAGTCTGTCTGGTACTGCTGGCGGGCAGAGCAGATATAGAGGTGGATGGCGAGCGGTTCGCCGATATTGGCGGACGCATGTCCGTTTTTGAAGATATGGCTCCTTACGCTGTATATGTTCCGGCAGGAGCGCATTATGAGGTTAGCGCACTGACAGAGCTGGAGCTTGGGGTCTGCCTTGCTCCGGGAAGCGGCAAATATCCGGCACGGCTGATTACCCCGTCAGATGCGGCAATCGAGGACCGCGGCTATGGCAGTATGACTCGCAAAGTCGTTAATATCCTGCCAGAACACAGCGTAGCCGAGAGCCTGCTGGTGGTCGAGGTGCGCACGGGCGGCGGCAATTGGTCCAGCTATCCGCCGCACAAGCATGACCAGGATAACCTGCCGGCGGAATCCTATCTGGAGGAGACGTATTATCACCGGGTCAATCCCGCCAAGGGCTTCGTGGTGCAGCGGGTCTACAATGATGACCGCAGCCTCGACGAGACTATTGCTGTACCGGATAAAAGTATCGTGCTGGTGCCGGAGGGGTATCACCCTGTCTCTGCGCCGCCGGGATATGATTCGTATTATCTTAACGTCATGGCCGGACCGGTCCGCACGTGGGTGTTCCACAATGATCCCGATCATGAGTGGCTGTTCAAGCCTGCACAGAGCGGGACTGTGACAGCGGCAGAGTGATTTGAGTCAAAGAGGGTAGAAGGTTATGTAGCTTGGCAGACAAGCGAATGGTTTATAATGGGGCTTCCGCGCAGCGGGAGCCTTATTTACTGTAGAGGAAATTATGATTTTCTTCTGTTGTGGATAAATGGCACGCAGGTAATCTCATTCACCCGTAAGGGTTATTTAAATAGCCGGTTCGTAGAAGACACACATACCCGATAGATAGACAGCGTGGGAGGACTTCCTTATAATCGAAGGATAAGAAGGCGTGAACGCAAAGGCGGGCTTAATAACGATGAAACCTACGATCTATGATGTGGCACGGGAAGCAGGCGTCTCTATCGCTACGGTGTCCAAGGTATTGAATAAGAGCGGCCGGATCAGCGACAAGACGCGGGAAAAGGTGGGGCGGGTCATGGAGGAGCTGAACTACCAGCCCAGTCTGGTAGCTTCTGCCCTGACCAGCCGCCGGACGGGGACCATCGGGCTGATGATCCCCGATATTGCCAATCCTTTTTTTGCGGAGACGGCCCGCGGCATCGAGGATTACGCCCAGGAGCAGGGCAGCGACTTAATCGTGTGCAGTACGGACCGCAGCGATGAGAAGGCGGCCCGATACATCTCGCTGCTGCTGCGCAAACGGGTGGATGGCCTGATTATTGCCTCTCATACGGGGAATCCTGAGCTGATTCGCGGAATGGTGGCCGATCATGTGCCGCTTGTGCTGTTCTCAGCCGATATCCGTATGCTGGAGGGCAATAGTGTCACCGTCGATGACTACAAAGGCGGCTATCAGGCCACGGAATATCTGCTGTCCCTCGGTCACCGCAGGCTGGGAGTTATCTCTGACAATCTGCCGGGGAGCAGGCTGCGTGTGGAGGGGTTCCTGGATGCGCTGAAGGCGGCGGGGATTTCTTTTGACAATCCGGCGAATATGATCCACACCTCGGCTACGCTGGAGAACGGGCGCACGGCAGCGGCAGAGATGCTGAATCAGGCACAGGACATACGCCCGACCGCCATCTTTGGCTGCAATGATCTATTGGCAATCGGGGTGCTCAAGGAGGCGCGCAGTGCCGGCCTGTCCATTCCCCGCGATCTGTCCGTAGTAGGCTTCGACAATACGATGCTGGCAGAAATCTGCCATCCCTCGCTGACCAGTATCGCCCAGCCTCTGCGCGAGATGACCGAGCAGGCGATGCTTCTGCTGAATGAATCGATCAGTAACCCCACCAGCCCCAAGCGCAAAATCATGCTGATGCCCGAGCTGGTCATCCGCCATTCGACGGGTCCGGTTCCGCACTAATAACACCACTATCTATTAAAGACCTGTTCCGGCAGCGGCTGGGAGCGGGTCTTTTTTGCGTGCAGTGGGGGGAGGGCGAGATGTGTGGGGGGAGTGTGCCGGAGGGATGCGAAAAACCGATTATTGATATCGCTTTCAAATTGAGGATTGCCAAAAGCGCGCTTCTAAACTATACTGAAGTAGAAAATTAGGTTAAGCGCTTACCCTTCCCCGAGATGAAATGAACCATTCTGTTCCAAAGGAAACGAGTAAACGTTGAAATACTCGTTGAAATACTCGTTGAAATACTCAATCTACACGCCAACCGACTCTTAATGCAGCGTATCAAACTAACCTTAAGATTGTGCGATTTATAGCATCATTGCGCTTATTTACAACTTCACTGTACGAATTACAACTTCATTGTCCAATTCACAACGATTTTCAGCCATTCGTATTACCGTAGTACCGAATGAATTACCTTTTCCCTAGCTTGATCAAGGAGGCATCACTATGAACGGTTTACAGTTCGACCCTGACCGGCGGCTGGATGTAGTTGCTGTTGGCCGGTTGTGTATTGATTTGAACGCCAATGAGACCGGGCGGCCGATGGAAGAGACGATGACCTTCACCAAATATGTCGGCGGCTCTCCGGCCAATATTATCATCGGTGCAGCGCGGCTCGGCATGCGTACCGGCTTCATCGGCAAGCTGGCCGACGACCAGATGGGCAGGTTCATCCGCAGCTATCTGCGCAAGGATGGCATCGACGACAGCCAGGTCTGCGTGGACCGGACGGGTGCGGTGACGGGGCTGGCTTTTACAGAAATCAAGAGCCCGCAGGAATGCAGCATTCTAATGTACCGCGACCATGTGGCCGATCTGCTGCTGAACACGGAAGAGATCTCTGAGGCATACATCGCCAGCTCCAAGGCGTTGCTCATCTCCGGTACGGCGCTGGCGCAGAGTCCTTCCCGCGAAGCGGTGTTCCTGGCGCTGGAATTCGCCCGCAAGCATAATGTGACCGTGTTCTTCGATCTCGATTACCGCCCTTATACCTGGACATCAGCCGCTGAAACGGCGGTCTACTATAACCTCGCTGCCGAGAAAAGCCACTGCATCATCGGCACGCGCGAAGAATTCGACATGATGGAGAATCTGTATAATCTGGCTGGCGCAGATGATCAGGCCACGGCAGCCCGCTGGTTCTCGCATCAGGCAGAGCTGGTGGTCATCAAGCATGGCGGCAGCGGCTCGATCGGCTATACAGCGGATGGGCAGAGCCACCGGAGCGGGATTTTCCCGGCTAAGGTACTCAAGACATTCGGCGCAGGCGATTCCTATGCTTCCGCTTTCATCCACAGTCTGATGAGCGGGCACAGTGTCAGTGAGGCGATGCGGCGCGGCAGTGCTTCGGCATCCATTGTCATCTCCCGCCACAGCTGCTCCGATGCTATGCCAACCCTGGAGGAGCTGGAGGAATTCCTGCGAACCAACGAGGAAGTTACGGCAGGAGCGCAATAAGTAAGGGCAGTCAGCAGACTTTATATAGAACAGAAGGAGTGGACAGAATGACAGAGCAAACGGCACAAGTATTGAAAAATTATATCGACGGGCAATGGGTAACAGCCGATACGGAGCAGACGGAGCCGGTAGTGAATCCGGCCACAGGTGAGCTGCTGGGCAGAACGCCTCTATCCGGCAGAGCCGATGTGGACCGGGCGGTGGCGGCGGCTAAGGCAGCTTTTGCAGGCTGGTCCGCAACACCGGTGCCGCGCAGAGCACGGATTCTGTTCAAATATCAGCAGCTGCTGGTCGAGAATTGGGAGAAGCTTGCGAAGATCATCACGCTGGAGAACGGCAAAAGCTTCAAAGAAGCCTACGGCGAGGTCCAGCGCGGCATTGAATGCGTAGAATTTGCAGCAGGCGCACCGACGCTGATGATGGGCCGGCAACTGCCGGATATTGCGACTGGCATCGAGTCGGGCATGTACCGCTATCCGATTGGAGTAGTCGGCGGGATTACCCCGTTCAATTTCCCAATGATGGTGCCGTGCTGGATGTTCCCGCTGGCGATTGCCTGCGGCAACACTTTTGTGCTGAAGCCCTCGGAGCGGACACCGCTCCTGGCAGCCCGCCTTGCGGAACTGCTGGAGGAAGCCGGACTGCCGAAGGGTGTGCTGAATGTGGTGAACGGCGCGCATGAGGTGGTGAACGGACTGCTGGAGCACCCGGATGTGAAGGCGATTTCTTTTGTCGGATCGCAGCCGGTAGCGGAATATGTATACAAAAAAGGAACGGACCATCTCAAGCGCGTTCAGGCGCTAGCCGGAGCGAAGAACCACTCCATCGTGCTGGCGGACGCGAACCTGGAAGCCTCGGCCTCCCAGATTGTGAATGCGGCCTTCGGCTCTGCCGGGGAACGCTGCATGGCCTGCTCGGTGGTAACGGTACAGGAGGAAGTCGCCGATGAGCTGATCTCGATCCTGCTGCGGGAGTGCAATAGCATGACCATTGGGAATGGTCTGGAGGAGGATACGTTCCTGGGGCCGGTGATCCGTCAAGGCCATAAA
Source organism: Paenibacillus rhizoplanae (assembly GCF_042684125.1). Classification (NCBI taxonomy): domain Bacteria; kingdom Bacillati; phylum Bacillota; class Bacilli; order Caryophanales; family Paenibacillaceae; genus Paenibacillus; species Paenibacillus rhizoplanae. Next base: position 86,955 of record NZ_JBHUKY010000016.1, on the reverse strand, counting down.
GAACGGACGGTTAGCTACATTGAACAGGGCATCGCCGAAGGCGCGAAGCTGCTCAGGGATGGCCGTGAGGATGCGGCAGTGCAGGGAGAAGGTTATTTCATCGGACCTACGCTGTTCGACGGGGTGACGGAGGAGATGAAGATCTGGCAGGAGGAGATTTTTGCGCCGGTGCTGTCGGTGATCCGGGTGAAGGATGTGGCCCAGGCAGTGGAGATTGCGAATCGCTCGCGGTTTGCGAACGGAGCTTGTATTTTCACGAATGATGGCGGTAAAGTCCGTTACTTCCGCGAACATATCGAGTCTGGCATGCTGGGAGTAAATGTTGGAGTGCCTGCACCGATGGCGTTCTTCCCGTTCTCGGGCTGGAAGGATTCGTTCTATGGCGATCTTCATGCAAACGGAAGCGACGGGGTAGAATTCTATACGCGCAAAAAAGTCGTCACTGCCCGCTGGCAGTAGACAAGGCGAAGGGAGGAACATGAAGTGGAACGTATCCGATTAACGACAGCGCAGGCGCTGGTTAAATTTCTGAATCAGCAGTATGTGGATTACGGCGGCGGGCCGGAACGCTTCGTGCACGGGGTATTCACCGTGTTCGGGCATGGCAATGTACTTGGATTGGGGCAGGCCTTGCAGGAAGCGCCGGGTGAACTGACGGTCTACCAGGGACGCAATGAGCAAGGGATGGTTCACGCGGCAACCGCATTCGCCAAGCAGAGCCGCAGACGTAAGATTATGGCCTGTACCGCTTCAGTAGGGCCGGGGGCCGCTAACATGCTGACGGCTGCTGCAACAGCAACGGCGAATCAGATTCCTGTGCTGCTGCTGCCGGGAGATACCTTCGCTACCCGCCAGCCTGACCCGGTGCTCCAGCAGATGGAGCATACGTATAATCTGTCGATCACGGTTAATGACGCCTTCAAGGCAGTCAGCAAATACTGGGACCGGGTCACCCGGCCGGAGCAGCTGATGTCGGCAATGCTGAACGCGATGCGGGTGCTGACTGATCCGGGAGATACGGGGGCGGTTACGATTGCGCTGCCGCAGGATGTGCAGGGCGAAGCCTGGGAGTATCCGGCTGATTTCTTCCGCAAGCGGATTCACCGGGTCATCGCCCGGCTGCCTCATCCGCAGGAGATTGCGGCTGCGGCTGAGCTGATCGCCAGCAAGCAGCGGCCGCTGCTGGTCTGCGGCGGGGGTGTCCGGTATGGGGATGCCGGAGCGGCGCTGCGCGCTTTTGCCGAGAAATTCGCTATTCCGTTCGGGGAGACCCAGGCCGGCAAAAGTGCAGTAGCCAGCAGCTTCGAGTACAACCTCGGCGGTATCGGCGTCACCGGCAACGGCTGCGCGAATGCGCTGGCCCCGGAGGCCGATCTGGTGATCGGCGTCGGTACCCGTTTCACGGACTTCACCACCGCCTCGAAGAGTCTGTTCAGTCATTCTGAGGTGGAATTCCTGACGCTGAACGCTTCGCCCTATCATGCGGCCAAGCTGGACGCGTTGGCGGTAGTTTGCGATGCAGCCGAAGGCTTGAACGCCTTAGCCGCAGCGCTGGAGGAGCGGGGGTACCGCTCAGCGTATACGGATGAGATCGCCCAGGCGAAGAAATCGTGGGCTGCGGAGAGAGAACGCTTAGCTGGTGTGGAGTATCCGGCGAACACCGGCAACACAGGTGTGTTCACCCCGGAAGTAGCCGGACAGCTCGATGAGAAGCTCCCGGAATATGCAGAGGTGCTAGGCACTTCGCTGACCCAGACGCAGGTGCTGGGGATCATTAATGAAGCTATTCCGCAGGATGCGATTGTCATCGGAGCGGCGGGCAGTCTGCCGGGAGATATGCAGCGGATGTGGAACTCGGAGGTGCCGGATACCTATCATATGGAATATGGCTTCTCGTGTATGGGCTATGAGATTGCCGGGGCGCTGGGCATCAAGCTGGCAGAGCCGGGGCGTGAAGTCTACGCGCTGGTCGGGGACGGCAGCTACCAGATGCTGCATTCCGAGCTGGTAACCAGCTTGCAGGAGAACCGGAAGATCAACGTCCTTCTGCTGGATAATGCAGGCTTCGGCTGTATTAATAACCTGCAGATGGAGCAGGGAATGGACAGCATGGCCACAGAATTCCGCCACCGGGGTACGGACGGGCAGCTCAGCGGTGAGCTGATGCGGATCGACTATGCGGCGAGTGCGGCCGGTTATGGAGTACAGACCTTCCGTGCATCCACAGTCGGGGAGCTTCGTACGGCTCTGGCGGCGGCCCGCCAGTCGGAACGCTCCACGCTGATCGATATCAAAGTGCTGCCGAAGACGATGACCCACGGCTATGGGGCCTGGTGGAATGTCGGGGTAGCGGAAGTGTCCGGCAAGGAAGCGATGCAGGAGGCTTATGACCGGAAGCGCAGCGGACTAGAGACAGCCCGGAGCTACTGAGCGGGCGCTGGATGTGCGCTGAATGTGCGCGAAGCAGGGCAGACGGCGCACAGTGAATCAAGGATTCTGCCATACTTGGGATTGTGGAAGGGGTAGAACATGAGCATGTTCAGAGACAATGCCGTCCGGCTGGCGATCGCTCCGATTGCCTGGACGAATGATGATATGCCTGAGCTGGGGGGCGGCAATACGTTCGAGCAATGCATCAGCGAGATGGCGCTTGCCGGATATGAGGGCAGCGAGGTGGGCAACAAGTATCCGCGTTCCCCGGAGCTTTTGCACAGGGCACTGGGGCTGCGCGGTCTGAGTATCGCCAGTGCCTGGTTCAGCGCCTTCCTGACGGAGCGTCCGTATGAGGAGACGGCGGAAGCCTTCCTTGCGCACCGGGATTTCCTGCATGAGATGGGCGCCAAGGTCATTGTCGTATCCGAGCAGGGCCGGAGCATTCAGGGGCAGATCGATACGCCGCTGTTCGCTGACAAGCCGGTATTTACCGAGGCGGATTGGGCTGCGCTTGCCGCAGGTCTTAGCGGGCTGGGACGGCTGGCGGCCGAGAAGGGCATGACGCTGGTCTATCACCATCACATGGGCACCGGGGTGCAGACCGCAGCGGAGATTGCCCGGCTGATGGAGCTTACTGATCCTAATGAAGTGTCGCTCTTATACGATACGGGACATTTGGCCTTCTCCGGCGAGAATCCTCTGGAGGTGCTGCGTGAGCATCTGCCGCGGATTAAGCATGTGCATCTGAAGGATATCCGGCCGGAGGTGGTCCAGCGTGTGAAGGCGGAGAGCCTTAGCTTCCTGCAGGCGGTAAAAGCGGGAGCCTTCACCGTACCGGGCGATGGCTGCATCGCGTTCGGAGAGATTTTTGCCGAACTGGCTGCCTCTCCCTATACGGGATGGTTCGTTGTCGAAGCAGAGCAGGACCCGGCGCTTGCCGATCCGCTGGAATATGCGATCAAGGCGCGGCGGTATATCCGGGAAAATAGCGGTTTGTAGCCTGCGAGTATAAGGCGAGCCGCCTCGGGATAGTTGATGTATAGGAGAGTATATTGTTTGAACATTTCACCCTTCGGGGTGATTTTGTTATTGTACGGGCTGGTAATTTATTAAGGAAATGAGGAGCATTAGTGCACCTGAATTCGGCAGATAAGGGTAAGTACGGAAATCCTGCTCAAATTGCAACAGTGCTGCTCAACAGGAGCGGCCTGTGCGGAAATCCTGCACGAAATGCAACAATACCGGCTCTAACTTACTCTATACACCAGAATTGCTGCAAATGCTGCAACAATACGCCATAGCCAGTAACTAATTTAGATAATTCCTGCCCAAAGTGCAACAATGCTGCTCAATTGGAAGTGGTGAGTTTGTCTCATCACAGTTCATCTAATTAGCCAGTCCCAGACAGAAGTTAGTCTACAGCCGGCAGCTAATCCCCATATTTACCCACCCCCAGACCGCTATTCCCGAGCGGGCATTGGCACAGGTGCGCGGGAACAGCGGGCTGCGGGTAGAATGACTTTATCTGGTTAGCTGGAGGGGAAGCGCATGTGCTATAATGGCAGGAATTCAACGGCGGTCAGTTCTGCCAGTTGCACAGTAAAAATAGGCCTGATGTTCAGGATCGCCGCAGAGCGGCTTCGAACCATATGTGTTTGAAGCGGGCGGAGGCGGCCTTGTACCCTGATGGTTGTGGAGGAGGTTGTCGAATGTTCCGTTCCTGGTATCGCCGGTTGCTGCTGTCTTATTTCCCTATATTTTTGCTGACGGTGACGATTCTGATCTTTGCCTCCTTTGTGTTTATTAATGATATCTCCCGGACGGAAACGAAGAAGGCAGACCGCATCTCCGCCAGCTATCTCAGGGATAGTGTGGACCGGACGATCAAAGAAGCCGAGCTGTCGGTGCTGGAGGCGGTTGAGCGGAACGATGTCTACAAGCTCTATTTCAATAATCAGGGGGAGCCGGACAGAGGCACTGTCTATGCGGTTGCCCAGAGTCTGCGCAATCTGATCCAGGAATCTTCGAATATTCAGTCCGTGTATTTGTATGACCGTGAGCGTGGAAGCGTTCTAACCGATACGGGGTTGAAGGAGCTGGACGGATTCGCCGACGAGGACTGGATCAGGGCCATGACTTCGACTCCGGCAGTACCGGAAGGCTGGCAACCGGTCAGGGAATATCATACCGATATGTCCCAGCGTACAGAAATTCGTGTGCTGACTACCAATAAAGCAATGCCGCTTCCCTTCGGCTCCGGGGGGATGCTGGTCATCAATATCAAAATGAGTGCCCTGGAGCAGCTCATTGACAGCATGGTTAACCAGCAGCTCTCGTTCATGACCATTCTGGACGGCAATGGCAACACCGTGTACCAGGCCCATTCCGATACAGAAGGTGTGGCTGACGGCAAGCTGCTGAACACGCTGAAGCTGGAGAGAAACGGCTGGACGTTCGAGAGTGGAATCAAGGCGGGGAATCTGTTCAGCTGGGTCTCTGTAATTTCCTATCTCTGGGTAGCGATTGCGGTGGGAACCGTGGTCTGTGCGGTATTGTATCTGATCTATGTAACCCGGCGCAATTATAAGCCGATCCAGGTGATTATGAACCGGATTGAGGGCCATCAGATCCGGATGATGGATCAGTCTACCGACAGGCCGGACGAGATGATGCTGATTGACGGCGTGCTGGAGGATCTGATCAACCACATGACCGATTATGATAAAAAAACGAGGGAGAACCTGCTGCTGCAGCGCAGCAAGCTGTTCACCGATCTGCTGCACAGCGAGCGGCTGGAGCAGGTGACCCAGCGGCTGGAGGAGCTGTCTCCGCTTACCGGTGCGAATGCTGCCTCACGCTTCATCGTTGTGCTTGGGGAGATTAACCGCTACGAGCAGGTATTCGAGGACCGGTATACCCGGGGCGACCAGAATACGCTGAAGTTTGCCCTGATGAATGTGTTCCAGGAATTGGCGCGGAACGCGGAGCTGCAGGGCTGGGCAGAATGGGTGGGAACCGAACGTGCAGCGATCCTGTTTCTGGCCACCGGCAGCGATCAGGAGATGGAAGCCAAGATCCGGGTTTTTGCGGAGGATTGCCGCTCCTGGGTCGAGCAGAATCTGCGGATCTCGCTCAGCTTCGGCATCGGCTCCGCTGCCGCCGGGCCGGTGATGATCCGGGAGTCTTATGCGGCAGCCGAATATGTGATGCAGCACAAGCTGCTGATTCATGAGGATATCGTCTTGGCAGGCAGCGGCGCAGCGCGCCAGCCACTGCTTGAGACGTATAAATACCTGCAGATGATCGCTGAATTCGTGAAGTACTTCCGCATGTCGAGCGGCCAGTGGCGGGAGCAGCTGGAGCGGATTTTCGAGGCGTTTGAACAGGATTTCCTGAAGGACGAGGATATCCGTTCCTTAATTCAGGCTATGCTGCAGATGCTGAGCCGGGAAGTGGCGGTGATGTCCGAGCAGCTGCAGGACGAGCTGTCGGCGGAGAATGCGCAGGTCCGGCTGAAGCAGCTGGAGGAGGCCGAGGCGCTCCGTGAAGTGAAGACGATTTTATTCGAATATGTCACAGATTTATTCCGGACCTATGTCTCTGCCAGCGAGACGAAGAGCTACCGGGCCATGGTCAATGAGATGAAGGATTATATCGAAGAGAATTTCACCAACCCCGATCTTTCATTGAAGCATCTGAGTGACCGGTTCCAGGTCTCCGGCAAATACGCGAGCTATCTGTTCAAGACCGAATTCAAAATGAAGTTCGTGGATTTCCTCACCGAGCTGCGGATGAAGGAAGCCGAGCAGCTGCTGGTGGATACGGATTGTTCCTTGCAGGATATCGCGCTTCAAGTAGGGTATGGGAATGCCATTTCGTTCGGCAGAGTCTTCAAGCGGATTGCCGGCATCACGCCGGGCGATTACCGTTCTTCCAGACGCCGCGAAGCAGCCTCCAGATTGGAGCCGCAGGACTAGAGGAAGCTTCACTATGGAAGGAATTCCGTTAGCCGGTGAAGCCATAGAATTCATCTGCTACAACCGTGTAAGCACCAGGCCGCATCTCTTTTCCGCCAACCTCTGAAAAAAGGGGGCGAATAGCGATGCGGCCTGTATTTTTGCCGATATGAAAGCGGTTTATTGTACGAAAATGGTTGGTCTGATAAACCGGATGTCCGAATTCAGGCCCTTTATCGCATCCGAAACAGGTTTATTGTCAGACCGCCAAAAGTTATGAAATACTGTGGTCATCCCGGAACAACAAGCAGCCTTGAACGCTGAGGGGGGAATACAGGCTTGAACGGGACATTACTAAGAGTACGGGCACAGTGAAGCTCGGGGGTATCATGCAGTCACCATTATAGCCTGCTAAAGGCGAGGGAGATGGAACAATGACAGTGAACGTAAATCAAAGAGTTCTGAAGAAGGCAATCGGCATCGGCTTGACCGCAGTAATGGGGGCTACTCTGCTTGCAGGCTGTTCCTCGGACGGTAAATCGAATTCGGCAGCCGGAGGTACAGATGCACCCGGGAAGAGCGCTGAACGCGTAACCTTGAAGGTGGAGATCTTCGACCGCGGTAAAACGCCGAAGCAATACACCATTACCAATAACTTCGTGTCCCAGATGATTCAGAAAAATTTCGGTGATCCGAATAACATTAATGTTGAATTTGTACCGGTGCAGCGCTCAGAGGAAGTCACGAAGCTAAATGTACTGATGGCGAGTAATTCTGATGTGCCGGATATTGTCTTCACTTACGATTCCAGTGTCTTCTACCGTTACGCCCAGCAGGGCGGTCTGACGGATGTGGGTTCCTTACTGGAGGAGCACGGCCAGACGCTGAAGAAATTCATTGGTGACGAGACGATGACCTTCGGCCAGCTGGATGGCAAGCAATTCGCCATTCCGGGTAAACGGGCGATTACAGGCCGTTACGCTTCATATATCCGCCAGGACTGGCTGGATAAGCTGGGGCTGCCGGTACCGAAGAACACTGATGAGCTGTACACTACTTTGAAAGCGTTTAAAGAGAAGGACCCGGGCGGTCTGGGCAGCAAAACCATTCCGATGGGCATGTCCCTCGGCTCGGCTCAGCTGGAGACCCTGATCTACTCCTTCATCAAGCCGATCAGCGGCGACCTTACTTACAGCCAGCGTTATGAGCTGCCGCTGCATGAGGGCTTCAAGGATGCGGCACAGTTCCTCAACAAGCTCTACAATGAAGGGCTGGTCAGCAAGGACTTCAGTCTGGATGAAGACAAAGCCCAGGTATCCAAGGACATTCAGAACGGCAACATCGGCTTCTGGTCCGAGGATGTGGATAGTATGTTCTATGCCGATGGCACACTGGATAATCTCTACAAGAATGTGCCGGGCAGCAAGGTGCTGCCTGCGGACATCCTCACCAATGCCAAGGTGGACAATAAGTATATCAAATCCCGCTATGCTTCGAACGGCATGTACATCATGATTCCTAAGAGCAGCAAGCGTGCGGTGGAAGCTGTGAAATACCTTGACTGGATGGCAACTGGAAACAATCTGATTGACATCTACAACGGCGTTGAAGGCGAGAACTACGATATGGTGGATGGTATTCCGGTAGTTAAGGCTGATGTTTCTCAGGAATTCCAAGACCGTCTGTTCACTTCCGGGGACACCGCGATTATCTCCAACGGTAAGAACCTCGGCGATCAGGCCACCAATGAGAAAGCCTGGATTCTGGGCTTCCCTGCCAACAACCAGGAGGCGCTGAAGCAGTCGATTGATATTGCCAACACAGATACTGTGGGTCCGATCGTCTTCGGCAAGCCGATTGAAACGGAATCGAAATACGGCACAACGCTCAGCGACAAGCTTAACGTGATCATTGTGAAGACCGCGATGGCGAAGCCGGATCAATTCGATACTATTTTCGAACAGGAAATGAAGGACTACATGTCTCTGGGCGGAGACAAGCTGAAAGCGGAGCTGGAGCAGGCGCTTACAGAGATTTCAGCCAAATAAACTAAAAAAAGTGAAAACCGGGGGGAGCTGGCATGCTGCTCTGCCCGGTTTTTTCTCCATAGGAGGAGAGGAACTTGAGCAAAGCGTCTTACATTAGAAGGTACTGGCAACTATACGCGCTGCTTTCACTGCCCATTATGTATTTCCTGATTTTCCGCTACGGCCCGATGTACGGGGTGCAGATTGCCTTTAAGGATTTCAACCTGTTCCAGGGCATTAACGGCAGTGAGTGGATCGGCTTCGATGCTTTCCGCGAGGTTTTTGGCATGAAAGAGTTTTACAGCAGTTTGCGCAATACGTTTTTGTTGAATTTTCTCGATTTGGTAGTCTCTTTCCCGGCCCCGATCTTTCTGGCCATTATGCTCTATGAAGTGAAGTCCGTATGGTTCAAAAAAATATCGCAGACCCTCCTCTACATTCCCCACTTTATTTCCTGGGTGATTATCGGAGGTATCGTCTATCAGTTGTTCGGCAACCAATCGGGTATGGTGAATGGTGTGCTGGAGAGTATGGGGCTGAACCCCATTCCATTTTTGACCGAAAAAAATCCATGGCTGATTACTTACCTGTTCACTGGTGTCTGGCAAAGTGCCGGCTGGGGGACCATCCTGTATCTGGCGGCGCTTACGGGTGTCAACCGCGAGCTGTTCGAGGCTGCTGAAGTGGATGGGGCTACCCGATTGAAGAAGATCCGCTACATTACGCTGCCCAGTATCAAACCAACCATTATTACCCTGCTTATTCTCAACCTGGGGAAAATGGTCAGCATCGGCTTCGATCGTCCTTACATCATCGGGAATACGGCAGTGCGCGAATACTCCGATGTGCTCAGTACCTTCGTCTACCGGATTGGTCTGGAATCGGGCCAGTATACGCTGGCGACTGTAGTTGGATTGTTCCAGGCAGTAGTTGGACTGGTATTCATCCTTGGCTCCAATTATATATCGAAAAAAGTGACCGGCGACGGCATTCTATGATTATACAGAAAGGAGGCGGAGTACGATGAGTGAACGTACCTCAAACCGGATATTCGATATCGTTAACGTTACCTTAATTGCGCTGTTCGTGCTGTTCTGCCTGGCTCCGTTCATACACGTTATTGCAGTGTCCCTCAGCTCCACGCGGGCCATTACCTCCGGGGAAGTCACGATTTTCCCGATTGAGATCAACTGGAAGGCGTATGTGCAGGTCTTCACCGACAATGCGATGATCCGCTCGCTGATCTTCACCATTATCCTGACGGTGGCTACGACGGTATTATGCATGCTCTTCACTATTGCAGCCGCCTATCCGCTGACTAAAAGCAAGCTGAAGGGCCGTACTATGTTCATGTACCTGATCATCATCACCATGTTCTTCAGCGGCGGTATTATTCCTGAATACCTGCTGATCCGTGATCTGCATATGATCGATTCCGTGTGGTCGCTGATTCTGCCCGGTCTGGTCAGCCCGTTCAACCTGATTATCCTGATCTCCTTCTTCCGCAGCATTCCGCCGAGTCTGGAGGAATCGGCCGAGATTGACGGCAGCTCACATTTCCGCACCCTGCTGAAAATCGTTCTGCCGTTATCCATGCCGGTTATGGCTACACTCGCGCTCTTCTATGCGGTTGGACGCTGGAACGGATTCCAGGATTCCCTGATGTATATCAATAATCCCGATCTGTATCCGCTTCAGCTGAAGCTCTTCCAGATGGTTCAGAACAATATGATCACTGAGCTGACGAACCTGGAGGGGGCAGCCCGCACCAAGCTGCCGCCGGAGAGCCTCAAGGCCGCCACTGTCGTCTTCGCCACGGTACCGATTCTGGTCGTCTATCCTTGGCTGCAGAAATATTTCGTCAGCGGTGTTATGCTGGGAGCTGTGAAGGGCTAGTTCATAACACTGAAGCGTTGCGAGAGGAGACATGGTCATGGAGGATAAAGGAGAATTCTCCTTCTCCACCTGTTGGAATATGAGACGTCATTCTACTGGTGTTGGATTGCTTAATGAGATCCGGGAGCTGGGGTTCCGCAGGGTAGAGCTGAATTATAATGTGACGGAGGAAATGCTAGTTACCATCGAGCCGATGATTGAACGCGGGGAGATCGGTATATCAAGTGTGCATAATACTTTCCCCCATGTCCCGGACCCTGACTACGGCACGGATTCCGTTCTGCTGGGCTTCGAGGACAAAGAGAAGCGGAAGCGTGCGATAAACCTGCTGGTCCGCTCGGCAGAGTACGCTCAGCGTTACGGCGGGGAAGCTGTAGTGGTGCATCCGGGCGAGGTGCCATTCCCGTATGATATCTCTGGGGAACTGGAGCAGATCTACGAGGGACAGGGCAGGGATTCGGCAGCTTACCGCAGTAAGTGGGCGGAGCTGATGGAACGGCGTGAAGCGTACAGTGCAGGCTATGTGCAGACCATTATCGAGAGTCTGGACGAGGTGTGTAACCGTGCGGTGTCCAAGGGGCTAAATGTCCGCTTCGGCATCGAGACCCGCTCCAAGCCGCAGCAGATTCCGACGCTGGCGGAAGCGGGGACGATAATCAATGCTTTAAAAGGAGCGCCAGTCGGCATCTGGTATGATACCGGCCACGCCATTATGATGGACCGTCTGGGCCTGTACGACAGTATAGGGGAAATGGAAGGGCTGATGGATGATATCGTCGGCGTCCATATTCATGAGACGATCGGCCTCTCCGACCACTGGTGTCCCTATGTGAACAGCGGAGATCCGGATTTCTACGATGCCTATCTGCCGATGATTGAACGGGCGCAGGTCAAGGTGTATGAGCTGAAGGCTGCCTGCCGCCCGGAAGAGATTCATGAGAGCCACCGTCTGCTTACGGCTAAGCTGGCACGCAGGGGATAGGGCAGAAGGCTGATTGGCGAGAGCTTCGAGATTTCCGAGATTGCCGCAAGGAGGAAGCGCAATGTATAAGCAACTGGTGGATAGTAATGACAGAGCAGTAGAGCAGGGAATTCCCCGGCAGGTGCTGGATCAGACTAACCTGTATTATGGAGGAACCCTTGATCCCCATACGGGGATTGCCTGGGTGAATCACACCACCGGCACTCCGACGGATATGTGTTACTGGGGTGCGGCGCTGGTGAACCCGGATTCGAAGTATTACCGGGATGAGGAGCTGCTGGAGCGGTTGAAGCTGGCTACGGAGTTCGTGCTGCGCTTCCAGCATCAGGACGGCTCGATCTCCCCGGGCTGGACGAACTATCATTCACCGCCGGATACGGCCTTCGTTGTGGTCGGCTATGCGCAGTTATATCAGCTGCTGGCGAAGCAGGAGTGGCCGCCGCTTCAGCCGGTGCTGGACAACATGCTCCTGTTCCTGGAGCAGTCCCTACCCGTTATGCTTACGGGCGGGGTCCATACCCCGAATCACCGCTGGGTGATGTGCGCGGCGCTTGGGTTCCTCTATGAGCTGTTCGGCAGAGAAGAGGCCCGGCAGCGGGCGGATGAATGGCTGGCGGAAGGCATGGATATTACACCGGACGGGGAATGGACCGAGCGGAGCAACGGCATCTACAGTGCGGTAAGTGATATTATGCTGATTCATGCCGCCCGGCTGCTGGATAAGCCGGAGCTGCTGGACCCGGTGCGCCGGAACCTGCACATGATGGTCTACCTTGTCCACCCGTCCGGTGAAGTCGTGACCGATTATTCCGGCCGGCAGGATCTGGGGGTGCTCCATGATCTGTCTCCTTATTATCTGCCGTATGCGATTCTTGCCCGTTCGGACAAGGATGCCGTGCTGGCCGGTATGGCCGAATGGGCTGGACGCTCCTTGTCCAATCCGGGCGTCTGCTCGGTGAACGCCCTGGTACGGATGCTGCTGGAGCCGGAGCTGCAGCATCCGCCGGAGGCTACAGCAGAGCTGCCTGTGCAGTATGAACAAATCCTGAACGGTGATTTCCTGCGGGACGGCTATCTGCAAAAGATGGAGTCGGCGGGTCACCAGGGGAAGATCTACCACAGCCGGCTGCATACCGACTTCGGGGCGCCTGTGGCCCGGCTTAGAGACGGGGCGACCAGCGTGACGCTGATCACGGAGACGCCATCGTTCTTCGCGATGCGCCACGGTTCTGTAAGGCTGCTGGCCGTACAGCTGAATACGAGCTTCTACCCCGGATTCGTGCCGATGCAGGAGATGACCCGGCTGCCGGAGGGCTACCTGTTGAAGGGCGTGCAGAAGAAGGGCTACTACGGTCCGGTGGAGGGAGCGCTTCTCCCGCCGCAGGCGGGTACGGCTGTCAGTCCGTGGTATCTTTTGCCGCATCAGAGCCGTCCATTGACCCATGAACAGACACTGTCTGTGGAGACAGAGGTACACCGTACAGAGACGGGCTGGACTATCCGGCTACACTGCGCGGAGCCTGCCCAGGTCCTGGCTCAGCTATCCTTCAAATTCGGCTGGGAAGGTAACTTCACTTCGGGAGAGCTGGAGACGTTGGATGAGGACAACACTTCGGGAGAACTGCAGATGGTGGACGAGGACAACTTCCTGTGGCGCGACGGGCAGATTCGTTATACTTCTGGTGGAGACTGGATCGATCTGACGGGCGGCGAAATGGCGCATCTCGGCAGAACCGCCCCGGAACCCGGCCCGCCAAAGAGCTATAAAACCGTGCAAGCTAACCTGGTTACTCCGTTCGATAAGACATTCACGCTTACTCTCTCTCCTGCGCAGTAGAGCTGGCTGGGTTTGAGATAGGATTGTGCGGGCGCATGCGCAAAGACACCAGCATCTTCGGAGGCTGGTGTCTTTGGCGTGAGGATACGGTCGGCACAATGTGAATGAGGAGCATAAGTGCACCTGATTTCGGGAAAAGTCGGCGGAATGAGTGAATGAGGAGCATAAGTGCACCTAATTTCGGAAAAAGTCGGCGGAATGAGTGAATGAGGAGCATAAGTGCACCTGATTTCGGGAAAAGTCGGCGGAATGAGTGAATGAGGAGCATAAATGCACCTGATTTCGGGAGAAGTGGGCGGCAGGTGAGGTTAACCGCTTCTATCTACTTATTGCAAGAGTAATTGGAGATTTCGGGTGGTTCAGTGGGGTTCAGAGGAGAGGGGCAGATCAGCCTGTAATTTAGTAGATTATTTCCTATTTTATGACTTTTATCATAGTTGTCCACCAGGAAAAGTTTTACATTATTTACAAGTTAGTAAATGCAACTCTATCAGTCCTGAGGAGGATGAGGGCGTATGAGATTGTCTAAGTATAACTACAAACACAGATTGAGCGATGATGTTCTGCTGATCATGAATACATTAACCGGCGCTGTAGACTTGGTTGAGCCTAAGGTGGCCCGTGTTCTTTTTAATAGAAGCTCCGATACTGCTGCATTAAACGATCTGGAACCGGAAACGCGTACCCTGCTTAAGAGCAGAGGGTATCTCACGGATATGAACGAAGAACAATATGTCCGCGAATCACTTGAAACCTACTACCGCTCTCATCCGGCCTTACAATTCACAATCTGCCCCACCTACAAATGCAACCTCGCCTGCCCTTATTGCTTCCAATCGGACATTCACCAGGACTCGCCGACGCTTGACCTTGCACAGATTAATGAGATATTTCAGGCGATGGATCAGATGGTGCATCTGAAGCCTGAGGCGGCCGTCCAGTTCGAGCTTTTCGGGGGCGAGCCCTTCCTGGCCCGTAATCAATCTCAGGTGGAGTATATTTTACAGCAGGCTATTGAGCGGAGCTGGCCTATTCTCTCCATTACGAACGGTACCGAACTCGGTGCGTATTTCCCTTTTCTGCAGAAGCATTCGGCGCATTTCCGCCATATGCAAATCACACTGGACGGCCCGAAGGAGATCCACGACCAGCTGCGTAAATACAGGAACAACAGCGGCAGCTATGATCTTATCTGCTCGAACATTACTTTTCTCCTGGAGCACCATATACCCGTAACCGTCCGAATCAACACAGGCCGGGAGAATGTCCGGCATTTGCCGGAGATGTTCGCCGGGTTCGAGCGGCTGCAGTGGACAAGCTCACCTGATTTCTCCTGCCAGATTGCCCCGATCAATGATAATTTCAATACGGGGAAGGTTGCCGGCTTCCAGCCTGAATCTGATCTTCTGAAGCAGCTTCATTTACTCTTCCCGGATTGGGAAGCCACCCGGCGCAGGTATAAGGTCAGCCTGGGGTATTTCATGGAGAAGAAGCTGCGGATACTCCGCAAAGCTATGTTTGACACAGACGATGACCACTATTACTTTGATCTGTCCGGCTGCAGTGCTTCAAAGCGTCATAATCTCGTATTTGGTGCAGACGGGCGGCTGTATCCTTGTGTTGAAACCGTCGGATTCCCGGATTATTCGATTGGAAGCTACCTTCAAGGGCTGCATTTGGATGAAGAGAAGTGGCAGAGATGGCACCGGGATATCGTGGTGAATGACAAATGCAGACACTGTAATCTTGCGCCTCTCTGTGGGGGCGGCTGCGTACTGAAAGGAAGCAGAGACGGGGAATTAAGGGATTTCGAATCAAACTGCAGCGATACAAGGCAATATCTGAAGACCTATCTCGATCTTCACCGGGACCGTCTGCTCGAAAGCTATTGCCAGTGAACTCCATTACCCTGATGTCAAGGTATTCACCTTGCCATAAATATTCTTAGAGGAGAGGAGGTAATGTACATGAAATCACTGACGAAGAACAAGGATCTCTGGACGAATCTCTCAGCCAAAGACCTTGAAGAAATTACGGTTCCAATGGCATGTTGCCAGAAAGCATCCATTCAAATCAACAATCCTGCCAAAAAAGCCATCTAACAGCATCCTTATATTTGGGAAATAGCGGGAAGCGCATCCTTATGCCTTCCCGCTGTTCATACCAGGGGGGATAGATATTGTATATTTCAGAATATATTCTTACGTATCGCTTAAGAAACGGCCGTCATCTTATCTTCAATTCCCTGTCAGGCGCAATGGATATTGTGGAAGAGCATATCAGCCAGTTCCTCCAGAAACAACAGCCTGTTACCTATACTCTCACCGCTGATGAAGAACAGTTTCTGGCCGGCAGAGGTTATCTGTACAGGGAGCGTGAGGAGGAGCAAGCCCTGATCCGCCGGTACCAAGAATACCAGGATCAGCATGGCTCAGGTGACATTTCCTTTGTGTTCTGTCCTTCCATGACCTGTAATTTGAAATGTGTCTACTGCTTTGAGCCCCAAGAGATCCGCTCCAGCCATGAACGGATGACTGAAGATCAGGTGCAGGCTGCCTTCCTGGCCATGGATCAAATCATGCAGCAGCAGCAGTCCACCCGGCATCATTTTGTTATTTTTGGCGGAGAACCGCTCCTGCCTCTGAACCGCTCCATCGTCGGGCTTATTCTTGAGCAGGCCAAAGCAAGGGGAGTCACAGGAACGGTCATATCAAATGGGGTGTTCCTGTCACACTATCAGGAATTGCTAGAGCCTTACAAGGACATGCTCAGAATCCAGTTAACCATAGACGGCCCCCAGGCGGTTCATGACCGGCGGCGGATCACCCGGGCCAATGAGGGAACCTTTATGAAAATAACCGCTCAGATTGACTCCTTCCTGGAGCATGATTTCGACATCGCTATTCGTGTCAATCTGGATGGTGAGAATATAGAGCATCTGAATGAACTCCTGGATTTCTTCCAGGAACGGCAATGGAATGCTTACCCTAACTTCTCGGTTTCACTGTCTCCCGTTGAGAACTATGCAGGGAATTCCGCCCCGGGCCTGCTGCCCAGTTATCAGCTCACGGAATTCATCAAAGCGCATGTGCCAAACGATAAACTACAAAGGCTGAATGCCGCGTTAAACAGTGATCTAACCAGACTCTCCCTGCCATTTGAGAACGTGCTGGGAACAGGTCTCGCTAAAGATAGCTATTTCCCTAACTGTTACTTTTGCGAGGCGGCCGGAGGAAAAACATTCACCTTCTCGCCGGACCACCAGGTCTACCCTTGCACCAGTATTATAGGGGATCAAAAATGGAGTCTCGGAACGTATTACCCGCAGCTTGAGCTGGATGAACAGAAGCTGGCGCTCTGGAAGGAACGTCATGTCTTGAATCAGCCGGAGTGTAAAGGATGCAATATCGCTTTTCTATGCTCCGGGAATTGTCCGGTTCAAGCCGGCCGAACCACCGGTTCGATCTTAGGCGCCTACTGCGGAAATGTGAAGCGTGACCTTGACAGCCATCTGGAGCTGCTGAATGATTCATTCACCGCCTTAAGTTAAATCTTCTCTTACGTGAGGTGATTGGGAAATGATCCAATTGATATGTCCGCCCTATAATGCAGCTGTGGATACAGTTGATCCCCCGCTTAACCTGCTTGTGCTCGGCGCTGCACTTCTTGAAGCGGGGTACGGGGTGTGTCTCACCGATCTGGCATTACTCTATTCAGGCACCAGCCATTTCGATGCAGCAGCCCTTGCCGGTATTGCCCGATTAATCATCGGCAAGCCATCCAGAGTTCTCGGATTCACCGCGATGTGCGGCAATTATTCGATCGCACTGAGAATTGCGGAGGAATGCAAACGGCTGGACCCGGACAGAATCATTATTCTTGGCGGACCCCATGCGAGCTTCGTAGCGGCTGAAACCTTAACCCATTTCCCAGCGATAGACTATATCGTTGCCGGAGAAGGCGAACTGACGCTGCCGGAGCTGGTTGTGGCCCTGGAGTCGGGCCATCCGCTCTCAGAGGTAGAAGGAATCTGCTTCCGTGAAGAGGGGACAATCCGCACCAATCCGCCGCGGCCGATTCTGAGGAATCTCGATGATACGCCCTTCCCTGCCTTTCATCTAATCGAGGATATTGAAGCTTATTTTAGCACTCCGGAGAGCCGGTTTTTTCCGGTTGAGGCGGGACGCGGCTGTCCCTTTAATTGCAGCTTTTGCAGCACCTCGACCTTCTTTTCACGAAAATACAGAACTAAAAGTCCTGCACGGATCATCGCCGAGATGAGATACGTCAGGGATCGTTGGGGAATCACCCATTTCAGCTTAACGCATGATAATTTCACGGTTAATCAGAAGTTTGTCAGACAATTCTGCCGGGAGCTGCTGGATTGCAGCGAGCCCTTCACCTGGAGCTGCTCCTCCCGGACGGACCACGTCAATATAGAACTGTTTGAGGTGATGATGCAGGCTGGATGTAATGGCGTCTTCTTCGGGATTGAGAGCGGCAGCCAGCCCATCCAGCAGGTCATTGGCAAAAAGCTCGATCTGAACCAGGCTTATGAGCTGCTCCGCGAGCTTCATCGGCTGGGTCTGTCATGTACGGCTTCATTTATTACCGGATTTCCCGAAGAGACAACCGAAGACCTTAATCAGACGCTGGATATGATTGTCCGGCTGCTCTCCATAGGAATAGCGGATGTGCAGCTGCATCAACTGTCCCTTTTTCCCGGAACCCAATTGTTTGACGCAGCGAAGGGCAGCCTTGTGCTGGACGAGCAGTTCTGGAGCACGAACGATATGAACAGTGATTTCCAGCTATCCGGCATTGAAAAGAACTGGATTGCCAGCTACCCGCAAATTTTCAGCAACTATTACTCCTTGCGGTCTGTGGATACACATACTCTGCACAGGATCAGAAAGCTCTACTACCCGCTGGCCCGTTCGTTCTTCCGCACCTTGTATTATCTCAATCATCTGGCGGCTGTTCCATACACCCGTACAATCGATTATGTCTCTGCCAGGCTGGATATGCATGAGGCAATGCCGCCGGGAGCGGAGCTGGCCCTCATTCTTGATGAGCTGGTGCAGGGTCTTGTGCCGGAAACCGGGCGGGTCCTTAAGGACTTCCTGTCTTATGAGCGTGCGGTGATGGAACTGATGCAGCAGGATACAGCACCGCAGGACACAACTGCTATGAAGCCTGTCAAAGTGATGCAGCCGCACTATTCGATCCCTGCGCTGAAGCTGCACAGTCCCCTTCCTGTAGAGCTTGAGCTTGCGGAAGGGCATGAAGATTGGATTCTGCTGGTGCTGGAGAGCGCACCGGCTCTTGAAGGGCGCAGGCGCTACGTCCGGGTGATGAGCATGGACCCTTTAAGCATTGCTATTATTCAACAGATGGAGGACGGGAGCGACTTCCGGACGGTTGTACACAACCTGGCGTTAGAGAATCCTTTTGCTGCCAGCGAACAGGAGCGGCAGGAATGGATCAGCCGGGTGTACGACCATTTCCATACGCATGAATTGCTGACTTCCTAGGGTGACAATACCGAAAGAGAGGGGGCCTTTCCTTGTGGAGTATGCTGAAGAACGGAGTGTTCCGCCGGTTATGGTGCACGCAGACCTTATCCTCTGTAGGAGATGAGATCAGGAACTGGGCCATCCTGTTCTGGGTATTTGCGGAAGCGGATCAAGCTGTCTTTTACCGGACGGCTCTTTTGTTTGCCCAGATGCTCCCGGTCTTTATCATGGCTCCTCTTGCCGGAACATGGGTTGACCGCAGGAAACCAAAGAAGGTGCTGCAGGCGACACTGGTGATCCGGGCTGCGATGTCTTTTGTACTGGCCGGATTGATCTGGATGGAGCAGGTGCCGCTTTTGCTGGTCATGCTGGCCTTCACGTGTACGGTTCAGCAATTTTTTCAGCCTGCCATCAGTAAATTAACGGTCACAGCCGTGGACAACGAGGATTACGGTACCGCCAGTTCCTCTGTAAAGACGGTAGATACGCTGATCAGTCTTGCCGGGCCTGCAATCGGAGCCTTTGTCTATGAGTGGTGGGGGGCGTCAACATCTTTAATTGTGGACGGCTTTTGTTTCATCGCTGGCAGCCTGTTCATTCTGAGTCTTAAGGTGAGCCCGGCCCCCCTGGCAGCATCCTCCGATTCCGGTCCGGCAACCTCCTTTTGGGTGGATGTCCTGGAAGGCTTCCGGTATATCTTCGCTTCTGCGCTCACCAAACGCTTATTTATCATGTTGGCGGTAATGGGGGCGTGCACAGGGGCGATTAATCTGTTAAATATATATTTCGTGGTGAAAGAGCTGCATTTAGACCAGAATTACTTAGCCTGGGCAAGCACCGCCGGGGGCATCGGTTTGTTCGCGGGGGCGCTCGGTCTGAACCTGCTTGGGGCGAAATTCAAAAATTATGTGCGAATCAACATTTGGGGAGCAGCGGTCATGACTCTGGGGCTGTTGCTGCTCACGCTCTCCTTCGGCTCTTGGTCCATGCTGCTCAGCCGTGTCATTATCGGGATTGGCATATCCCTGCTGAGCATTACGCTGTCGACTCTGTTAATGACCTATGTTCCTGAGAACCTGCTCGGACGCGTCGGTTCCGTGTTTGAAGGCGGTCCGCTGGCGACCAATATGCTGTCTTATCTATTCTTCGGATGGTTGTATGTGTACAGTGGCGCCAGACTGATCTTCGGCATCTCCACTATGCTGTTCTTCATGGCGTTTCTGCTGGCCCTTAGCCTTCAGTCTGTACTCTCCCCGGCCCGGAGAGTCCGTGCCGAACAGCAGGAGTTCATCAGCCCGTCCCAGTAACAGCCTAACCCGGGATGCACCGGCGGGACGAGCGAATGAGGTACAAATTATCACTACATGAGATGAGCCCCCAGGCTGCTGAACTACAGCAGCCTGGGGGCTCTAGTGTCAATTGTATCAATCGCCGCCGCCACCGCCGGAATCGCCGCCTCCAGAATCCCCACCGCCTCCGAAATCGCCGCCTCCATGGCTGCTGTGACCTCCGCTGTCCCAGCCTCCGTGGCTGCCGTGATGATGATCATGTGAATGATTCCCGTGGTGATGACCCTGATGATGGCTGGCGCCGCTGTGCCCGTCCGTGCCCGGATGGATTTTGTGCGGGCTGTTTTCGTTGTAGCTGCCCGCATCGGCTCCGGTACCTGTGATGAAATAATGATCTCCCGAGTGAGAGCGGGTTCTATTGCTGTAATTTTTATACCGCGCATTACGATTACTGCGATTAATCAACTTCACCGCAACGAAGATAACTGCTCCTGCGAATAGTAAGCTTCCCATCATGCAGAACCTCTCCTTTAACCAAATGTAGGATTGCCCTCATAGCAGAATCATACCATAATTCTGGGAACTACTTGGAATGCTGCTTGAATTGTTTCGGGGTGAGGCCGGTATACTTCTTGAATACCTTGGTAAAATAGCTCTGGTCGTTAAAATGCAGACGGGTAGCGATATCCGACAGCGTGATACCGGGCAGCTGGATCAGACGCTTGGCTTCTTCGACCCGCTGCTGCTGGATGTAGTCGCTGATGGCGGTGCCGGTTTCTTTTTTGAACAGCTGGGACAGGTAACTGGCACTCATTCCGGCGTATTCAGCCAGCCTACCGAGTGGAAGCTCCTCATACAGATGATTGTAAATAAAATTCCGGCACCGGTCGGAGATGCGGGAATGTCTTGCGCTACGGCTGCCCTCCACCTGATCGGCGAAGTCGCATAGCGCGGCCAGCATGGCGCTGTCCACCGCCGGAATATCGCGAAGCTCCTCAATATGCTGGATATGGAAGTCACTGAGGGTATAGGCCATCTCCCAGAACAGACCGCCTTCAATCGCCGCGCGGGTGGCCAGGGTGATGGAGGAGACGGCCAGATTTTTTTTGCTGCGCAGCTGGCTTTTGCGGGACAATCTTCCGTAGCTCTCCTCGCCAAAAGAAGCATGGGTCTGCAGCAGCCCTGCCTTGTCCCCATTCGTAATATAGCGGAACATTTCGCGTTCCTGCATCGGGTCGTGGTGCAGCCACGTATGCTCGCGGCGGTAGGACAGATCCAGATCCGGGCTATCGTCCGCGCGCGGTAAAGGTTCCGCCAGCTTACCCGCCGCCAGCAGCAGCACCGTTACCGATAACGCCTGCCCGGTGACAAGGGTGTAGAGCAGCAGCGCCGCATGATACCAGCGCTTCCGGCTGATCATAGGCAGGTTGCCGAAATACTCCAGCCAGCTTGCCTGCTGCCCGGGCGGGATGTTGTGGTCACGCAGCAGGCTGGTTGCGTTATCACCGGTAACAGGTGCGTTCAGCGCCGGGCCGATGACGATGGCACCGGCAGCGCCGGGAAGCTGGAGAATAATGAAATTCTCCAGGAAGCTGGTCATATGCAGATAGGGCACATCCAGTGTGTCTCCCGCCGAAGTATCCGCCCCGTTCACCCTCGCTCCGCCGCCCGCCGCCCCGCTGCGTCCCTGGACAAGCTCCATCACCTCAAGCGGCAGGCCGCCCGTTCCCTGAACGGAAGGGCGGTTTAGTGCAGCCGGTCTCAGGGCTAGACGGGGTGCAGCCGCTTCATCCAGCCACAAGACCGGGACCCGGTAAGCTTCGTAGATCAGCTTGCAGATGTATTGTATACCTTCGTCATTCCCGATTCCCTTCGCCATAGGCCACCCCTCTTTTATCTACTTAGAATACCAAAGATCGAATGAAAGTACCATAATTGAGCGTGCGGGTCGTATAGAATGAAACTAAGAAACCGTATTCATAGGAGGCTATATAATGGCAAAGGACGTAACAGAGCTTCAAAACCTCATTTCACAAATGACACTGGAAGAGAAGGCCGGACTCTGCTCCGGGCTGGATTTTTGGAATACCAAAGGCATTGAGCGTCTGGGTATCCCCTCAGTGATGGTAACAGACGGTCCCCACGGTCTCCGCAAGCAGCAGGGTGACGCAGACCATCTTGGATTGAATAACAGCGTACCGGCAACCTGTTTTCCGTCAGCGGCCGGACTGGCCTCCTCGTGGGACCGTGATCTGATCTTCCGGGTGGGCGAGGCGTTGGGAACGGAATGCCAGGTGGAGAATGTCGCCGTTCTGCTCGGACCGGGCAATAATATCAAGCGCTCTCCCCTGAATGGGCGGAACTTTGAATATTTCTCGGAGGACCCGTTCCTGGCCTCAGAGATGGCTGCGAATCATGTGAAGGGTGTGCAGAGCCAGGGAGTGGGGACGTCGCTGAAGCATTTTGCCGCCAATAACCAGGAACACCGCCGCATGTCAGTGGATGCGGTTATTGATGAGCGGACGCTCCGCGAGATTTATCTAGCCAGCTTCGAAGGCACCGTGAAGCAGAGCCAGCCGTGGAGTGTAATGTGCTCGTATAATCAGTTGAACGGAGAGTATGCTTCCGAGAGCTATGAGCTGCTGACCAAGGTGCTGCGCGAGGAATGGGGCTTCGAAGGCTTCGTCGTGTCCGACTGGGGAGCTGTCAATGAGCGGGTAAAGGCACTGGCAGCAGGGCTGGAGCTGGAAATGCCGTCAAGCGCTGGAATTGGAGACGCCAAGATTGTAGCGGCTGTGAAGAGCGGCGAATTGGCTATGGAGACGCTGGATCTCGCTGTAGAGCGGATACTGGCCTTTATCTTCAAAAGTGTAGAAAACCGCAACCCGCAAGCGGTCTTCGACCCGGAGAAGCATCATCAGCTTGCACGCGAAGTGGCCCGGGAGAGTATGGTGCTGCTGAAGAACGAAGGCGGAATTCTGCCTCTCGCTAAGAGCGGGCGGATTGCCGTGATCGGCGAATTCGCCAAGCAGCCGCGCTATCAGGGCGGGGGCAGCTCGCATGTGAATCCATCCCGGATGGATGATGCCTTCGTTGAATTGCAGGCCGTTGCCGGGGATGCGGCCAGCTTCCTGTACGCACAGGGCTATGAGCTGGAGAGCGATGACATCAATGCTGATCTGCTGCGCGAAGCCTGTGATACAGCAGCTAAGGCGGATGCAGCTGTGCTGTTCCTTGGTCTGCCTGACCGCTACGAATCGGAGGGCTATGACCGCAGCCATCTGCTGCTGCCTGCGAGCCATAAGGCGCTGATCGAAGCGGTGGCCGAGGTTCAGAGCGAAATTATTGTAGTGCTGAGCAACGGCGCGCCGGTCGAGATGCCTTGGCTGCATCAGACGAAGGCGGTGCTTGAAGGCTACCTGGGCGGTCAGGCTTTTGGCGGTGCGGTTGCGGACCTGCTCTTCGGCGAAGTGAGCCCGAGCGGCAAGCTGGCGGAGACCTTCCCTATGAAGCTGAGCGACAATCCGTCATTCCTGAACTTCCCCGGCGAAGGCGATACGGTGGAGTACAAGGAAGGCTTGTTCGTAGGCTACCGTTATTATGACAAAAAAGAAATAGAGCCGCTGTTCCCCTTCGGCTTCGGCCTCAGCTACACACAGTTCGAATACAGCCGTCTGCTGCTGGATCAGACCCGCATTCAGGACACAGATACCGTTCAGGTATCGGTCACTGTCAAGAATACCGGCAGCAGAGCGGGCAAGGAAGTCGTACAGCTCTATGTCAGCGATGTGGAGAGCAGCGTGATCCGTCCGCTGCAGGAGCTGAAGGGCTTCGGCAAGATTGAGCTGCAGCCGGGGGAAGAACGCATCGTAACCTTCACCTTGGATAAGCGTTCCTTTGCCTACTACAATGTGAAGCTGGCTGACTGGCATGTAGAGAGCGGGATGTTCAAAATCTCTGTCGGATCTTCCTCACGCGATATCCGACTGAGCACGGAGCTTGAGGTAGAATCCACCGTGAAGCTGCCTGGCTGGTTCCACCGTAACACCACCGTCGGTGACCTGCTTGCCAATCCGCTGACGGAGGAGAAGGCGAAGAGCTTCAGCAGTGTGTTCGGGCTGGAGGATGCACTCGGCGACAATCCGGAGATGCTGCTGGCCATGATGAAGTTCATGCCGCTGCGCGCCATGATCGGCTTCGGCCAGGGCAAGTATACCGAGGCGGATCTGGAAGCGGATCTGCAGGAGCTGAACAGGCTGGCCGGACAGGAGTAAGAGATGCAGGGGTTGCATTCCGTAGCGTAATTTGCTAACATACGATGTAAGTTCATAAGCAGTTAATAGTTCTCTAGGGTTCCGCAGCAGGTACACACCGCTGGCCTGGTCCGAGGGAGAACACACGGATGAAGCCAATCCGTGTATACACGGAGGGACAAAAGCCCGGGAGGTATCGTCAATAATGACGATAACCTTCCGGGCTTATTTTATGAAACAGGAGGCAGGAGAAATGAAGAAGAGCACTAAGAGCTGGATCATGATTGCAGGCGCTGCTTGCTTTGAAGTGGTATGGGTCATCGGGCTGAAGCATGCCTCCGCTCCATGGGAATGGGCGGTTACGGTAGCGGCTATCCTGATCAGCTTCTACGCCCTCATCTGGGCCAGCGGCAGGCTGCCGGTCGGGACGGTCTATGCTGTATTTGTCGGACTTGGAACCGCGGGTACCGTTCTGGCGGGAGGAGTTCTATTCGGTGAACCGCTGCGGCCGTTGAAGCTGCTGCTGATTGGCCTGCTGCTGGCAGGAGTCGTCGGCTTGAAGCTCGTTACTCCGGCTCAGGCTGAATCTGAACAGACAAAGGGGCTGAACTGATATGGCATGGGTGATGCTGATTGCCGCCGGAATATGTGAAATGTTCGGGGTCGCCATGATTGGCAAGCTGTACAAGAACCGCAACTGGCAGTCCTTCTGTCTTTTGATTCTAGGCTTCGGGGCAAGCTTCCTGCTGCTGTCTCTGGCGATGGAGAGTCTGCCGATGGGGATTGCTTATGCGATCTGGACAGGGATTGGAGCGTCCGGGGCAGCGATTATGGGCATGTTGTTCTACGGCGAAGCACGGGATGTGAAGCGGATTGCCTGCATTGTAGTGATTCTGGGAGCTGTAGCGGGCCTTAAGCTAATCGGCTGATGCTGCTGAAACTTTACACAGTTGGACACTTATCGGATGTTTCACAGGCGTTAATATGGTAAGTATAGTAAGTGAGAACATTATTCTTATAAGGAGACTTATCACATATGAGCAAACCTGTAACTGAACCCATCCGTCTGCCGGACGGAGCAATATTGCCGAGATTGGGGCAGGGAACGTGGCGGATTGGTGACCAGCCGGCGAAGCGGGCAGAAGAGATTGCTGTACTTCGCCAAGGTGTGGAGCTGGGCATGAATCTGATTGATACAGCTGAGATGTATGGAGACGGCCGCTCCGAGGAGTTAGTTGGTGAAGCGCTGCGGGGCATCCGCGACAGCGTATTCCTAGTCTCCAAGGTGTATCCGCATAATGCGGGTGGGACTAAGCTTATAAGCAGCTGCGAAGCCAGTCTGAAGCGTCTCGGCACGGACCATCTGGACCTGTACCTGCTGCATTGGCGCGGCAACATTCCTCTGGAAGAGACTGTGGAGGGGATGGAGGCGCTGGTTGCTTCCGGCAAAATCGCCCGCTGGGGCGTATCCAATCTGGATACGGCAGATATGCAGGAGCTGCTGCGTATCCCCGGCGGCAATCACTGCGCAGTGAATCAAGTGCTCTATCATCTGGGCTCGAGAGGAATTGAGCTTGAGCTGCTGCCTTGGCTGAGAGGACATAAGATTCCTGTCATGGCCTATTCTCCGCTGGCGCAGGCAGGGGCGCTGAGAAAAGGGCTGACCGAGAATGAAGCCGTGCAGCAGATTGCCCGGAATCATGAGGTCACTCCGCTGCAGGTTCTGCTGGCCTGGACCATCCGTGACGGGGATATCATCGCTATTCCCAAGGCCGCTACCCGCGAGCATGTGTACGAGAATGCCGCTGCTGCCAAGCTTGTACTTACAGACGACGAGCTGTGGCAGCTCGACGATGCTTTTCCCCAGCCGTCGTGGAAGGTTCCGCTGGACATGATTTGATATGGATGTGACCCTGATATAGTGTAAGGCTGCGAGGCTGTCTCCCCAGTGGAGACGGCTTTTTTGCTGCGCACGCTTAGGGAACTCATGATATTTTATGAAAAATGGTGCATTCTATGAAGATTAATATAGTCCGCCAGGAGCAGTGGGAATACCGGACTTAAGCCCCTTGGCAAGAGCTCTTAAATGTTGTCAACAACGTTCATGCCGAAACCGTGTTTTCAATTTGGTGACAAAGAAAGCGCTTTGATTTACGATGTGTTCAAAGGGGAATACCTTTCAGAATGCAGTGCGGAAGGTTCCCGTTCATTATAATAAGGGGGCATCTTAAATGGCCACAACGGCAACTACACAAACTTCATCCGGCGGTGCAAGGGTGAAGGTTCAACAATTTGGTCGTATGCTCAGCGGTATGGTTATGCCGAATATCGGCGCTTTTATCGCCTGGGGATTAATTACAGCATTATTCATTCCAACCGGCTGGTATCCCAATGAAAGCCTCGCAGCTCTGGTAGGCCCAATCATTACTTACCTGCTTCCGCTGCTGATCGGTTACACCGGTGGACAGATGGTTCACGGCAAACGCGGCGCTGTCATTGGCGCTCTGGTGACCATGGGGGTTATCGTCGGCTCAACCATTCCAATGTTCCTCGGTGCTATGATCGTCGGTCCGCTGGCAGCTTGGGTTCTGAAGCAGTTCGACAAAGCGGTGGATGGCAAAATCAGAGCCGGCTTTGAAATGCTCGTTAATAACTTCTCTCTTGGTATTATCGGCGGGGTCTTGACCCTTGGGGCGCTTAAAGGGGTTGGACCTCTGGTTCAGGGCTTGACCAATATTTTGTCAAATGGCGTTGAGTTTCTGGTTAACCATAACCTGCTGCCGCTCATTAACATCATCATTGAGCCGGCCAAAGTATTGTTCCTGAACAATGCGATCAACCACGGTGTACTGGGTCCGATCGCGCTTGAAGAATCACAAAGAATCGGCAAATCCATCCTGTTCATGCTTGAATCGAATCCGGGTCCCGGTCTGGGTATCCTGCTTGCTTACTGGCTGGCCGGTAAAGGCTCTGCGAAATCTTCCGCACCAGGCGCCATCATCATTCACTTCCTGGGCGGAATTCATGAGATCTACTTCCCTTACATCCTGATGAATCCGCGTCTGATTCTGGCGGTCATCGGCGGCGGGATGTCCGGGACATTCACCTTCCAGATGCTGGGTGCAGGACTTACAGCTTCTCCTTCTCCAGGAAGTATTCTTGCTTACTTCGCAATGACACCTAAGGGCGGATATCTTCCGATGATTGCCGGTGTAGTCGTTGCTACAATCGTGTCCTTCCTGATCGCGGCAGTACTCTTGAGATCTTCCAAGAAGAATGATGATGAAGAGATCGATCTGGAAGACGCAGCGGCTAAGATGAAGGACATGAAGTCGGCCGGTACAGCAGCTCAGACCGCTGCTACTGCAACTGTAGCTTCCAATATCCGCAGCAAAGCTAATGTGAACAAAATCGTCTTCGCTTGTGATGCAGGGATGGGCTCCAGTGCAATGGGCGCTTCGGTCCTGAGAAAGAAGCTGCAAAATGCAGGGGTGAACATCACTGTTACGAACTCTGCGGTCAGTGAAATTCCGGCAGACGCGGATATCGTGGTCACCCAGAAGACTCTTACAGACCGTGCGATTGCCAGCAATCCAAGGGCAGAGCATATCTCGATCGACAACTTCCTGAAGAGCCCGAAATATGATGAGCTTGTAGAACGTTTGAAGTAAGTGGCACAAGTGTAAAATCTAAGTATAGTTCTCGCTGAAACGGATGCCGTTCCTTATAGGACGGCATATCCGTTTTTGCTTGAAATATAAGAATTTATATGTTGCACACGATAACTTATCCTTATATTTCTCGCTGAAACGAATACCGTCCTTATAAAAGGACGGCAAAGCCGTTTCCACTTGATGCAAGGCGGAGGGTTAGCGGAAATGACGAAAATTACCGCCAGACAGCGCCAGATCCTGTGGCTTTTGCTCGAAGCCAACGGTGAGATTACCGCTGTGAAAATTGCCGAGGCTACCGGGGTAAGCGTAAGAACCGTACACCGGGAGATGGAGGATATAGAGTCCGCGCTTGAGAGCTTTGGTCTTGATCTGATCAAAAAATCAGGCAAAGGCATCCAGTTGAGCGGCCCGGAGGCCGGTCTTGCGGAGCTGCGCCTGTTCCTGCGGGAAGAGAAGCCGGCGGATTATTCCGGCGAAGACCGCAAGGTATTCGAGCTCTGCATTCTGCTGGAGGCAGAGGAGCCGGTGAAGCTGTTCACACTTGCGCATTCTCTCAAGGTTACAGTTGCCTCCATCAGCTACGATCTGGATGAACTGGAGCAATGGGTCCGCAAGTTCGGGCTGGAGCTGGTCCGCAGAAGAGGCTACGGCGTAGAAATCACTGGCAGCGAGCTCGACAAGCGCCGGGCGATTGGCCGGTTAGCCGCAGAGCATCTGGATCTGTCCGATCTGGTCGGACATGGCTCTCTGACGGAGAGTAATCCGGCTTTTCGCGTGCTGTTGACTACAGTCGGGCAAGCTAAACTCATGGAAGTAGAGAATACTCTGTGGGATATGGAATGGAAATGGACCTCGGAGCTGCCCGAAATTGTCTATATGGAGATGCTCCTGGCCCTTGCTGTCACTACCCGGCGGATTGAGCTTAGCCGGAGCATCGACAGCGGAGCGGAAGCAGGCTATTCCAGGGTGTCCGACCACCGGAATATTGCCGGAGCCGAGCGATTTGTACAGCAGCTCGCAGAGGTGCTTGAGCTGAAGATACCCCGGGTAGAGATACTGTATATTGCAGGATTATTCGACCGGGTCCAGGATTCCTTCTCCTCCTCAGGCTATGCCTATGGCGATATTGAATTAATGGAGATTGTCTACAAGCTGACGGAGAGTGTGGTCAAGCGGACAGGGCTTCCCTTCCAGAGTGACCGCACTCTGCGCGAGGGGCTGCTGGAGCATATTGATCCGGCGCTGAAGCGGATTCGTGAAGGCACCCGCATCCGCAATCCGCTGCTTGGCCCCATCCGCAGGGATTATGAATATCTGTTCAACATCGTCCGTGCAGCGGTAGAGGATATGCAGCTGGAGCACCAGATCCCCGATGAAGAAATCGGATTTCTGGTTATGCATTTCGGTGCTTCCGCCGAGCGGCTGAACCAGCTGAGGCGTAACGTAAGAGCCATTCTGGTCTGTGCCAGCGGCCTCAGCTCCTCCCGTCTGCTCGCCACCCGGCTGACCAAAGAAATGCCGCAGATTGAGATTCTCGGCAACATCTCCTGGTATGAAGCGGCACGCCTGCCGGATGAAGATTACGATCTGATTATCTCTACCATTGATCTGCCGATTGATAAGGAGCGTTACATCAAGATCAGCCCCCTGCTCACAGCGGAAGAGATAGAAAAGCTGCTGAGCTATATCCAGAACATCACGCTGCGGGAACGGGAGAAGGGGAGCTCCGGTGAACCTGGCCATGCGGCGCGGGAGGAAGCCTCGCTTGAACGGCTCAGGAGCTACAAGGGCATTCTGGATGAGATCGTCAGCTTGCTGGAGCGGTTCCGCTTCCACCCGATTGACAACAAGGGGATGGATCTGTCAGCGACGATAGTGGAGATGCTGGAGACACTGAATGGAAACGGCGTGGTCGGGGATGCCGGTATTGTGCTGGAGCGTCTGCTCGAACGGGAGCGGATGACCAGCCAAGTGATCCCGGATACCGCATTGGCGCTGTTCCATACCAGAAGCAGCCATATTCACCTGTCCTCGCTGACCCTTTACCGGCTCGATCAGCCCGTAATTCTGGAGGGGGATACAGAGGTCAGAGTCATTCTGCTCATGCTGGCTCCGCGCAGACTGTCCAAGGAGAGCCTGGAGGTGCTCAGCGAGATCAGCGCACTGCTGCTGAACTCGGAGCTGGTTCAATTGCTGGAAGAACGTTCAGAGACAGAGATCCGGGCGTATTTGTCCTCGGAGTTGCTTCATTTTTTCCAAAATAAATGTTGAAAGCGGGAGAAACCATATGAGTATACTGTCAGAAAATAAAGTGATTATGCACGGTGCCGCAAACGATAAATACGAAGCCATCCAGATGGCGGGTAAGCTGCTGGTTGATGCAGGGCATGTTACGGAAGAATATGTTCCCAAGATGCTGGAGCGCGAGGAAGTGGTGTCCACTTATATGGGCGGCGGATTGGCTATTCCGCATGGTACCAAGGAAGCGCGGCCTTTTATTAAGTCAACAGGCTTGTCTATCATCCGCTTCCCGGACGGGGTGGATTTCGGCGGCGATGAGCCGGCGTTTGTAGTCATCGGCATTGCAGCCGCAGGCGACGGGCATATGGAGGTTCTGACGAATGTGGCGATGATTTTCACCGAGGATGATGCCATTGAGCGTGTCATGAACGCCCCAACGGCTGCTGATGTTATTGCGATCTTCGAAGGGGGACTGGAGTAATGAAGGCGGTCCATTTCGGCGCGGGCAATATCGGCAGAGGCTTTATCGGGCTGTTGCTGTCACAGGCGGGCTATGAAGTTACTTTTGTGGATGTGAATGAGGCCTTTGTTACCCAGCTCAAGGAACGCGGTGAGTATCCGGTCACGCTGGCCAGCGACGGTCAGGAAACGGTCATCGTGAAGAATGTAACGGCTCTTAGCAGTGTCACGCATGCGGAT
Organism: Paenibacillus rhizoplanae; assembly: GCF_042684125.1. Taxonomy (NCBI): domain Bacteria; kingdom Bacillati; phylum Bacillota; class Bacilli; order Caryophanales; family Paenibacillaceae; genus Paenibacillus; species Paenibacillus rhizoplanae. The sequence continues at coordinate 56,152 of NZ_JBHUKY010000016.1, read as the reverse complement.
GAAGTGGCTGCGGCGATTGCCGGGGCGGATCTGGTTACTACAGCGGTCGGCGTGTCGATTCTGAAGCATATTGCCGGTGTTCTGGCAGATGGCATTAGCAGACGGGTAGCCGTATCCTCCGCACCGCTGCATGTGATCGCCTGCGAGAATGCGATTGGCGGCAGTGCGCAGCTCAAGGAGCTGGTGTACGTGAAGCTGGATGAAGCTGCCCGTGCGAAGGCTGAATCTTCGGTTGCTTTTCCTAACGCGGCAGTGGACCGGATCGTTCCGCTCCAGCAGCATGAGGATATTCTGAAGGTGGTTGTTGAGCCGTTCTATGAATGGGTGGTGGACGCCTCGCAGATGATCCCAGGCTATACGCCGGTTGAAGGGGTGCATTACGTAGATAATCTGGAGCCGTATATTGAACGCAAGCTCTTCACTGTGAACACGGGCCACTGCTCTGCTGCGTACCTTGGCTTCCTGCAGGGCTACGAGACCATTCAGCAGGCGATGGAGGATGAGGCGTTAACGGCGAAGGTTCGTGAGGTGCTGGAGGAGACGGGCGCGGTGCTGATCCAGAAGCATGGCTTCGATGAAGCGGAGCATAGTAAGTATATCGATAAAATCCTGGAGCGCTTCCGCAATCCGGCACTGACCGATGAGGTGTCCCGTGTAGGCCGTTCGCCGCTGCGCAAGCTGTCGCCAAGTGACCGTCTGGTGTCCCCGGCAACGCAGGCGTATGACAGAGGGCTGAGCTACACGGCGCTGACGCGTTCCATGGCCGGTGCGCTGCTGTTCAAGGCGGGCGATGACCCGGAAGCGGTGGAGCTGCAAGCTGTAATCGCCGAACTCGGCGCGGAAGCGGCGCTGACGAAGTACACGGGTCTTGCTGCGGATCACCCGATTCATCAGGCTGCGATGGAGCAGTATGCGAAGCTGAGCTAACAACATATGAGCTAACAACATAAAAGTACAGCCGCAGGGAAAGCCTCTAAGCTTATCCCTGCGGCTGTTTGCGTTAGTCTGTGACTCTTAAAAGAGTGGCAATACCGTTTTTCGCTTGAAAGAAAAGACTTTATATGTTCCGGGGTCCCCGCAAAGTACCTGAATAGGCTTCGGAGCTAAAGCCCCACTTTGTGGGGAGATTCTCTAGCTGTTCTCCAGAATCGTCTGCAGTGTCGTGCGGTCTAGTCCTTGCACGAGCTTAATCAGCAGCTCTTTGGCTGCAGCATAATCATCACTGTGGATGATCGAGGTTGCCGTGTGGATGTAACGGGAGCAGATCCCAATCACCGCTGAAGGAATGCCGATTCCGCTGAGATGCACCTGACCCGCATCCGTTCCTCCCTGGGAGACGAAATACTGGTATTTGATCTTATGGGTGTCGGCCGTATCCTGCACATATTCAATCAGCCCCCGGTGGGTAATCATCGTCGGGTCAAAAATACGCAGCAGCGCGCCTTGGCCCAGATGGCCGAAGGCCTGGCGGTCACCGGTCATATCGGCAGCGGCACTGGCGTCCAGTCCGAAGAAAATATCCGGTGCCAGCATATTGGCAGCCGTCCGGGCACCGCGCAGCCCGACTTCTTCCTGAACGGTAGCCCCGCAGTAGAGCGTATTCGGCAAGGCTTGGCCGTGCAGTTCCTTCATTAATTCAATCGCCAGTCCAACGCCGTAGCGGTTGTCCCAGGCCTTGGCCATAATCTTCTTCGGATTGGCCAGCGGCGTGAACGGGCAGACCGGCACGACCTGCTGTCCCGGAGCCACTCCGAAGCTCTGCGCCTCCTCACGGCTGTCCGCACCGATATCGATATACATCTTGCTGATTTCCCCGGCTTTGCCGCGTTCATCCGCGCTCAGCAGGTGAATGGGCGTACTGCCGACCACGCCGTTCAGCGTTCCCTTCGGCGTAATGATCTGCAGACGCTGTGAGGCCACGGCCGATGCCAGCCATCCGCCCAGCGGTGTGAAGCGGATCATACCGTTGTCTGTAATGCCGGTCACCATGAAGCCTACCTCATCGAAATGGCCGGCCACCATAATCTTGGGTCCGTTAGCTTCACCGCGCATTACGCCGAACAGGCTGCCGAGGCGGTCCTGTACGAATTCATCCGTATAAGGCGTCATAGCCTCTTTGACATAAGCGCGCAGTTCGCGCTCGAAGCCGGAGGCTGAGGGGAATTCTGTTAAGGTTTTGAACAATTCAAGTGTGTCTGTATTCATACATATATCGCTCCTTTATGTCATCTAGTATGAACATTCTTACGCCGCTTGTCCATGCCGGAAGGGCAGATGAACACAGAGGCTCCCTGTGCGAATACTATACGGTAAGGGCTCTGCAGGCAGGAGCCGGGGAAAGGAAGCGAGGAGAATGTGGCTCTCGGGGAGCGTAGCCCAGGCAGGCAGCCGGAGCGGATTCCGGAAAGTGCCGGTCCGCAGGCAGAGCTTGCCCAGGCGGTACCGCCGCCGGTACGGGCGGGAGAATGAGGCGGTGCTGATCCTGGTGCTGTTTATGCTGCTGATTGTTGTGCTGTTTTATTTTTCCTGAGCAGGAGGGACATAACGAAGCCGTCTGAAGTGAATAATAAGGAAAACTTAATTCCGTATTGCACGAAGGGACGGGACTACAGCTTACCCGCTGCCCGTTCCCTTTCGTATCTAACAGTTCAGGGGGTGTCTGCATTGCCGGCAAAAACAAAAAAGTCAGGCGTCAAGCTAAACCTTGACGGTCTGACCCCGAAGGCTTATCAGGAATTGGCCAAGCCTTTCGTGCCTTCTCGTCCTGTATTTAAGAATTGTATGCGTGCCTTTCTCTCCGGGGGCCTCATCTGTGTGCTGGGACAAGGCATCCAGGAAGCATTTATGGCGATATTCGATATGACCTCAAGAGAGGCGGCAAGCCCGACCGTGGCGATTCTGATTCTGCTCTCCGTCATACTGACCAGCTTCGGGGTGTATGACAAGCTCGCCCAGTGGTGCGGCGCAGGCTCAGCTGTGCCTGTTACAGGGTTCGCCAACAGCATGTGCTCTGCCGCATTGGAGCACCGGGCTGAAGGTCTGGTGCTGGGTGTGGGCGGGAACATGTTCAAGCTGGCCGGATCGGTTATTGTATTCGGGGTCGTTGCCGCTTTTATCGTTGGCGTAGTGTATGCCGTTATGGGCTGGGGAGGTGCACATTAAACGATGAAGCAGCTCGGCAGTCAGACCTGGGAATTTACAAACCGTCCGGTGATCCTCGGGACCTCCGCTGTGGTGGGACCCGAAGAGGGAGAAGGGCCGCTGGCCTCAAGCTTCGACTTCATTTATGATTCGCTTGAGATGGGCGAGAAGACATGGGAGAAGGCAGAACGTGCCCTATTTGAAAAAGCCGCCAAGCTCGCCTTGATAAATGCGAATCTGGAGCAGGAGAAGCTGGAGTTCTTCGTCGGCGGGGATCTGATGAATCAGATCATCAGCAGCTCCTTCGCCGCGCGCAAGCTCGGCGTGCCGTATCTGGGTGTGTTCGGCGCCTGCTCCACCTCAATGGAGAGCCTCGCTATTGCCTCGATGATTGTGGATTCCGGTGGCGGCAAGTATGTACTGGCCGGAACATCCAGCCACAACTGTACGGTCGAGAAGCAGTTCCGCTACCCTACAGAGTATGGCTCGCAGAAGCCGCCCACTGCTCAGTATACCGTTACAGGCTCCGGCTGCGCGGTGGTAGGTATGAACGACGGGACGGTGCAGGGGCCGCATGTGGTGTACGCTACGCTTGGTCGGATCATGGATCTGGGGCTGAAAGATCCGTTCAATATGGGAACCGCCATGGCTCCGGCGGCTGCCGACACTATTACGGCGCATTTCCGGGATACAGGGCTGTCACCGGGCCACTATGATCTGATAGTTACAGGTGATCTGGCTTCGGTCGGCTTGCCGATTGCCAAGGAGCTGCTGGCCAAGGAAGGCATCCCGATGGAGGAGACGGTCTTCAATGACTGCGGGCTGATGATCTATGACCTGGACAAGCAGAAGTATGTTATTGCCGGGGGAAGCGGCTGCGGCTGCTCAGCCACAGTAACCTATGGGCATATTATGGGCCGACTAAAGAAGGGGGAATTGAAGCGCGTACTGATCGTGGCGACCGGGGCGCTGCTCTCCCCGTTGTCTTATCAACAAGGGGAGAGTATTCCGTGCGTAGCCCATGCGGTAGCCTTGGAGAGCGGAGGTGAGAGAGCATGATTTATTTATGGGCTTTTCTGGTCGGGGGAGCAATATGCGTAATCGGCCAGCTGATGTTCGATGTGCTTGCGCTGACTCCGGCCCATACCATGAGTACGCTGGTTGTGCTGGGAGCGGTTGCCGACGCTTTTGGCATCTACGACCCGCTGGTGAAATTCGCCGGAGCCGGGGCCAGCGTGCCCATTACCAGCTTCGGCAATTCCCTGGTCCATGGCGCGCTGACTGAGCTGGAGCGCGATGGCTGGGTCGGCGTCGTCACCGGGATCTTCGATGTGACCAGCGCCGGCATTTCCTCGGCGATTGTCTTCTCCTTCCTGGCGGCGCTGGTGGTCCGGCCGAAGGGATAAGTGACGGTGGAAGGATCGTCAATAGATATGTTAATTCAGGGATCGCCTATGGCGGTCCCTTTTTATATGAAGAAGGGTTACGCCGCCTGATGCGGGTTTCTTTTGAACAAATCTGGCATGCGGCTCTACAAATTCACTTGGCCTAACATGTACTTTCGGTACTCCTATCATGTAAAATGTATATATTACTGCTTATTCTGATATAGGAGGGTTTAACATACATGCCCGTACGTCAAGAATCCACGCAAATTATGAACGCTGTCCGCACTAATCTGGAATCCTGTATTCTCGGTAAAAGCTTTGAAATAGAACTGCTGCTGACGGCTCTGTTAGCAGGCGGACATGTCCTGATTGAGGATGTTCCGGGGACTGGCAAAACCCAGCTGATCCGCGCGCTCTCCCGCTCGATGTCCGGTGAATACCGGCGCATCCAGTGTAACCCGGATATTCTTCCGAGTGATATTACCGGCGTATCCGTCTATCATCCGCGTGATGAGATGTTCCACTTCCGTCCGGGGCCGGTGATGACCAATATTCTGCTGGCCGATGAGATCAACCGGGCGACCACCAAGACCCAGTCCGCGCTCCTTGAGGTAATGGAAGAACGCAATGTTACGGTCGATGGAGAGACCTATCCCCTTCCGCATCCGTTCATGCTCTGCGCGACCCAGAATCCGATAGATTTCGAGGGAACCTATACCCTTCCCGAAGCGCAGCTGGACCGCTTCATGCTGCGGATCAGCCTGGGCTACCCGGATGCCGATACCGAGAAGAACCTGCTGCTAACCCATCAGCAGGGCCAGCCGGTGGACAGGCTGTCTCCTGTAACCAGCATGGAGACGATTGCTGCCATTCAGGAGGAGATTCGCGATGTGTTCATCAGCGAACCGGTGCTGAACTACCTGCTGGATGTGGTCCGCCAGACGCGGGTGCATCCGCTGGTGCTGCTGGGCGCAAGCCCCCGGGCATCGTTATCATTCATGATGGCCTGCAAGGCCTACGCTTTTCTACAGGAACGGGATTATGTGCTGCCTGATGATGTGAAGACCCTGACCCCGTATGCGCTGGGACACCGTATTCTGCTGCGGCCGGAATCACGCCTGGACAATGTCAGCATGGACTCCCTGCTCCAGAAGCTGCTTCAGAGCATTAACGTGCCTGTAACCATGAGGCAATAAGATGAGGGCCTTACTTACGCGGGCTGCCGCTGCGGTTCAGCTGAGGAAGTTCATGGGGGTTCTGGCGATTTGGGTCATCACACTCTTCTACGTGCTGTTTCAGGGCGGCAAAACCTCGTTCATGCTGTTCATCATGGTCTCTGTGCTTATTCTGTATCTGTTCATTGGCGGTCTTGAAGGGGTCCGGCGGGCCAGAGGCTCACGCAGCTTCTACTCGGAACAGGACAAGCCGGATCTCCTTTACGCCGGGGGTTATCTAAAAGTGAAGCTGGACGTGACGATTCCGGGATTTCTGCCTTTGCCCTACGTGATCGTAAGGGAAATTCTGAAGCGCCATAACGGAGAGTCCTGGGTGTTCGAGGAGAGCCTGATTCCGAACATGGGCGGACGGGGCGAGCTGCTGTTCCAGACGCCGCTGCTGGAGCGGGGCCGTTATTCTTTTGAGAATACGGATATTCTCAGCGAGGATATCTTCGGTCTGATGGAGCACAAAGGAACCTTCAAGGCAGAAGGCCAGTTCCGGGTTATGCCCAGGGCGGTCGTGGTGCCGCGCTGGCAGCTGTATGAGCGCAAGGCGCGCCTGTCCGGGCCGCAGGTATCGCTGCTTCAATCCCGGCGCGAGACCACGCAGATCAACGGTGTCCGTGATTATGTCTATGGCGACCGGCTGACGCGCATTCACTGGAATGCTACGGCGAAGACCGGCGAATGGAAGTCAAAGGAATTCGAGCATGAATCCGTTCCCAGAACCATTCTGGTGCTGGACGGTACCTCCAGCGGCTATTATAACTCCGCACAATTCGAGCTGGCGGTCTCGATTACCGCTTCCCTACTCGGCTTTGGCATCCGGGAGCGGATCGGCATTGGAATGTGCTGTCTGGATAAGCATAATAAGGTGTTCAGTCCGGCGGAAGGCAATGCCGAGCGGCAGAAGATGATTCAGTATTTGATTGACATCAACGCAGAAGGCAAGGGGCCGCTGATTAACAGACTGGAGAGTGTCCAGCGGATGTTCCCCAAGGGATCGTATTTCGTACTGATTAGTCCGCAGAGCGGCAGAGTGGTGCTGGATACGCTGCACTGGGCGGAGAACCGGGGGATGACCCCTTCCCACATTCATGTTCTTCATCCTTCCGGGAAGTACCGGGCCGGAGAGTGGCAGAATATTCTGCACTCGCATGGAGTTACCGGACATAGCATCAGCACACTTCAGGAGCTTCCTGCGGTACTAGGAGGTGATTCTGTCCGATGAAGCACTGGTTTCAGGCAATCCGATCCTCATGGCATCACGGGCTGACGCTGCTATGGGTGAGCATTATCGCTATGCAGTGGGTGTCCTATACGGTGCCCTTCTGGCTGCAAGAGACAACCTTAGCTGTGGCGCTTACCCTGCTGGCCGTAACAACTATTGAAATCATTTTTCCGTTCAAAAGAGTGTACCGCATTTTGCTGGAAGGCGCGGCAGTCCTATTTATTATCTACAACGTTATTATCAGTTACGGAATCTACATTCCTGATCCGCTGCTGCCGTCATTTCTTGACCGTTTGCCCGGGATTGCGGTCTCGATGATTCCGTACATCTGGTTTGCGCTGGGGGCCTGGGCGCTGCTGCTTGTGTCCGCCTGGTGGGTGAACGGCAAGGTGCGGATTCTGATGTTCATCGCGATGAATATCACGGCCTTCGCCGCGCTGGATTCGTTCACGACAGCGGTAATGTGGCAGGAGGTAGCCTGGACGGTCTTTGCCGGTATGGGCTGGCTGGTCACACAGCATCTGAGGAATTTCCAGCTGCATTATCCGCGGGGCTGGACCTATATGCTGAGGTATCCGATGAAGGTTGCCTTGAATATAGCGATCATTTTCTCATTGGTCATCCTTGCCGGGGTGAATATGCCGGGCGTGCGTCCAACCTTAACCGACCCGTATACCGCCTGGCAAAAGTGGAACGGTAACTCCGTCTCGTCCAGACCCTCCTCCGGTAACGGGGACAGCGCAAGCGGCGGGTCAGCGGCGAACGGGACGACCTCGGGCTACAGCCTGAACGATGACAATCTGGGCGGGGGCTTCAACTTCGATTATTCGCCGGTCATGCAAGTGACCTCCGATCTGCGCACCTATATGCGCGGCGAGATCCGCAGCGTGTATTCGGGCAAAGGCTGGACAGATGATGATACCTCCGGCCGGGGAAGGCATAACGAGGTGGAGGTGGGCGAGCCGCTGGAACGTGCTGCCGCCTCCAAGACGGAGACCCGTACGCTCAAGCAGACCGTCAAGCTGCTCGGAGGGAACAGCTATCCGGTTCTGTTCGGCGGCTATTCGATCTCGGGGGTAGACTCGGTGGACGGGCAGGAAAAGAGCAGCGGCTTGTCCTGGCGGAGTGAAGACAGTGAACTGCTGTGGAATCCCGGAGGCAAAACAAGAGCTTACCCGCAGACCTATGTGGTAACCTCGGAGGTGCCGGTGGTTCCCCTTAAGGAACTGAGCATGCAGACCTTCGAGCAGCTCTACAGCAACAAGAATATCGACCCGCAGTATCTTCAGCTCCCGGATAACTATCCTGAGCGGGTGAGCGCGCTGGCCAAGGAGATTACGGCGAGAGCGCAGACTCCTTACGAGAAGACGATCCTGCTGCAGCAATATCTGCAAGCATCGTTCCCTTATACGAATCAGCCGGATACCTCACGGGCCAGAAGCAAGGACATGGTCGAGAGCTTCCTGTTTGAGATTAAGGAGGGATACTGCGATTACTATTCCACGGCGCTTGTCACTATGGCGAGGTCACTGGATATACCGGCCCGTTGGGTGAAGGGGTATGCTCCCGGGGAGCAGGCCGAGATTCCGGATAGCGTAATGCTTCAGCAGGGCGCTGCCGGTTATGTGAATAACAACTACACGATTACCAATGCGGACGCCCACTCCTGGGCCGAAATCTATTTCGGCGATTACGGATGGGTACCTGTAGAGGCAACGCCCGGCTTCGATGTTCCGGTGCTGACGCAGAGTGAGCAGGATAATCCGGACCAGCCTGAAGTTCAGGAAGAGGAGCCGGAGGAGCTTGAACCGGCGGCATCGGGCCAGACGGACAACTCTTCCGGATTCCATCCCGGCACCTGGGCAGTGGCTGGAGCAGCGGCTGTACTCCTGCTCTGGACCCTATTCCTCATCTGGCAGCGCCGGCTGAGCCTGCGCTTCCTGTTCACCCGTATGAGCCTCGGCGGCCAGCCCACTCCGGCGCAAAAAGTTGTCATAGAAACGGAGCGCTGGGTAAGGTATATGCGCAGGAAGGGTATGCTGAAGAAAGAGCATGAAACCTTGCGCGAATCCGTAGCACGGTGGAGCGTGGAACGCCCGGAATCAGCGGGCAGCCTTGCTGCACTGCTGAAGATGTTCGAGCGGGCCAATTACAGCCCTGAGGTTATTGAAGACAAAGACTGGCACAGCGTGTATACTGAAGCTTTGCGGCTGCGAAAAAGCATGAAGTCCGGCAAGTAATGCTCCTGGGTGATGTAATGCTGCCGGACCCTGGATTTTGGCAGTCCTATAGAGCCGGGTTACAAGTTTCCTGTATGAAAATGAGGTGAAGGTATTGTTTGAAAGATTAGTCCCCAAGCTCCGGGTAAACACGGTGTTTGATATCGGTCTGGAAGAGCTGTATCGCCGGGGGTACCGCGGAATCATTACGGATCTGGATAATACGCTGGTCGGCGCCAAGGCGCCGCTGGCTACTCCTGAGCTGCTGCTCTGGTTCGCGAAGGTGAAGGAGCTGGGCTTCAAGCTAGTGATCGTGTCCAACAACAATATGGACCGGGTATCGCGTTTTGCGACCCCGTTGAATATTGAATTCGTACATCAGGCCAAGAAGCCCAGCAATTCACCGTTCCTGCGGGCTATGAAGCTGATGGAGCTGGGGCCGGAGCAGACGATTGTTGTCGGCGACCAGATGCTCACTGATGTATACGGCGGCAACCGGCTGGGATTGTTCACGGTACTCGTCCTGCCGATCTCCGTCAAGGATGAAGGCATAGGTACAAGAATTAACCGCAGAGTGGAGCAGATTGCCTTGACCCGTCTGCGGAAGCAAGGATTGTGGCAAGAGGAGGATAAATCTTAATGAATGCAATGAACGATGAAACAGGGCGGCCTGAGAAATGCAGCGGCTGCGGCATTAAGCTCCAGAGCGTGGACAAGGAGCTTCCCGGCTATATCCCGGAGGTTGCCTTTGAACGGGAGCCGGTGATCTGCCAGCGCTGCTTCCGGATCAAGAATTACAATGAAGCCTCTTCCGTATCGGTGAATCAGGATGAATTCCTGAAGCTGCTCAGCGGAGTAGGGGAGAAAAATGCACTGGTGATCCATATTGTGGATCTGTTCGATTTCGAAGGCAGTCTGATTTCCGGTCTGCAGCGGTTTGTCGGCAATAATCAGGTCATTCTGGCGGTGAACAAGATCGATCTGCTGCCGAAGGTGACCAATTGGAACCGGCTGCGTAACTGGATGCAGCAGCGCTGCAAGGAAGAGGGACTGCGCACGGCGGAGATAGTTCTGGTCAGCGCGAAGCGCAATCAGGGCTTCGACCGTCTGCTGGAAGTGGTTACGGAGCTGCGCGGACAACGTGATGTCTATGTCGTTGGGGCTACCAACGTAGGCAAGTCCACCTTGATTAACCGGCTGATCTCCGATTACAGTGACCTGGAAGAGGAGCTGACGACCTCCCGTTATCCGGGTACGACCCTCGATATGGTCAAAATTCCGCTGGATGACGGCCATTCCATCATTGATACGCCGGGAATCGTGTACCCGTGGCGGTATAGCGAGCTGGTCGAGCGTAAGGATCTGGCTGCAGTGATGCCCGAGAATCCGCTCAAACCTGCGGTCTACCAGCTGAATGAAGGCCAGTCGCTGTTCTTCGGCGGATTGGGACGCTTCGACTTCGTCCAGGGAGAACGCCAGTCCTTCACCTGCTTCATCAGCGGGACCCTGAAGATTCACCGCACGAAGCTGGAGCGTGCAGATTCCCTGTATCAGGACCACCGGGGCGAAATGTTGTCTCCGCCGGCAACTGCCGACATGGACAAGCTGCCGAAGTGGCAGCGCCATGAATTCCGCATTGCCAGGAATAGTGAGACGGACCTGTTCATCTCCGGCCTGGGCTGGATCAAGGTGAATGGTACAGCCGGGGCGGTCATCGCTGTCCATGTACCGCGCGGCGTCAAGGTACTTACCCGTCCTTCGCTGATCTAATTGTACAGGAGGAGGGCGACATGACTGAGACAGGCAGGAACACGCAGAGTCACGGGGAGCTTCTGCTGGGCGTGATGGGTGACCCGATTGCCCAGTCCAAATCCCCGCTGATGCAAGGGGCGGCGCTCCAGGCGCTCGGTCTCTCCGGCGCGTATGTGCCGCTGCACATCACGCCGGACAAGCTGGGCGATGCGGTGCAGGCAATACGGACCCTTGGCTTCCGGGGCGTGAATGTAACGATTCCGCATAAGGTTGCCGTGATGGAGTATCTGGACCGGCTCGATTCAAGTGCGGTGGATGTCGGCGCAGTCAATACCATCGTCAATGACAAGGGTATCCTGACCGGCTTCAATACGGACGGCATCGGATATGTCCGCTCGCTCAAAGCTGAGGCTGCGCCGGATCTCACCGGCACCCGTATTCTGGTGATTGGAGCCGGCGGTGCGGCCAGAGGGATTGTCTCGGCGCTGCTGAAGGAGCAGCCGGCATTGGTCCTGATTGCGAACCGTAATGAGGAACGGGCCTGTCAGCTGGCAGATAGCTTCAGCAGCCGGGGCAGCATAGCAGGGGCAGGGATGGATGTCGTTCCCGGCGTGCTTGGCAGCATGGATATCGTAATCAATACGACATCGGTAGGTATGTATCCGCATATGGAGGACATGCCGATCGATCCGGCCGGGCTGCATGAAGGGATGATTGTCAGCGATCTGATCTATAATCCGCTGCATACCCGGCTGCTTACAGAGAGCCTGAAGCGCGGCTGCACCGTTCACGGCGGGCTGGGCATGTTCGTATACCAGGGCGCTTACGCCCTGGAGTACTGGACGGGACTTGAAGCTCCCACAGCGATTATGCGGCAGACTATTGCAGATTGTCTCGGCCAGGTGCCGGGCAAATGATTTTCACTGAAAAGGGTAATAATATATGTTAATTAAGGAGTTTTCACATTTATGTTAACAGGCAAACAAAAACGTTATCTGCGCTCTTTGGCCCATCATCTGGATGCTGTATTTCAGGTTGGCAAAGGCGGCGTAAACGATCATCTGATCCGTCACATTGAAGAAGCTATTGAGAAACGCGAGCTGATGAAGATCAGTGTACTGAATAACAACGCTGATGATCCCAAGGAAATTGGTGCCGCGCTTGCCGAGCAGTCCGGTTCGGAGCTTGTTCAGGTTATCGGCAAGACTATCGTTCTGTACAAGGAATCACGCGACAACAAAACGATTGAGCTTCCCAGATAGGAGGTTGACCTCTTGAGAGTAGGCATAATGGGAGGTACCTTCGATCCTCTGCATATCGGTCATATGATGGCCGCAGAGACGGCGCGCGAGAGCTACGGTCTGCAGGAGGTCTGGTTCATGCCTTCGCATATCCCGCCTCATAAGCATGAGGCCGGGGCAACCGGTGAAGAGCGGCTGGCAATGGTGGAGGGAGCGGTGAAGAATCACCCTTCCTTTGGCATTCTCGACTGGGAAATCGTGCGGGGCGGAGTATCCTATACGCTGGAGACGGTAATCAGTCTGCAGGAGGAATATCCGCAGCATGAGTTCTTTTTCATCGTGGGTGCGGATATGGTTCAGTATCTGCCCAAGTGGCAGGGGATCGAAGAGCTGGTGAAGCGGTTGACCTTCATCGGTGTCGGACGTCCGGGCACTCCGCTGGATCTGGGACTGCTGCCGGAGTTCATTGCCGATAGAGTGCTGCTGGCGGATATGCCGCTGGTCGATCTCTCCTCTACCATGCTCAGAGCCCGGGCCGCCGAAGGAAAGTCGATCCGCTATATGGTGCCTGATGCTGTGTATGAATATGTTCAAAGGAGTGGATTGTATGGAGTACAGCCGTGAAGCGCTGATTGAGGCGGTATCCGGCCAGATGCCGGACAAACGCTGGAAGCATACACTCGGTGTGATGGAGTCCGCTGTGAAGCTGGCGCAGCGTTATGGCGCTGACCCGCAGCGGGCAGAGACCGCAGCCATCCTGCATGATGTGGCCAAATATTGGCCGGTAGAACGGATGCGGGAGATCATTGAACAGAATGGATTATCCGCCGAGCTTTTGAAATATGACAAGCAGCTATGGCATGCCGAAGTTGGTGCTTATACCGCCGAGCATGATTATGGCATTCAGGATACTGAGGTGCTGGACGCGATCCGTTATCATACCTCGGGCCGGGAGAACATGAGCCTGCTGGAGCGGATCGTCTGTCTGGCTGATTATATTGAGCCTGGACGGGACTTCCCTGGTGTGGAGGAGATCCGCAGGCTATCGAAGGTCAGCCTGGAGGAAGGGCTGATTGCAGGACTGGATTCCACCATCGGCCTGCTGCTGGAGAAGCGCCGGATCGTATTTCCGCTTACGGTACTGGCGCGCAACGATTTAGTAAGAACATTGGAGGATAAAATATGAGTGTACAATCAAACAAGCTGTTTGAGCTGGCGTTGAACGCCGTTCAGGATAAAAAAGCAATGAACGTGGTGGCCCTTGATCTGCGCAGTGTGTCGCCGATCAGCGATTATTTCATCATCTGCCACGGTAATTCCGATACTCAGGTTCAGGCGATTGCCACTGAGGTGCGCAAGGTAGTTCATGAAGCTGGCGGAATGATCAAAGGCATTGAGGGGATGGATGCGGCACGCTGGGTACTGATGGACCTTGGCGATGTGATTGTCCATGTCTTCCACCGCGATGAACGCGAATATTACAATATTGAGCGTCTGTGGTCGGATGCCAAGGTCGTGGAGACGGTATGAGTCTGATTGCAGGAACTACGGTTACGCTTGAAGTGATGCGGGAGGTATCCCCTTACGGGTACTTCCTGAGCGCAGGCGACCAGGATATCATGCTTCATTACACCGAGCTTGTGGGCAGCAAGCCGAAGATCGGCGACAAGGTGGAGGTATTCCTGTTCTTCGATACCGAGGACCGTCCTGCGGCTACGATGAAAAAGCCGTATCTGACGCTTGGCGAGATGGCGCTGCTTGAGGTGGCGGATATCCATCCGCGGCTGGGCTGCTTCCTGGAGATGGGGCTTGGACGGCAGCTGTTGCTGCCGCTCAGTGAGCTTCCTGAGCTAGTGGAGCTGCGTCCGCAGATTGGAGACAAGGTCTTCGCAATCATGGAGCATGACAAGCAAGGACGTCTCCGTGCCAAACTGGCCGGAGAGCAGGAGCTCGCGCCGCTGGCCTTGCCTGCACCGGAGTCCTGGCAGGGGCAGAGTGTCACCGCCCGGGTGTACAAGCCGCTGCAGATGGGCACCTTCGTGCTTGTAGACGCCGGTGTGCTCGGCTTCGGCATCATCGGTATGGTCCACTCCTCTGAACGCGCCCGCTTGTTGCGTCTGGGCGAAGTGATTGAAGCGCGCGTGGCGCATATCCGTGAGGATGGCCGCGTCAACCTCAGCATGGGCCACCGCAAGGAAGTGGGCCGTGATGTGGATTCGGCGGCTCTGCTTGATTTCCTGGCTTCCCGTCCGGGCGGCGGAATGCCGTATTCGGATGCTACGCCTCCCGATGTTATCAAGCAGCGCTTCGGCATCAGCAAATCAGCGTTCAAGCGTGCGCTCGGCAAGCTGATGAAGGAAGGGCTGATTGTCCAGAAGGAGAACTGGACCTATCTGGCTGCCCGCGAAGAGGAGCAGGCCGGACCGGACAGCGATTCTGACAACCAATAGTATAGAGAAAGCGGTGTACGCAGTGTCTTCCTATGGCAAATTTGCTTATGTATACGATGCGCTTATGGCGGATATGCCGTATCCGGATTGGCTGGCCTTTGCCGAGACGGCATGGGGCAAATACGGCAAGCCGCGCACGGTAGCCGAACTCGGCTGCGGTACCGGCAGCCTGACGATTCCGCTGGCGGGGGCAGGGTATCACATGACGGGGATTGATCTTTCTTCGGACATGCTGTCCGTTGCCCAGCGTAAGCTGGAGCAGCAGCCGCAGGGACGGCGCTTTTTGCGGGAGGGCAGTGTGCAGTGGGTTCAGCAGAACATGAAGGAATGGGAGCTGCCGGAGCCGGTAGATGCCGTCATCTCCTTCTGCGACTGCCTGAATTATGTGCTGGAGGAGCAGGACATCCGGTCTGTGTTCTCCAGTACGTATGACGGACTGAAGCCAGGCGGGACCTTCCTGTTCGATGTGCATCATCCGAACACGCTGATCCGCTATGAGGAAGAGCAGCCTTTTGTGCTGGATGAGACGGACATCTCCTATATCTGGACCTGTGAGCTGGATGAGCCGCGCCGGGAGATTGAGCATCACCTGTCCATCTTTGCCCGCGAGGAGGGCCGCTCAGACACGTACCGGCGGTTCGAGGAGACTCATACCCAGCGTGCCTATGACCCGGAGTGGATGAAGCAGGAGCTGCTTGCCGCCGGATTCAGCGAGGTGTCGGTGTATGCGGACTTCAAGTGGGTGGCGGCGGATGATTCGGCGCAGCGGCTGTTCTATGTGGCTGTGAAATGAAGCTGCTACAGAGAACTTGAACTTGAAGCGTAATCGTCACTGCGGTGAACATTTGGACTTTCGGCCGCTGTTGTCACCAGATTTCTTGATTTAAACCACTGTTCGTGGTAGAAATCCGGCGACAAAGGCGGTCGCTACCGCTCCTGCAGTTCCAAATTTCCCCTCCGTTCCTTTTTGCTTTTCGTTTATTTATCAAGTGCTTCTTATACAACCGCTTATAGCAGTTGAAATCTGTTGACGACAGCAGAAGTTCCGAATTTTCCCTTCGTTCCTTTTAGCTTTTCGTTAAATTCTTTAGGCTTCTTATGTGAATTTGGGTTATATGGAGGTCCTTACCCGGATGGGGTAAGGACCTTATTCGTTCTTTGAACTGTGCACGACCAGCCTGAAATGTATGCGGAAAACAGCATACAATCGGCGCAACTGAGGCGCGTGGACCAAATGTATGTGAAAAACCGAATACAATCGGCACTGCTGAGGTACATGGACCAAATGTATGTGGAAAACAGCATACAATCGGCAGGCGCGAGGTGAGTAACCGCTTCGGCTTGCATGACATAGCAAACCGGACCCTATCCGAAGGATACGGTCCGGCCATCTTCCAAGTATGCTTACCGGTGTTCGAACAAATCGATGGTGCCGAGTACAATATGCGCCAGACCAAATCCAAGAATGCCGGTTGCCGCGATCTTATATCTGCTCCCCAGAAAAGCTGCACTCGAAGCAGTAACTACGGTCCCTAGTACGGCTGGTATTAACCCTTCACGCATTCGAAACACTCCCTCACGGTAGTTTGAAAGACATTCGTTAGTGTGGGTTACAGAAGGGACAATTATACTTCGAGTTTATGTCAGCGGCGGCAGGGAAGCGGCTGCACGTCCTAAACGGTCAATCTGCCACTCCCGCGGTGGTTGCCCGGCCGGTAGGGTCTTCGACCTCATGCACATTGTAGAGTACACGCGCCAGCAGATCCTGGCTGTAATTGCCGAAGTGCTTGCCGTAAATGGTCAAGCCGCGCTTGTTGACCGGCTTGTCCGTGACGGCAATACGGAAAGTCAGCTCGCTTCGGTAATCCAGCTTAATGTCGTTCAAGGTGATATCGGAGATGCGGCAGCCATCAATGAAGCTGCCCTCCTGATTGATGCGGATCAGCTTCAGCATGCCGTACTGGTTGAGGTGGGGAGGCCACCAGTCGGGGTTGAAGGTGCCGCGCACATCGCCGAAATCTCCGGGGCTGGTCCAGAAGCCGATCTCAATTCCGTTCACATAGAAGTACAGATCCGACGGGTAATTGTCGCTGAACCCGGGAGCCTCGGAGCCAATCTCCATGGAGAACTGGATTTCCCGGAAGGTCTGGTTGGCTTTGAGATAGTTAGGGATGCGGTACTCCAGGAAGCCTTCGGCCATCCAGATGATTTCGGAATCGATCCGCTGGGGATCGGCGAAGTAACGCGGCTCGTCAAAATCGCCGATGATGCTGTCCTTGGTAGCCAGACCGCAGGTCGGAACAGCCTGATAATTACTGTAATGGCCCACCTGAATCTCGACCTCGTACAGATTATCCACATCTTTGCTGCGCAGATCCACCATCAGCTTATCTTTATTCAGATAGCAGACCTTCTGAATTCCGTGCTTGCCTACGGCAGTATTAATCTCAATTAAGCCGCTCTCCTCCAGCTTCTTGATATGCATCGTAATAGCCCCGTTGCTGAGATTGAGCTTCTTGGCAATTTCATTGAGATTCAGGGCCTGATTGGTCGCCAGCAGCTCAAGAATCTGGATGCGGATTTCCGAGCTGAGCGCCTTGAAGATATCAATCCCGCTCATCAGATCTTTGATATAAATCATATTTAGGGTACCTTCTTCCACTGAGGTCATGAGAATCAAAACTATTTTATAAAATTATAAACTAATCAACCCTAAAAGGAAAGTATTCTGCCTTTATTCGTGGAAAACAATTAAATTTAAGCTAAAAGTTAAAGTTGAAGGCTGTTTATTTTATATAAGTATGAATACTTAATGCGCCATTAAGTCAATAATAAATGATTTTTTTCAGTAAAAAGACAATAAACATCATTTAGTTTGAACAAATATAAAAAGGTTTATACTTTTATATTTACACTGAACTTTATATATGATATTTTATACCTGTAAGCGAATACATTCAATTGTTTCTCAATTATTTGATTAAAGTGTGAAACATAGTACATCATGCGGTAGCTTGAACTAACAGAGCCGGTGAGGTTCCCTAGTTCTTCTATATAGATTGTATCAAGCGAATTGCTCAGCAAATCCTAGGAGGGGTTACAGTGTTAAAGAAAAAGGGCTGGTTCACACTGCTGTCGTTGGTTCTGATGGTATCGGTTGTACTTACAGGCTGCGGCGGGAAGAACAATGCATCGTCCGGAGGCAATAGCGGAAGCAAAGCTACGGCGAATGCCGGCAGCAAGGATTCCAAGGAAACCAAGAATCTCACGTTCATGTTCCGCGGGGGAACCGATGAGCAGAAGGCCTATGAAGGTGTTGTAAAAAAATATGAAGCCGATCATCCGAACGTCAAGGTTAAGATGGTTGTAACTGCGGCAGATCAATATGCCACTAAGCTGAAGGCCTCTATTACGGGGAACAGCGTTCCGGACGTATTCTATTTTGAATCCGGTGACCTGAAGGCTTATGTGAACAGCGGCGTGCTGCTGGACCTGACCAGCTATGTAGAGAAGAATCCTAATATTGATTTGAATAACATCTGGAAATACGGCGTGGATCTGTACCGTTACGACGGCACGATGGCCGGGCAAGGTAATTTGTACGGGATGCCTAAGGATGTAGGCCCTTTTGCGCTCGGTTATAACAAGGCCATGTTCGAAGCTGCGGGTATCCCGCTGCCGGACAAAGACAAACCTTACACCTGGGATGAATTCATCAAAGTCGCTCAGCAGCTGACCATTGACAAGGACGGAGACGGTAAGCTGGATCAATTCGGCGCAGGCTTCAACGTGCAGTGGGCCTTGCCTTCCTTCGTCTGGAGCAACGGGGCGGACTGGCTGGATGCGACCAAGACCAAGGTTACGATTGATGATCCGAAGTTTATCGAAGCCCTGCAATTTTTCACTGATATGCAGCTTAAATACGGCATTACGCCGTCCACGGAACAAGCTCAGACGCTAGATACCTACCAGCGCTGGATGAAAGGTGAAATGGCCTTCTTCCCTGTAGGTCCGTGGGATATGAGCACTTACGAAAAGCTGCCTTTCGATTATGACCTGATTCCTTATCCTGCCGGCTCCACCGGCAAATCCGCTACATGGACCGGCTCACTCGGTATCGGTGCTTCCGCCAAAACCAAGCATCCCGATGAAGCCGTGGATCTGATCAACTATCTGACGGCCTCCAAGGAGGGAATGGAAGCGCTGGTGAAGGCTAAGGTGCAAATCCCGAACCTGATGGATATGGCTAAGGAATGGGCCGCTGATACTACGACCAAACCGGCGAATAAAGAAGAATTCCTCCAGGTCGTGAATGAATACGGACGGGTGCTGCCTGGCCATTACACGTACAATGCTGAATGGTATAACCTGTTCTACACGGACATCCAGCCGGTGCTTGACGGCAAGGTTACCCCGGAGGAGTATGTGAAGGCGGAACAGCCGAAGATGCAGAAGCTGCTGGATAAAGCGGTCGAGCAAGAGGCGAAATCCAAGAAATAAGCTGTAACATCGTTCTTATCTAGCATACAAAGTGATGCTCGGTCTCCTGTAACAGCGGGCCGGCATCACTTTATTCTGAGATGAACTTGTATATATTTTGGGGACCCCGCAAAGTATCTGAATACTCATCGGAGCTGATGCATCACTTTGTGGGGAAAGTTATAGACTATCCGAATTTGAGGTGATTCTAATGAACGCTAAGTTGGGTCTGTATCGCAAGGAGAAAATTTACGGATTTCTGTTTATCCTGCCTCCGCTGCTGGGACTGCTGATCTTTACGCTGTACCCGATGATTTATTCGATCTATGGATCATTCACGGACTGGGATGGACTCGGCCAGATGAACTTCATCGGCCTCGGCAACTTCACGGATCTGTGGTCGGATGAGCTGTTCCATAAGGCCTTATTCAATACCTTGTTCATGATGCTTGGCATTCCGATCGGCATTACGCTGGCGCTGCTGCTGGCGCTTGGACTTAACCGGGGGGTGCCCGGGACTACCGCGTTCCGGGTCATCTATTATGTTCCGGTCATTTCTTCTCTGGCCGCAGTATCGATCATGTGGAACTGGGCCTATAACGGTGATTATGGTCTCGTCAACCAGTTCCTCGATCTGTTCGGAATCAGCGGGCCGAACTGGATGGCGAATAAATATACGGTCAAGCCGGCGCTGATCATTATGGCGGTATGGAAGGGCCTCGGTTATACGATGCTGCTCTATCTGGCGGCGCTGCAGAGTGTCTCCAGATCTTATTATGAAGCGGCGGAGCTGGATGGAGCGAATGGCTTCCAGTCCTTCTGGCATATCACCTGGCCGATGGTGCGCCCGGTAACGTTTTTCATCATCGTGACCAACATTATTGGAGGATCGCAAATTTTTACCGAGATGAACATTATGACCCCTACAGGCGGACCCGAATATGCTTCGGCCTCCGTGGTATTCTACATTTGGCAAAAAGCCTTCGGCAACTTCCAGATGGGTTATGCCTCTGCTATGGCGGTATTCCTCGGCGTGTTCATATTTGTTGTGACTCTTATCCAATTCCGAATGAACGAGAAGCAATCGTTCGATGTCGATTAACTGAAGAGGGAGGAGACCATAAATATGACGAGCAGAAGAAGAGTTACCCATAGCATTATCTTTGTTCTACTTTTAATCGGCGCGGTGTTCATGATCGGCCCGCTGCTCTGGATGCTGTCCACCTCATTCAAGGATAAGCAGGATGTGTTCGCCCTGCCTCCGGTGTGGATTCCCCGGCCGTTCCATTTCGATAAATACAGTGAGATCTGGGAGGCGGGGCCGCTGCTGAGCGGGATCAAGAACAGCTTGATTATCGCCGTCACGGTAACGGTCGTAGGTACGTTCACCTCCAGTCTGGCGGCGTTTTCCTTCTCCAAATTACGGTTTCCGGGTAAAAATAAAATATTCCTGCTGATGCTCTCATCCCTGATGATTCCGTATCCGGCAGTCATGATTCCGCAGTTCTTCATGTTCTCGAAGCTGGGCTGGATTGACACGCTGCTGCCGCTGATCGTTCCTGGCCTGTTCGGCAATATCGTGATGATCTTCTTCCTGCGGCAATACCTGAGCAGTGTGCCGAATGCCATTATCGAAGCGGCCAAAATAGACGGAAGCTCGTATTTCCGCCTGTACAGCTCGATCACCTTCCCGCTGATCAAGCCGGCGGTGGCTGCTCAGCTGATCCTGTGGTTCATGGGCATCTGGAACGACTACCTGTCTCCGATTATCTATCTGAATTCACCGGAGAAGCAGACCCTCCAGCTGGTTATCGCCAACTTCAATGCGACCTATGCGATCCAAACGGACTATCCGCTGATTATGGCGGCTTCGATTATTGCCCTGCTGCCGATGCTGATTATCTTCCTTGTTTTCCAAAAGCAAATTATTGAATCTGTTGCCATCTCCGGAGTGAAGGGCTAACAGAGACAAGACCAAAGGAGAAACCATAATGAATACAAATAGAGAGTACACTAACCCGCTTGTCGAACAGCGCGCAGATCCCTGGGTATACAAGCATACCGACAGCTATTACTATTTCACTGCTTCTGTGCCGGAATATGACCGGATTGAAGTACGCAGAGCGTTAACGATTGAGGGGCTTCGGGAAGCACAGCCGGTAGTCGCCTGGCGCAAATATGAGAGCGGCCCGCTCAGCGCCAATATCTGGGCACCCGAAATTCATTACATCGATGGTAAATGGTACATATACTTCGCGGCGGCCCGGACTACGGAGACAAAGGAAGGGCTATTCGACCACCGGATGTACGCTCTGGAGAATACTTCAGCGAACCCGCTGGAAGGAGAGTGGACGGAGAAGGGGCAGGTGAGAACCGCCTGGGAATCCTTCGCCCTGGACGCTACAACCTTCGAGCATAGGGGCGTGCACTACTATGTATGGGCGCAAAAGGACCCTGAGATTGACGGAAATTCCAACCTGTATATCTCAGCCATGGAGAACGGCTGGACACTTAAGGGTCCGCAGACGATGATCTCAACACCGGAGTATCCTTGGGAGGTCATCGGCTTCAAGGTAAACGAAGGCGCTGCGGTGCTAAAGCGGGGCGGCCGGATCTTCATGAGCTTCTCGGCCAGCGCCACCGATCACAACTATTGCCTGGGACTGCTTACCGCAGACGAGGACAGCGATCTACTGGACGCTGCATCCTGGACTAAGCATCCAGAGCCGATGTTCCAGACCAGTGAGGAGAACGGGCAGTACGGCCCGGGTCATAACAGCTTCACAGTGGACGAGAACGGCGAAGATGTGCTGATCTACCATGCCCGCAACTATAAGGAGATTACCGGAGACCCGCTCTACGACCCGAACCGCCACACCCGTGCCCAGCGCCTGCGCTGGAACGCGGATGGTACGCCGGATTTCGGGGTGCCGGTGAGGGATGGCGTGAAGTAGGGCAGAGTTCAGTCGGGAAGAGAGTAGGATAGCACGCAGCACTGCGGAGTTCCGTTGAAGGCCGCTCCGAGGGTTGGTTAACGGCTGCATAGAGTGAAATGCAAAAAGTCCCGCAACCCTCTGGGGGAGCGGGACTTTTTGGTGCTGAGCTGCGGCAATAGGATATAGGAACAGAGGGGCTGTAACTGGACCTTGCGGTTGCAGTTACAGGATTTCCGCGCTGGCAGCTCCTATTGAGCCGCATTGTTGCACTTATTGCAGGAATTTTCTACACTTGTTACTGGCTGAGGCACATTGTTGCACTTATTGCAGGAATTTCATCGATTCGGTGCTAGTTTGGGCTACATTGTTGCAATTAGTGCAGGATTTTCACATAGGCCGCTTCTATTGAACCGCATTGTTGCAATTTGTGCAGGATGCTGGCATTGATCACGTCTAATGAGCCGCATTGTTGTATTCCGTGCAGGATTGCCATGCTGGCTGGTCGCCAGTACTTTATTCTGCGCAAACGCCCTTATTTGCCCCCTACAGGAACCGGAACAGTCTGTCTATAGAACTTAATATAGTGGAAGCCGTCCATCTCCAGGAATTCCGGCTTCTCTGTGGTCTGGAAGGAATATGTGCGTTCCCACAGGATATTGCCGTTCTTGAGATCCCACGGGCGGGAATCGGATATCGAAGTGACGGGAACGGCGGCACCTCCGGCTTGAACAGCCAAAGTATCCTTATCCAGCATAGTGAATTGTCTCCCGGCGATCACGATATCATAACCGTCAGCAGTCCTGGTGACACTGCGAATCCATAGTTTCTCCAGGCCGACCGTAACGGAGTGGTCTGAGGGTGAGGCCATCGAGATCGGCTCTTCTACGTTCTGATATCCGCTGAAATTATCCAGTACAAGTTCAACACTCTGCAGCTTGTCTGTCGGCAACACATCGTATTCAATTATAAATTCCGGGGCTCCCTTTTTGCTGGAATTCGTACCCCGCATAGACCTGAAATTCATTTCTATCCCATTCACATACAGTTTGGTTACAGCAGAGAATCTTGGATTTTCGCCATTATCCATCTTATAATGTCCCTTTACGATGGTTGACGTAGGAGAAGCCGTAATCGTGTCATAGTAGACGGTTCCCTGATCCACCGGTACAGCCTGGTCAATATCTGCGACGAGCAGGCTTTTCATGGCAAGGTTCGGGTCATATTTGAAGGAGACAGGATAGTGTGCCACTTTCCCGTTCTCCAGCAGCTCGCTGAAGGTAACGGTCAATGTTCTGGAGAAGGGGCTGGCCGGCTCGAATTTGTATACTCCCTCGAAGCGGCTACTGTCCTTGCTGCCGCCGCTCCCCCCCA
The DNA here is from genome assembly GCF_042684125.1 of Paenibacillus rhizoplanae. NCBI lineage: Bacteria > Bacillati > Bacillota > Bacilli > Caryophanales > Paenibacillaceae > Paenibacillus > Paenibacillus rhizoplanae. The sequence goes on along the minus strand of NZ_JBHUKY010000016.1, from coordinate 32,727 downwards.
GGGGATCTGAATCCGTCATGAACCCTTCCAGTTTATCTACTCCGTAACGGAGTGAATAGTTGCCGTCAGGGAAGTCGCCGGTATATATACTGCCCGAAGCCGGATCAATGCTGTAATACATCGTCAGGGCGTTGTCGTCTGCAATTACCCCGTTAATGGTAATCACCGTTCCGTCACCTAAAGTTTTGCTTTTGTTGACGCTTTGTCCGTATCCGTGGTCCGCCAATTCAGAAAAGGCCATCGTATTCAGCTCAGTCTGACTGAACAGCTTCCCGCCGTAATAAGCTAAGGCAGGATATTGATACACGCCTACAGTCAGCAGGAGTGCCGCAGCCGAAGCGGCGACCCATGTTCTTGCTCTTCTAATCCGGGATCTCGGCCGTCTAACCGGAGCCTGCTCCAGCGCCTTCCGCAATCTGCCTTCAAGTTCTGACGGCGTCATGGTCTGCTGATGCTCCTGCAATCTCTCCTCGATCGTTCTCATAACGGTCACCTCCAATCATAGCTTTTAGTTTCTGTATCCCCTGCGAAATTCTGGATTTGATCGTGCCGACCGGTGCTTCGGTAATATCGGCAATGGTCTGATACGGCAGATCGTGGACATAACGCAGCTCAATCGCTTCCCTCTGCCGGGGATTCAGATGCGCGAGCAGGACGGACAGATCCATTTCGGACTCGGTATAGCGGTACGGGTTATCTGCAGTCCATGCCTCCATTGCAGGCTCCGGCGCCTCGTCCTCCTCCAGGGGAACGAACCGGTTCTGGTTGCGGAGGACGGTTTTGCAGCGGTTGACCAGAATGGTTTTGCTCCAGCTGTAGAAGGCCTCGCTCTTCTTCAGTTGCGCAAGCTTCTCATAGAGCGTGACGATCATATCCTCCATCACATCCATCGCGTCATGCTCATTCCTCATGTAGCTATAGGCAAGACGATAATAAGCGTCCTGTTCGGCTAGGATTAGTTCTAATAATGCTTCTTTGTTGCCACGCTGTGCGGCTCTGACAAGACGGCTTATATTCATGTGCTCACCCCTTTCACAGATAAGAGTGCGTAGCAGCCCGGAAAGTTCATTATGCTCTCAAAAAAATATCCACAGCCTATTCCAGAGAAATCGTTAGTCTCTGGAAGGGCTGTGGAGGGAGCGAAGAAGAGGCAGGACCTGACGCATGCTCTCACGCTCATTCGTAGAACAGCAGACGCTTGGCATAAGCGTTGCGGAACTCGGTGGGGGTGAGGCCGACAATTTTTTTGAACGATTTCATGAAGTTATGGCAATCCTTATACCCTAGCTGCAATGAGACTTCACTGACGTTCTGGTTGGTGTCGGTCAGCAGGAATTTCGCCAGCTCCATCTTCTGCTGCAGAATATATTGCTTCAGGGAGATCCCGGAGATGACGGTGAACAGATGGGAGAGATACTTCTCGTTATAGCCGAAATAGGCGGCGATCTGGGATACCTTAATATGCTCGCTGCGGCTCCATTTGATGTAGTCCACAATATCGTTATAGAGCTGCTCCTGCTTGGTTCTTTTGAACGGATCAGCATCGGTTGGAAGGGTCTGGCTGTACAGCTCGCACAGAATAACGGTAGACATATAGTTATTGAGCGCCGTCTGATCATAGCTCCGCACCGAATCCTGGAGCTGCTTCATCATCACGATGATTTTCTCCACATTCCGCAGGCTTCCATATTGAGGCAAGTGAATTACATATTCTTCCTTGCCGCCGGTTAACGGAGGGGAGCCCGCAGTCTGACTGCTGTTCGCGGCGTGAAAATGCAGCCAATAGAAGCTACAGTCTGAAGACTTGTACCCGTATTGTCTGGTAAGCGGAGGCAGGAGCAGGAACTCGCCCTTGGAGACGACGAACTGCTGGTTGTCACCCGCCAGGTAGAGCACACCTTCGGTCATAACAATCAGCTCATAATCCTGCAAAATCCGGCTTAAGTGAATCCACTCTGCCGAGGGGGCCACGAATTTACCGGTCATCTCCAGATGTACCGGCTTATCTACCAGCAGCTTGAATGCAGTCATGTTATAATCTCCCTCGGTGTGAAAATAGTCTTATCCTATTACAATATCAAATAAGGGCTATCTTGAATACAGCAGAAGCTGCATCCGAGATAACCCTTGTGTGGAACAGTGATTTGCATTATGCCAATTGTTATTCTTTCACAATCTGAAGCTTATATTCCTGCACCGTAACATGATCCTCCGCCTTAACCGTGAGATTCACCTCAGTGCGGCTGTGCGGCAGCTTGATCTCGCGCGGGAGTGAATCCTCAATCAGAATTCCGTCTGCATAGACCAGGGCATTGTGATGGTGTGGTGTAACATTCAGTTGTACCTGGGATGCGGCTTGCGGAACGCTCAGGCTATACGTGGTTATGCCGCTGCTGAAGGAGGTAGACAGCGTTCCTTCACTGAAGGCGAGCTGGCGCAGTCCGGCATTGTGATCATAACCGGTCATCATGCGCAGCAGGTCGAAGATGCCGTTGTCCTTCTCTGGAACCACGAATTTGACCTCCACCTCAGTCTTCCCGCCAACCGCTTCAGCAGGAATCAGATAACTCCGCTCGTAGAAGCTGCGGGCTTCATCCGTATGCAGCACTTCGCTCGCAATCTGTTCCCCGTCTACATAAATCGCTATTTTCTTACCATTATTTCCTGAGAAATAAGTGACCGAGAGGTAGTTATCTGTGCGCGGTGCCACCTTCATCCGGTAGCTGAACCAGCCGCCATTCTCCGCTTTGCGGATGTTATACCCGTCCCAAGTAGCAACAGAGGTATTCTCTCCCTCAATGCTATGCTCCAGCTCGTACTGGTCATTGCCGACAGGCAGGCTGTCCAGGGTAGCGTCCTGCACACGCTGCCGGATTTTTCCTTGTAAAATATGCTTCTGCAGTTCAGCCGAATCGGCCTCCACCAGACGCCAGTAGATGCCGTAACGCTCATTATGCTGCTTATAATGCGGAGTGAAGACCAGCCGCTGATCCTCATCCGTTCCCCGCAGTGCAAAAGCCAGTTCGTCTTGCTCCAGCCGGACTGTACGGTCCGCAAGCTGCTCCAGCCACTCCTGCGGGCTCTCATTCACCGTCGTGATGAAGTCCTTCACCAACATATTACGGGTCGGCACACTGACAGCAACCCCTGTAGCCGATACAGACAGATCGCTCTGGCCCAGCGCGGCACTCAGCACCACCGGTCCATACTTGAACGCGACCACCTGGCGGGCATCCGGCAGGCTGAAGTGCGTCAGCTTCATCGGAAGCTTGAGTTGAAGCATGTCGCCGTCTTCCCATACTCTGTCCGTCAAGAGGTAACCTCCGCTGACCGCTGAGTTCACAGGCTGCCCGTTCAATAGAAGCTCAGGTTCTCCGGCCAGCCAATCCGGCAGACGAAGCTTCAGCGTGGTGGACTGAGCCTGGGGCTGCATCACTGAAATTTTGAACTCTACAGTATCGCTATAAGGCAAGTTGGCCGACTGGATCAGCATCAGGCCGTGCGCGGCAGAGTCCAGAGTAGAGCTGAAGTACTGGTTGACCACAATGCTGGCCGCATCATGGAAATACAGGCTGTCATTCAGCTTGGTGAAGCTCTCCATGCCGGTTCCCGTACAGCACCAGAAATGCTCGAACGGCGAGCTGTACACCTTGAAATACCCGGTCGCCATAGGCTGGAAATACATCGTCATCCCGGTATGCGGGTGCTGTGACGACACGATGGCATTCAGATAGGTGTTCTCGTAAAAGTCGGCGTAACGGGTATCCCCCGTGATTTTGAACAGCTCGCGGGTCAGCTTGAGCATATTGTAGGTGTTGCAGGTCTCCGCTGTGAAGTTGGAGCGTTCCCGGTCCAGCATATCCGGATCACCGAAGTGCTCCCATTCGCTGTTCCCTCCGGTGATGTAGCTGTGATGATGGACAACCATCTCCCAGAACTGCACCGCCGCTTCCAGATAAAAGACTTCGTTCTCCCCGAGCGTCCGGTAACGGTTCAGCGCACCGAGGAATTTCGGAATCGTAGTATTGGCGTGCTTGCCCTTGAGAATATCCTTGCCCTCATGGACTGGAGTGAACAGCGTCAGCTCGTCAAAGCTATGTGCGGCGCTTAAGTGGCCTTCTTTCCCGGTGACTCTATACAGCTCGTACAGGCAGTCATTCATCCCGCCGTATTCAACCGATAATACACGCTGATGGACCTCTTCAGACCAGGAGGCCGTGCGGCGGTATACCCAGTCACCGAGCTTATCCACCAGGGCATAGGCCGTTGTGCTGCCGGTGGCAGAATAGGACGCGGTGAGTCCGGCGATGATTTTGTGCATCGTATACCAGGGGACCCAGGCTGGCTGCTTGTTCTCCACATTATCGAAAAGGCGTTCCCCGAACGCGGAGAGGTAACCGCTCTCATGCTGGCACAGGGCCAGCTCTTCCAGAAGATAGTTCAGCCTGAGCGCCAGCCCGTCATCCCGTGTACAGGCATAGGCTTGGGACAGCGCCGACAGATAGTGGCCCAGTGTGTGCCCGCGGATCTCCGTGCTCTCCCAGCCGGGATATTTGTCGGCACGCTTCGGCAGTCCCCGGTTCTCGCGGAAGCCCGCCAGCAGGCGGTCTGGATCATAGCTGGTCAGATAATCGATCTCCTTGGCAAAGGCGTTTGCGATATACGGATCGGACACACGGACCTGGTCCATGCGGTATTCCTCGTACAAGGGCTTACCCTGAATCGGGATCGTAAGGGGCTGTGGGGGTGTAATTGTCATTTTTGTATCCTCATTTCTATGAATTCTGTAGGGTGAAGGGTGGTGAATATCCTATATTTAAGCTTATAGATAAAGGTCTTGGGGGTAAATAGTGATAGGATCGAATATGTGTGAAAAGGTTAGATTGGTGGGGGGAGATGCAAAAAAGCCACAACCGCTGCTGGGCAACAGGCTGTGGCTTGGTAGGGAAGGGATTAAGGCAGGAGCTTCTTATGGAGTGTACTGCTGCACGATCGATACAATCTGGCCATCCTTGATCGTGAGGTGATAAGGCGAACCGCTTAGATCGAATACATCCGTCTTGGCGAATTCATGAATGAACTTCTCCAAAGTGAGCGATTCGTTCCAGTTAATATCTAATTCTTCAAGCTTGCCGGTGCGGTCATAAATCTGCATGGTGACCTTGGCATCCGGAGCTACCGTATAAGTGTTCAGCGAGTCGCTGTCATTCACGATATAGTAACCGTCCGGGGCACCGCCGATTTCGGCTGCGGATTCCGGCTCCCGCTGGGCGAAGACAGCATCGGCTGCTGCGCCTTGATACCATTCGATCTCATCTCCGGTGAGGGTCGTCTTACCGTTCCGGGTCTCTATGGAATGTATATACACCGTCAGATGCTGGGTTGGACTATCGCTTTTGGCATCTGCAGTTTTTATAGTTGTGCTTGCCGTAGTCACGAGGGAAAGAAACAACAGGACCAGTACAGGAAGCAGGTAGACGTTTTTGTTTTTTAACATTATGAATTTCCCCCTTGGCGTAATCTTACACGGCTTGAGTCTACACTACTTATTTACCCTGCCGGCATATTCTCAAACTTGTTTATACCCTAATAAACGTTGGTTCAGCAGAAATGTTGCAAAAGATTTTTTAACTGGGTATATATAACAAATATTCCGTCTTTGTCAACCTCTTTTGAACCGTTCAAACCGGATTGACCTGCCTAATTAAGGGATTTATGATATAGGAATATCTGGATTTTTACTAGAATATCTGGTTCTTGAGGGGCGGTATTGGTTTGCAACAACATACTACAATTCAAACAGAACTGGCTGCTTTTCTTAGAAAAGAGGGCCAGACGATCAATCAGTTCGCAGGAATATCCGGTGTCAATTCGGGAACGCTCAGCAGCATTATTAATGGCAACCGTCCTATTGCCATGCAGCAGCTGGACCGGATTACCGCCGGAATGGGGCTTCCTGACGGAGCATTTTATGAGCTATATATAGATGAATGTGTCGTTCATTCCGCGCCCGACTGGCGGCGGCTGGGACCCTTCCTGCACCGCTGTGCGGAGCTGGACAAGCTGGAGTGTATCCGGCAGGTGGTTCAAATTATTATGGACAATATTACTTATGCCCCGCTGCTGTTCGATACGGCGGAGGAATTCTACGGGCAAGGCAAGCTTCAGGCAGCGGCTCTGCTGTATGAAGGGGTAGCCGACAGTGAGAAATATCAGCATTCGGAGCGGCTGGCCCTGTGCCAGTACCGGCTGTTCACGATCCGGATCGGCCAGAGCCCGGAGGCGGATTTCCGCGCGGCGACACGGTTTGAGTATTTCGTGGAGCGTCTGGAGGAAATAGAGCAGCTAGAGGCGCTGCGGCAGCTGGCGGATATCTATATTACTTTACAGCACTGGGAGAAGGCCAGATTACTTGCAGAGAGGCTGTATCATAAGACATCTATCCAGTACGAAATCAGATATTACAAAACCAGAAAGAAGAAGGAGCTGAGGCAGGCGCCCAGACCTCTTTGCTTCTATATAATGTATGCTTACTGGCTGCAGTCCAAGGTATGCGAGGAATCCGGTGAATATGAGCGGGCGCTGGAATTTGTGGGCTTGTACTCTGAAATGAGCTGGATTGTCGAGGAATCCGAAGAGGTTCAGCAGATCAAAGAGCAGTTCAGCAGACTTGGTATAGTCTATGCGTGTCTGTACCGGCTCATGTGCGGTGAACTTGAAGTCCTTCCTGAGGTTATGGAAGCTATCGGCACCCCCGAGCTGGAGCGGCTGGACGGGTTGCTTAAGGCGGTTCAAGCAGCTAACCGGTATGGCTGGGAGGTGGATGAGCTTATCAGCCGCTTCCAGCCGCTGCTTACGCCGGAGGGAGTGGCCTTCGGGCAAGCCGAAGGGGCTTCCGGCTGGGAGACGCCGGATCAATATCCGGTACTGCTCCATGAGCTGGCGGTGTATTCTTTCAAGGCTGAGAAGATAGAGCAGGGAATACATTATATCTTCGGGAGCCTGGAGGCTTCCGCCGCACTTGGCAGCATAGCCTGTGTGATCCGCTGTGTAAGATTATTCGAGCAGTTCCGGCCGAACGTTTCAGCGGAGGACCAGGAGTGGTATAAGCGTCTGATCAATAAAGTCCAGCTGGCCCACACCGGAGCGAAGCGGACCACAGAATCCCTGCGGGAGTAACGAAGTATCTTTTTCATCCCATCCAATTCCTTCCTCAGCCTATTTTTGTGAATTTTGCAGGTTGTTACTGTGTTTTTTCTGTTATGATAAGGACCAGTCAAGTTTATGGTAACATATTTAGGTTTTGGAAATGGGGTTCTGGAACGACGATGGAGATGAACGATACCGGCAGTTCGGCGATTCGCAATATAGAGGATGCCGCAGACCGGATGATAGAGCTGCTAAGCCAACTTTTCAAGTCAAACACGATTCTGATTTCGGTGCATGGTGTAAGCTCAGATCCCCTGCTGCGGATATTCAACCGGGAAGAACTGACGGGGCCGGATACGGATCGATCTGCGTTTCTTGATCCTATTTGCAGTCTGATTATTCTGAATGACAATAAGCCGTTACTGGTCTCTGATACGCATAAACAGCCCGCGTCTCCTGCACTTGACTTCATACACACACAGGGAGTGCATTCATTCATTGGCGTTCCTCTGCACACTGAGGATGGCGAATCGCTTGGGACGATCTGCCTGATGGACCCTGCTGCCGGGCGGTATACGAAGGAAGAACTGGACATTTTAAGCGCTATGGCTTATTTTTTCACCTATATTATGAATTTGGAAAATAAGCTTGAAGATGTGGAACAGCGGAGCCAATCGAAAATGGAACTGTTCGCCATGCTCAGCCATGAAATCCGCACCCCTATGAACGGCATTATCGGCATGACGGATCTGATGATGACGACTGATATGAACGAGCAGCAGCAGTATTACATGGAGATCATTGAATCGAGTAATTCCAAGCTGCTGCAATTCCTGAACGATGTTCTGGATTTCAGCAAGATGGAAGCAGGCAAGCTGTTGATTGAAAAAGAACCGTTCGACATTATCACCGCACTGGAAGAGAGCGTCTATCTGTTCTCCACCAAGGCTTTTGAGAAAAATCTGGAGGTTATTCTGAATGTGGATTCGGAGATTCCCCTGTATGTTCTGGGGGATGCTCCCAAGATTCGCCAGATTATCATGAATATCGTAAGCAACGCCCTGAAGTTCACCCACGCCGGGGAAATCCTGATCGAGCTGAAATCCTTGCCTGTTCACCGTGAAGAAATAGGGATTAGGATCACGGTTACGGATTCCGGTATAGGTATAGCGCAGGACAAGCTGAAGCTGCTGTTCAACAAATATACCCAGGTTCACCAGAGCAGCGAGCTGCATCATTACGGAGGTACCGGACTGGGGCTGGCCATCTGCAGACAACTGGTGGAGCTGATGGGGGGAGAGATCTCTGCGGAGAGCCAGGAAGGGACAGGGACGAAGCTGGAAGTCACGCTGTACCTTGAGAAGTATACAAGCCTGCCCTCGATTCCCTTCGAGAAGGATGTGCTTGAGTCCATTAAGATTCTGGTTGTGGATGATAATCAGACCAGTCTGCAGGTCATCTCTTCGGTACTTGAGGACTGGAGTGTGGCAGTGTCTTCTGCCCGGACTGCCGGGGAGGCACTGGAGTTTCTGGCGGCCAATAACGATTATGATCTAATCCTTATGGACAAGGATATTGCCGGGACAGAAGCCACAGAGCTTGCCAAGCATATGCGCCAGCTTGCTCCGGGCAGGAAGCTTCCCGTCATTCTGCTTGCTCCCCTGGGGACGAATCTGGACGAGGAGACCAAAGCACAGTTTGCCTCCATCATTATCAAGCCCATCCGCAAGGTGCATCTGCTCAATAACATATTGGCTTTGCTGAAGCACAGTAAGCCGGAGTCCTGATGGCGCATACTCCTCCTGGTGTTCTGCAACCAGTGAGATATTCATAGCCATACTTAATATAGCCTGTTTGAAGCCGGTGCCTGCCGGAATTCAAACAGGCTATTTGGTGCAGGCGGAGAGGGAGGCGGCGGGTTGCCCTGTACATACGGTAGAACCATGCTGCGCATACGGTGAATTCACTTTTTCATCCGCTGCGTATTGTCGGACTGAACGTTCAGGTGACATAATCGAAGAGCAGGCATCTGCACACAGGAAGGTGTGAAGAACTTGAGCTATTTCCGGAAGCAATCATTCCGCAGTAAATTAAAAACCGCATTCCTGGCCGTGATCCTCCTCTCCGTGCTGATGACCGGGGGGCTGTCGTATTCCATCTCGGCAGCGGTTCTGGAGAAGAATGCGCTGCAGCTTACCCAGGATAACGTTGTCAAATCGGCACAGATTATTGATGAGAAGCTGAACAAGCTGATGCTGATTATGATGACCTTCATGATCAGCCAGCCCTTTCACGATATGATGAGGGATGTCGTCACCGGGGACACGGGCCGGTATTATACTCACCTGAATGATCTTGATAACGTTTTCTCACAGGCGCGGATTGCCGAGCCGTTGATCCATTCGATCTATGTGTCCACGCCGATCGGGGAGTTCTACCCTTCCTCGATGAACCGGAACCGTCTGACGGAGTTCAAGGATACCTTACTATATGAGCGGATCGAACAGGAGAAGAAGAATACATGGGTTGAAGGCCATGAGGACATGCTCTTCTCCGGGAAGGAACGGGTTATTTCACTGATTCTGGAACCTATATTTGATACAGCGGTCCGCGGGGTCTATATTATCGTCAACATCCGTGAAGACGGCTTCCGCAAGCTGGTGAGCGGGGACACCGGCGGCGGGGCGCGCAGCTTCCTGCTGAACGCGGCAGGCAGTCCCGTCTATTCTATGAAGGACCCGCTCGTCCTGCAGGCGGTGGAGGGCCGTGATCTGACCGGCATGATCAGCAGCAGCCGCGATCTCAGCAATACTTTTAAGCTGGGCGGGGAATCGTATCTGCTGAACTATGCGCATCTGGGCATCGCCGATTGGACGATGATCACGATTCAGTCCAAGGCCGGCGTGCTGAAGGATATGATCTATGTGAAATGGCTGCTCGTGGTGGTCGCCCTCGTCGCCTTCACTGTTACCATGATGGTATCAGGAGCTTTTACCCGTTATCTGCTGCGTCCGCTGCAAGGTCTGATGAAGGTGATGAAGCGGGTGGAGAGCAATGATCTGACGGCAAGATTCGAGAGCGGGGGCGGAGACGAGCTGGCCCAGGTCGGGATGCGGTTCAACCAGATGCTGGAGCAGATCGTAGTGCTGATCGGAGAGGTCACACAGGCGCAGACCAATAAGCGCTCGGCAGAGATCAAGGCCTTGTCGGCGCAGATGGACCCTCATTTCCTGTACAATACGCTGAATACGATCTACTGGAAGCTGAATCTGAAGCAAGTGAAGCAGTCGCAGAGCATGGTCATGTCGCTGTCCCGGCTGTTCCAGCTCGGGCTGAACAAGGGGCAGGAGATCACTACGCTGTCTAAGGAACTGGAGCATGTCCGCATGTATCTGGAACTGCAATGCAGCTGCTATGAAGGGCTGTTCCGTTATGAGATTTATGTCGAGGATGAAGCGCTGGTTACCCTCCCGATTCCGCGCATTCTGCTGCAGCCGCTGGTGGAGAATAGTATTCTGCATGGCTTCCGCAACCGGGAGAGCGGGGGGATAATTGAGCTCGAAGTCTTCGATGAGGGAGCACGCTGGTGTATCAAGGTCAGCGACAATGGAACTGGTATGGACGAGGAGGCGGTCCGTGCATTGTTCCGGCGGGAATCGGAGAAGGGCTATGCCGTATCCAATCTGATCCGCAGGCTGCAGCTCTACTATGGGGACAGTGCTGCATTACGGGTGGACAGCGATCCTGGCCGGGGGACGGCGGTTAGTATATCTTTACCCAAACGGGAGGAGCATCAGGATGGACGATCATAAGGTAACCCTCTGTATCATTGATGATATTAAAAGCGTGGTGGAAGGCCTGACCTGCATGAACTGGGCGGAGCACGGCATCCGGGTGGCAGGGACCGCGGCCAACGGTGAGGATGGGCTGGACCTGATCGCGAAGCTGCATCCGGATCTGGTCATTACGGATATCCGTATGCCAAGGATGGACGGGCTGGCCATGCTGCGTGCCGTACTGGAACACCACCGGGACTGCAAAATTATTCTGGTCAGCGGGTATGCCGACTTCGAATATGCGCAGCAGGCGGTACAACTCGGCGCATTCGACTTCGTGGTTAAGCCTTTTACAGAAGAGGAGATCATGAAGGCGGTGCTGCGGGCGAAGTCGGAGATTATGGAGGAGCGTTCCAGACAGCATACCCTCCGGGAGATGGAGAACAAGCTGCGGGAGAGTCTGCCGGTGCTCCGGCAGGAATATTTCGCCCTGCTGGTCAGTCACAGAACGCCGTGGGAGCAGGCGAAGGCGCGCTGGGAATTCCTGAATATCGATCTGAATCCGCTGGGGTTCGTGGTGATGCTGCTTGAAATCGATCACTTTCAGGAGCGGGCGGCAGAGCTGTCGATCCGCGAGGTGGAGCTGATCCGCTTCTCCCTGCTGAATATCACCCAGGAGACCATTGCCGAGCATACGCGATGCGTGGTGTTCCGGGCCAAACATAACCGCTATCTTGCGGTGATGAATGACTGTGGTCCGGCCAGTGCAGTGGAGATTGCCGAACGCTGCTGCAAGAACATTGAACGGTATACCAAGTTCACGGTATCTGCCGGGGTAGGAGGCCGGGTGGAGGAGACCAGCGAGCTGCCGGATTCCTACCGCCAGGCGCACCGGGCGCTGGCCCACCATCTGTTCACCGGAGGCAACGCGGCCATTATGTATGATGATGTTCACCAGAACGGAAGCCAGGAGCCGCTGGCGCTGGAGTACAAGGACGAGCTGCTGCTGGCGCTGCGCTCCGGCAATGTCAGCCGGACAGGCGCGATCCTCTCAGCGATCTCAGAAACGCTGCAGAGCCTGAGCTCCGGGCATAATCCCGATTATCTGCTCGTTCTGTATGAGGAGCTGGCCGCATCAGCGATCCGCACCTTCTATGAGCTGGTTCCGTACGGAGAGATTCAGCCGCTGATCCAGCGGTTTCGGGCGGTGCAGGGAACAGCGGGACTGCCGCTGGCTACCCTCCAGCGGCTGCTGCTGGACCTGTGTACAGAGGGGGCCGCCCTGGTGCGCCGCAATAGCCTGTCTGAAGGCCAGAAGGTGATTTATGAAGCGGTAGAGTATATCAAGGGCCGCTTATCCGAGGATATCACGGTCGGTGAATGCGCGGCGCATGTTCATCTCAGCACCAGCTACTTCTCCAGCCTGTTCAAGAAGGTGAACGGAGTGACCGTTACCCAGTATATCACCGCAGCGCGCATTCACCGGGCCAAGCTGCTGTTGGTGGAAGGGGCGCAGGTGCAGGAGGTGGCCTTCGCTGTGGGGTATGAGGAGCGCAGATACTTCAGCGAGATGTTCAAGAAGATTACCGGCCAGACACCGTCGGAGTTCAGGGCGGGGTACCACCCGGACCGCCAGGAGGAGCCCTACCATTGACAGCATCTGATCCGCAACGTTGCAGCGTTCTTTATGCCAATTATTTCTCACACACGCAGCCACACTCCGTTCAGTATCAAGAGGGGCTATCCTTCTATCTCTTCAGACTTCAGATGGAAGGGACCTGCCACGCTATGGTGCAAGGAAAGTACGAGACCATCATCCCCGGGGATCTGCTGATCTATGCTCCGGATCAGCCGTATGAGCTGATTGTACAGCCCCGCAGCGCTCCAGGCTCTGGGGGAGTTCAGCCCGCCTCGGATTATTTCCTGATCGGCAGCGGGGAGTGGCTGGACTCCTGGTGGCAGGACCGCGGGCTGCCGGCCCGGACGAATATCGGCTTCGACGATACGGTCATTACCTTATGGAAGCATATTGCCGGCGAGAAGAAGAAAGTGATGGAGCATCAGGAGGAGCTGCTGGATTATCTGTTTAGAACGTTCTGCCTGACGCTGCAGCAGGTGATTCAGGCCAGGCGGCGCACCAAAGGGGCGGAGACCGCCTGTAAGCTGAAGCAATTCATTGACAATCATGCCCATGAACCGCTCAGCCTGGAGCAGATCTCCGCCTCCGCCGGGTTAAGCATCTCCCGCGCTTCCTCCCTGTTCAAAGCCGCTTTTGGCCAATCGCCGTTCGCCTACTGCATTGATGTCAGGCTGAAGTCTGCCGAGCAGCAGGTGCTCTACAGCACACTGTCACTGGAGCAGGTTGCCGACAAAGCGGGCTTCCAGAGCTACGCCCATTTCAGCCGGATGTTCCGGGAACGTTATGGCGCTCCCCCGGGAGAGTACCGGCGCAGCTTCGGCTTCCGGTTCAATCCCAGGTGAGTCCGGTGGTGTACAGCACCTGATTGGACGCAAGGAGTAAGGCTTGCAGCTTCCCATACTCAACATCCTGAACAATGCCGTCCGCTTCAAGTGCCAGCACGGCAGCGGTTGCCGCTGATTGTCCCAGAATCATGAAGACCGGCTCCATCCGGATGGAGCCGTAGGCCGCATGAGTGGCCGACACGCAGACCGGTACGATCAGGTTAGTGCATTCGCTCCGCTTAGGCACCATTGCCCGGTAGCTGATCGGATAAGGCTCGGCCAACCGGATATAGAATCCGCCTTCTGTGCTCACATGTCCGTCCTCGTTCACATAGTATTGCGTATGATGCGAGTCCATGGCGAAGGAGCCCATTCCGGCCGAATCCGGCACCGGGTTGTCCCGCCTTACATCATGCTCTGTCACCACATAATCTCCGGTCATTCTGCGGGACTCCCTGATGTAGAGCTGGGAAGGCCAGTGGCCGCTGTCCCCGAACTCATCGAGCGGCAGGCCCCACGGCTTGTAGGCTTCCCGGATCTCCTCCGGCACCCGCGGATGGTTCTGGATCGTCCAGACATACCCCTGCTGGTAGATACGGTGGGCCTCCCATATCTTTTCCCGCGCCGCATATTCCGCCTCCGGATAGCTGTGGTTCATTCCGTTGTAATCTGTAGAAATGCCGCTGTTGTTATTGGAATCAGTCTTATCCGCAGTGACCCGGTTCAATTTGAAGAAGCGTGAGCGCTGCCCCTGCTCAATGGCCCGGAACAGAATCTCATAATCGGCTTCGTTATAGCCCTCAGGCTTGCCGATCATCATCCGGTTGTCGGGATTGTCTGTCAGACACATGCGGAAGTTATAGGCTTGCAGCTTACGGTCCCCCTCGCCGGCATTGCCGCCGCGGTCTGCATTTACACGCGGGAGTAGTCCGCTCGAAGGCACTCCTTTAATGACATAGGGGTCAATTCCCGGAGGGAGTTCGTTCAGTTCAGGTCCGGGCTGAATGCCGTTTAACGTCTCCCCGTATTGTGCGTTCGGCTCCCGTCCGACCACATAGGACACGCCGCAATGGCCCATCAGGTCTCCCTCGTAAGAGGCGTCAATGAACATTTTACCGTGATAGACCTTCCCGGATTCCATAGTAATGGAGGTGATTCTTGCGCCTTGCCGGGTTACCCCATTCTTAAGCTCCAGCCTTTCCCCGCAGACGACTTCAAGATGATGCTCCGCCACCCAGTCCTGCAGCACCTCAAGCGCAACCTTGGGCTCGAACAGCCAGCACGCCCCGTCCTGCGCATATTTCTGCGCAATCCGCTGATAGAATTCCAGAGACAGGCCGCCGACTGCCTCTTTCATTCCCACATCCGTATCCCCCAGCCCTCCGGTGGTCATGCCGCCGATCCTCCGGCTCTGCTCGATAACTACCGCACTTTTCCCCATGATAGTTGCCTGGACAGCCGCTGTAATGCCTGCAGCCGTTCCGCCGTATATGACAAGATCATACTGTTTCATCCGGCTCATCTTCCTCCTTGGTAACGATTTTGCCTGCAAAAATGATTATAAGCCGCTGCCCGGACCCGCGTGAATGATGGATCTTCCTGATTCAGTTGACGGATCTTACTGTTTTGTCCGAAAGTCCGTTTTCAGGGGAAAAGTCTTTTGAATTCGCGGATGGCCTATGATAAGTTGATTGCTGAAAAACGGAATATGCCCCTGCTTCAGGAGGCAGACCAGGAGGAACTATGAAACCACAATTTCGCTATTTGGACAAACCGGCGCTTGAACCTGTACCAGGCTGTGACTGGGCGGACAAAATGGTTCTGAATCCGGCGATCATTCAGGACCCTGACTCGGATGACATTCATATGCTGTTTCGGGCAACCGGCCCGTGGCCGCAGAAGAGAAGAGAGGGCTGTCATGATCCCTATCCGATTTTTTTGGGCTATGCGCGGAGCAGGGATCGGGGAGAGACCTGGGAGGCAGACTTTTCAAAACCTGCTCTGGCTCCGGCCCTCGGGTATGAAGAGGATGAATTGTACATCATGGATATTTACGGAAACAGGGTGTGGAATTATGCCAACGGCTGTGTGGAAGACCCACGTATCTTTTATATCGGGAACGAGCTGTATGTCACGGTGGCCTGCCGGGCCTTTCCCCCTGGCCCTTACTGGCTTAGCAGCCAGCAGCCTCTGGTCCAGACGCGCTTTGAATATGTGCCCGATTGGATCTTTGCAGGAGAGAAGACGGACCCGTTCATTCAATCGGCCCGGGCGAATGATACGGTCAGCGTTCTGTACAAGCTGAATTTAGCCAAGTTGAAGGAGAGGAAATATGAAGACGCTTTCGTGTATGTAGGCCCGCTTACCGAGGGGCATGTCAGCGATAACCGTGATGTGTTCCTGTTTCCTGAGCAGATGAGGATTGCCGGTAAATGGCAATATCTGATGCTGCACCGGCCGATGAATGTCCTTCCTTTTGCCGGAGGGGAGCGGGCGGGCAAGCCTTCTATCTATCTGGCAGCGGCAGAATCGATTGCGGATTTCGCTTCACCTGCGGCAGTCCACCGGCTGCTGGCCAGTCCTCTCTTTGATTGGGAGGATAACCGTGTGGGGGCAAGCTGGCCGCCTATAGCCCTTGGGAATCAGGAGTGGCTGGTGGCTTATCATGCGAAGAAGAATGTGCAGTTTGGATATACACAGTCCTTCATGATCCTCCGGGAGCAGGAGAATGATTTCCCGGTCATTGTCCACCGCTGCTCCGACCGTCTGATGTATGCCGAGCGGGATTGGGAGATGCCGGAGGATTACCCTACGCCTTGTCTGTTTACCACGGGTGGTATTGTTATGGGGGAGGATTTAATCATGTCTTATGGCGCTGCGGATCAGAAGGTTGGCATCGCCTGGGTTCATTTTGCGAAATTATTGGAGTATATCCGGACATTTGATGAGAACGGCATTCTGCTGTAACGGAAGAGCCCGCCGCTGCCGCCTGCCGCAAAGAATAGAATTCTGTCCCTCAAGAGTGAGTCTGCCGCACTCCTTTGGCAGGCGGGGTGGCCTATAATAGAGAACGAGCTCACAATACAAATGTTAATCAAAGGGGTAGAACGTATGCAGAAAAAATGGTTGGGCCTCAGCCTGAGCCTCATGCTGGCCGCCGGAATCGCCGGCTGCGGCGGGAACGGGAACAATAACAAGAGCGGTGGTGCAGCAGAGGGAACACCCGGAGCGGCAACAGCAAGTCCCGCAGCTTCGGCCGCAGCAGAAACAGGCGAGCCGGTACAGCTTAAGTACTGGACGGATGACCGTCATGACCAGGAATATATCAAGGAACTGATCAACAAGTTCAATGAGACGAACGGCGAGAATATCCAGGTGGAACTGACAGTCATGTCTGAGAATTACGCGCAGAGCGTTGACATTGCCTTCACCAGCAACCAGGCACCGGATATCCTGCGTCTGAAGAGCGGCAATACCCCCGAATTTGTCAAAAAAGGCTATCTGGCTCCGATTGACGGTCACCTGACCGATGAGATCAAAACGAAATTCGGCAGTCTGCTGATTGACAATGTCAACCGTTTTGACGGCAAGGTGTATTCTTTGGCCAATACGGGCCTCACCCTGCGTCTGATCTACAACAAGGATCTCTTTGCCAAAGCGGGCATCGCGAATCCTCCGGTATCACTGCAGGAAATGGTTGATGACGCCAAAAAAATTACCGAAGCCGGCAAATCGGAGGGCGTATACGGCTTCGCGCTGAACTTCAAAAGCCCGAAGGCGGCCTTTGACCGTTCGATCCGCGAGATTCTCTCCTTGAGCGGCTACCAGGGCCTTGGCTTTGACCTGAAGACAGGCCAGTTCGACTTCGCGCCTTACTCTCAGGTTATCGAGTATTTCAAGCAGATGTACGAAGACAGAAGTATTCTGCCGGGGGCGGAGACACTGGATATCGACCCGCTGCGCGCCCAATTTGCCGCAGGCAAAATCGGCATGTACCTCAGCTTCTCGACGGAGCCGGGCGTATACCAGGACCAGTTCCCGACAGAGATCAACTGGGCAGGTACGCTGGCCCCTACGTTGGACGGGCAGATTAAGGGAACCTCGGAGATCGTATCCGCCGGTACCTGGCTCGGGATCAGCGCGAAATCGGCACATCAGGAGGCCGCCTGGAAATTCATGCAGTACATGTATGGCGACGATATTCTGAAGACGTATCACGAGAAGGGCTTCGGGATTGCGGTGGTGCCGAGCATTGTGGAGCAGGCCAAGAAGCCGGAAATTGGCGGTATGGAAGGCTTCCTGGTCGGTGAGCATGACTCACTCTGGCCTGCTGCGCCGAACGTCACGCCGGAAGGCGCTACCTATGCGGATGCTTTCTTCAAATATATGCTCTCGGGCGGGGATGCTAAGGCCATAGCTGCTGATCTGAATACAAGATACAATGACGCATTGTCCAAAGCAGTGGAGAAGGGCGAGGTTACCGTTACGCCGGACCCGGCGTTTGATCCAATGAAGCCGCAGGGAGAATAACGGGTTACAGAGGGGCTTGTACGGGTTTCCCGGATCAGCCCCTTTGCTATCCTTGAAGGAGACCAATCATGATCTATAAATGGAAAAGACTTGGGGAGAACTCCCTGTTCTTGGCACCTAGCGTCATTCTGACACTCACGCTCGGCATCTATCCTCTGATCTGGATGCTGCGCTATATGTTCTATGATTATGCCGGATACGGCGAGGCGCTGTTTACCGGGCTGGACAATTTCAGCCGTCTGCTGCGGGATACCCTGTTCTGGGAATCGGTGCGCAATACCTTTATCTTTGCCGGAGGGAAGCTGCTGCTGACTCTGCCGCTGTCGCTGCTGCTGGCTGTTATTCTTAACGGCAGATTGCGCGGGTCCAACTTGCTCCGGGGCATTTATTTCATGCCGACGGTCATTAGCACTGCGGTCATTTCCGTTGTTTTTTATAACATCTTCAATTCCTATAACGGCATGGTTAACACAGTTCTGATGAAGCTGCATCTCGTCTCCCAGCCGGTTGACTGGCTCGGTCCGAAGCATGCGATGCTGACGGTCATTATTGTGGCTGTGTGGGGTGCAGTCGGGAACTATATGCTGCTCTTTCTCGCCGGGCTGCAGAGCATTCCGCAGGACCTGTACGAGAGCGCGGCCATCGACGGAGCGAACGCCGGAAGACGCTTCTGGAATATTACGCTTCCGATGCTGGCTCCGGTAGCCCAGATGGTCATTATGCTGGCGATTATCGCTTCCCTGAAGGGCTATGAGAGCATCATGGTCATCACCGAAGGCGGACCGATCGGCAGAACAGAAGTCATGTATCTCTATCTCTACAAGCTGCTGTTCCCTGTATCCACCGGTTCACCAGTAACGCAGCAGCTCGGCTACGGCAGCGCCGTGGGCTTCGCCACCGCCGTGATTGTCGGAGCGGTAACCGGCCTGTATTTCTTCTTCAGCCGCAAAATGAACAAGGTGTATTAGGAGGCTTATCCAAATGAACGAATCTGTGATATCCAAGCAGCCGGCAGGGCGGCCGCAGACTGCTGACCGGACGCCCGGTTCTGCCGGGCGAATAGTGACCCGGACCGTGATGTGGCTCTTCCTGCTGGCAACGGCGGTCCTGACCCTGTTTCCGCTGCTGATGACGCTGACCGGTTCCTTGAAGACCGGGGCCGAGATGATGACCGGCGGCAGCCTGCTTCCGGCGAAGCTGCAATTCAGCAACTATGCCGAAGCCTGGAAGCAGGCCAATTTCGCCCGCTATACCTGGAACAGCGCTTTTATGAGTGTGATGGTGACAGTAGGAACACTGCTGGTGGCCTCAATGGCTGCTTATGTGGTGGACCGGCGTGATTTTCCGGGGAAAAGGATCTATGTAACGGTGCAGGCGTCCATGATGTTCATTTCGGTCGGGGCCATCGTCCTGCGCCCGCAGTTCGATCTGATGGTTGCGCTGAATCTGAATACTACGCTGTGGGGGGTTATTCTGATTCTGGTCAGCGCCCATTCCAGCACTTTCTTCATGCTGCAGGGCTTCTTCAAAGCGATCCCCCGGGAGCTTGATGAAGCGGCGATGGTGGACGGCTCGGGCTTCATCCGCACCTTCTTCCGCATCATTCTGCCGCTGCTGACTCCGGGGCTTGGGGTGGCTGGATTATTCGCCTTCCGCCATGCCTGGAACGAATACATTCTGCCGCTGGTGTTCACGATGACCAATCCGAAGCTGCAGACGCTGACAGTCGGGCTGGCGAATCTCCGCTACGGCTCCTCCGCTGCGATGCAGATTCATCTGATGATGGCCGGGGCCTGCCTGTCCATTCTGCCGATGCTGCTGGCGTATATTCTGGCGAACAAGACCTTCATCCAGGTGACGGCGGGTTCGGTGAAGGGGTAATCAAATCTAAAGATAAAGCGTATAGGAGGATAACGATGAATTACGGACATATTACAGTGCCGCAGGCAGAGGTGCCTGTCTCCCGCGAGGTGGATGTGCTGGTCATCGGCGGCGGGGCGGCAGGAATTGCCGCCGCCATCTCGGCTGCCGAAGGCGGAGCAAACACCATGATCGTGGAGCAGCGCGGGTATCTGGGCGGAATGGGCACCGTGGCGCTGGTGCCTGCCTTCTGTCCCTATACAGACAAGGTTAAGCCGATTATCCGCGGCCTCGGCCTGAAGCTGATGGAGCGGATGAAGCAGGCTTGTGATCCGGAGTATCAGGAGGAATACCGCGAGCAGCTGGACTGGGTGCCGATTGATCCTGAAGTGTTGAAGCGCGTCTATGACAGCGCTGTGCTGGAGAGTGGTGTGACGCCGCTGTTCCACACCTTTGTCTACGATGTGGTGCGGTCTTCAGACGGGCAGACAATAGAGGGTGTAATGATTGTCAACAAATCCGGGAGGTCCTTCATCCGCTGCCGTTATATCATCGACTGCACTGGCGACGGCGACATTGCTGCCCTGGCGGGCGTGCCGTTCCAGAAGGGGGACGATGACGGGGAGCTTCAGCCGGGCAGCATGTGTTATCTGCTGGCGAATGTGGACCGGCCAAGCTTCAGCCGCTTCCTGGCGGAGACTGGAGATACAGGTCAATTGCACCGGACCGTGGAGCAGGCCATCCTGGAAGGTGCGCTGCCGGAAGGCCGCAAATCGATCTCCGGCCTGGCCTGGGTGAGTGATCATTTGGTCGGCGTTAACTTCGGCCATGTCTTCGGGGTGGACGGAACGAAGGCCGAGGACCTTACACGCGGAGCCATTGAAGGCCGCCGGACGGTGCTGCGGCAGCTTGAATTCTTCCAGAGATATGTGCCCGGCTTCGAGCAGGCGCATCTGGTGGCAAGCGGAGAGCAGCTTGGCATCCGGGAGACGCGGCGCATCCAGGGGGATTATACGCTGACTGTGGACGACTTCCTGGCAGCGCATTCTTTCCCTGACGATATCGCCCGCAATGCTTATTACATTGATATCCACTTGGCGACAAGCAAGAGTGATATGACCTTCAATCATCTGCCGCCGGGAGTCTCCCACGGTGTGCCTTACCGGGTGATGCTTCCGGTAGGCATCCGCAATCTATGGGTGGCGGGACGTTCAGTATCCTCGGACCGGGCGGTGCAAGGCTCACTGCGTGTAATGCCGAACTGCTTCTCGATGGGCCAGGCCTGCGGCACGGCAGCAACCCTTGCGCTCCAGGACAACACGGATTCCCGTAGCATCTCAGTTCCTGAGCTTCAGCAGCGCCTGCTGGAACAGGATGTGTGGCTCGGGGAGAATTTCGTTCCTGGGGCAACGGCTCAGGATGGGGAGCGGGGCAGTCGCAGTGAAGAATGAGAACAGCGTTAAGAACGAGAACAGCGTGAAAAACGTGAGGAGGCTTCCTTTGCAGGAGGAGTGGTTTCACGGGGCGGTCTCACTGGAGCACCGGCAGCAGGGAATCAAGCCCTGGCGGATTCCCTTCCGGGACTATGATCTGTATCCGCCGGAGGGTATCGGCGGCAAGGCGGAGATCTGCGCCGGTGTCCGGCTGCGGCTGTCCACCGGCTCCGAGACCCTCCTTCTCTGGTTTGAACCGCTTGCGGAGGACGCCTCGCTGGATTGCGTTGCTGACGGCCTGCTGGTCCAGACGCTACGGCTTGCTGCGGGGGCGGGGGAGGCCCGCTTCACCGGGCTTCCCCCTGGTGAGAAGAAGCTGGAAATCTATCTGCCGCAGAATAACGGTATGACGGTAAGCGGTCTTGCCATTGATGATGATGCTGTTGCCGAACCGCTGGCGGACCTGCGGCCCCGCTGGGTGACGTATGGAAGCTCGATTACCCAGTGTGTGGCGGCTCGGGGCCCGTCGCGCACCTGGCCGGTGATCGCCGCCGGGGAAATCGGCTATCACTTGACCAATCTCGGCTTCTCCGGCAACTGCCTGATGGAGCCGATGGCGGGCTGGCTTATCCGTGATCTGCCAGCCGACCTGATTACCTTGTGCGTTGGCGTGAACATCTATGGCGCAGCGTCCTCCAGCCCGCGGATGTTCAAGCCGCTGCTGATCGGTCTGCTGGAGACCATCCGGGAGAAGCATACAGAGACACCTATAGTTATCATCTCGCCTATATACGGAACGAAGCGTGAGACAGAGGAGAATCCGCTCGGGTTCACCCTGCCGCTGATGCGCCGGGAGATCGTGGATACGGTGAAGCTGCTGCGGGCGCGGGGAGACCGCCGTCTGCATTACCTGGATGGTCTGGAGTGGTTCGGTCCGGCGGACGGGAACCTGCTGACCGATGGCCTGCACCCAGGTCCCGAAGGCTACGAGCTGCTGGGCAGCCGCTTCAGCGGCAGGCTGGCGGCTGCTCTTCGGGGCGAGATGCTGCAATAGTAGAACATCAGATTTAGAACTGTAAGAATGGACCTCAGGGGTGTTAAAGGCTGAGCATGAACATCAAGCTAGATGTTGGGCTGATCCTGCACCCGTTACCGCTTTCTGCTCTTACATTCAAGTAGGTGATTGTATTTCCTGCAATAGAAAATGGATTGCTGACCGTAAAATGAGATTCTATGCCTTTTTTACAGTATTCTAATGTACAAAATGCAGTTACTATCGTTCCAGCGCCTAAGCATCCGAATGACTGCTGTGCGAATGAGACGCTAGCTCGTTAAGGTCCGGTAATGGTCCCATATTCACAATATTAAATCTGATGCTGCACCAGTAGAGCATCCAATCTCACTCTGAGGGTTTGCTATGACCCGATTAAGTACCAGCAATAGGCTAGAAGAGGCGAACCTTTCTTTTCACGGTTTTTAGATGTACAGAATACAACTATCGCCGAATACTCGGTTCAAATGCAACTTTAACGTTACCATAATTATTAACTAAATTCAGTCCTTGTTCTCTAATGCTCTGCTAGCTGACAATGGAAGATTTCATGTGAACATAATATAGCTTAACTATTCAAGATGATGCATAATAGGGTTGCAAAGACACTGATTGCGCTTTCATCTATCAAAATTACAAAGGAGAACATGCACAATGAACGATCTGGCAACAGGAAAGCTGACTTCAAGTCCGGTGATGGTCCGGCATCCGCTTAACCCGATTCTGAAGCCTTCGGATGTACCCTATGGACCGGCCATGGTATTCAACGCCGGGGTGACGAAATTTAAGGGCAGATATGTCATGGTGTTCCGCAATGATTACGGGGATGAGAGCAAGGGAATCGTGGCTCCCCATCATACGACTAATCTGGGCCTTGCCTTCAGCGATGACGGCGTCCATTGGGAGGTACAGCCGGAGCCTTGCTGGTCCTGGGATGATGAAGAGGTGGTCCGGGTGTATGACCCGCGCTTGAGTGTCGTCGGTGACCGCTGCTATATGTGCTTCGCTGTTGATACGCGTCACGGGCTGCGCGGCGGGATCGCCGTTACTGACGATTTCAGTTCGTTTGAAGTGCTAAGCCTGTCGCTGCCGGATAACCGCAACATGGTATTGTTCCCGGAGATGATCGGAGGCAAGTATGTAAGGCTGGAGCGCCCGCTTCCGGTCTACAGCCGGGGCGGCCGCGACCGCTTCGATATGTGGATGAGCGATTCTCCCGATCTGAAGTACTGGGGGAACCATAAGCTGCTGCTGGCCGTGGAGCAAGTGGCTTATGCCAACGATAAGGTAGGTCCCGGCGCGCCTCCGGTTAAGACGGACAAGGGCTGGTTAACCACCTTCCATGCGGTGGACCTCGACCCTGCCCGAGGTAAAAACGGCTGGGAGGATACCTGGAAGAAGCGCTACACCGCCGGAATTATGCTGCTGGATCTTGAAGATCCCAGCCGGATTATTGGCCGGGCGGCAGCTCCGCTGCTGGTGCCGGAGGCGGTGTATGAAACGGCAGGCGGCTTCCGTAACGATGTGATTTTTCCCGGCGGGATGATCCTGGAGGATACAGGGGAGGTCAAGATCTATTACGGTGCAGCCGATACTGTGGAATGCCTGGCCACGGCCCATGTGGATGATCTGCTCCGGCTCTGTCTGGAGCCAAAGGGATAATTAGACCGGTTATATAGGCAGGGGACCTTCCGTTATACGGGGGCCCCTGCCTTTTTCATAATAATCAGCGGAATCCGCTAAATAATCATGTCCTGTCTTGACGCCGGGCTGGAGCAGCCGTATGGTACAAGGGACCAGAGTCGACAATCGTAGGGTGATACATGCTCAAGAAGGGGGAACCATGAATACATTCACAGACTATGGCCGCAAGCTCCGGCGGCAGATCGCCGGCAGGTATTACCGGATATCCATCAAACAGAGGATTCTGTTCTCGTTCATCGTGCTGATCACGCTGTCCATCGGTGCAATGGGCAGCTTCTCGTATTGGATTGCCGCGCAGGAGATCGAGGATAATGCCTACGCCGGCAGCCGGGAGACTGTAAGCAAGACGGCACAGCTGCTGGATTCCCGCCTGAATGATGTGGCGCTGTCCGTGCAGTCCCTGATGCTGAGCGATGCATACCGCAAGATGATGCTCGATGTGTTCAGCCATGATGTGTCGAATTATTATGTGCATCTGTCGGATCTGCAATATGTGCTCTCCCAGGCAACGTTCAATCAGCCGATCATTGAGAATGTGCTGATCGTTACCCCGATTGGCGATTTCTATTCCACTACGCAGATCCGGGCGCAGGACAACTCGTTCTACGGCTCGGAATTATATGATCTGAGCAAGGAGCAGCCGGGCGGCTATTGGGCCAAAGGACATTATGACCGGTTGTTCACGGGCAGCCAGCGGGTGGTCTCCTTCGTAGTCCGGGGAATTTATGAATACCCTTACACGCCGATCAGCAATGTATTTATTGTAGTCAATATCAGGGAGGGCCGGATAGATGAGCTGTTGAACACTGGCGGAGCACAAGCAGGGAGGAATTATTATCTGGTAAGCAGGGAGGGAGAGGCGGTGGTGGAGTCCCGCTGGCCGTTCCGGGGCAGGTTCCCCTGGAAGCCGGTGCTTGCCGAAGCCGGGAAAGCAGCCGATCCGCAGGATCACTATTACAGCTATGGCGGCAAGGAATATCTGGTTAATTATACAAGCTCAGCCTCATCACCCGACTGGATCATCTCCGGCATGCAGTCGCGGGACCAGCTGCTGGGCAAGCTGCAGCGGGTGCAGCGCATCACCCTCTATGTCATCGTTGTCTTCCTGCTGGCCACCTGGCTGATCTCCAATCAGCTGACATCTGCGCTGCTGAAGCCTCTGTTCAAGCTGCGGCGGCTGATGCGCAGAGTCGAAGAGAACCAGCTCAGTGTGGTGTATGAGAGCCGTTATGAGGACGAGGTTGCCCAGGTCGGCTTTCAGTTTAACCGGATGATGTCGGAGATTAAGACGCTGATCGCGGATGTGAAGAGCAAGGAGGAGGACAAGCGGCATGCAGAGATCCGTGCCCTTACGGCGCAGATGGAGCCGCACTTTCTGTACAATACACTCAATACCATCTATTGCAAATCGGTCATGGGCGAGAATGACGATGTGAACGAGATGATCCTGTCGTTGTCACAGATGTTCCAGATCGGGCTCAGCGGCGGCAAGGATCTGATTACCCTTGCGGATGAGCTGTCCCACATGCGGCAGTATTTCGCTATTCAGCAGAAATGCTATGAAGGTCTGTTCGAATACACGGTGACGGTAGAGGACGAGGCCCTGCTGTCCTGCCTGCTGCCGAAGATTATCCTGCAGCCGGTGGTGGAGAACAGCATTCAGCATGGATTCAGCGACCGGACAATAGGAGGCAGGATAGACATCGCGGTCAGCCGGGAGCAGGGGCTGCTGCATATTAGCATTACCGACAACGGGCGGGGGCTTGATCCTGCACGGGTCAGGCAGGGGATGGTCAGGGCACCGAAGTCCAGGAAGGGCTATGCCCTGTTCAACATCAGGCACCGGCTGGCCTTGTATTACGGGGCTGAAGCCCGTATGGACGTTGGCGGCGAACCATGTAAGGGATCACGGATGGATCTGTGGATTCCGCCTAGGGAGGAGAGTTGAAGGATGGACCGGAAGCTGGAGCCGGAAAGGTTCAAATTATGTGTAATTGACGATATCAAAAGTGTGGTGGACATGGTCTCGCGCAAGCCGCCATGGCAGGAGCACGGTATTGAGGTCGCCGGTACGGCGCTTGACGGGGAAGCGGGGCTACGGATTATCGGCGAGACCCGGCCGGACATTGTGCTGACGGATATCAAGATGCCAAGAATGGACGGCCTGCAGATGACCCGGGCAATTCTGGAGGTGCTGCCGGACTGCAAAATTATTATCCTCAGCGCCTACTCGGAGTTCTCTTATGCCCAGGAAGCCATCCGGCTGGGGGCGCTTGATTTCGTGAAGAAGCCCTTTTCCCTGGAGGAGATTGTGAATGCAGTGCTGAAGGCCAGGGAGCTGTGCCGGGAGGAGCGTCAGGAGACTGCCAGACTTGCTGTGATGGAGAGCAAAATCAGGGAAAGTCTGCCTATTCTCCGCCAGGAATATCTCACCTTCCTGCTGCACCACCAGACGACAGAATCGGATGCCCGTTCCCGCTGGGCCTATCTCGATATCCCGCTGAACCAGCATGATTTCTTCGTGTTTGTCGCCGAGATTGATCATTTCGCGGAGAAGCTGAGCGGCCAGCCTGTGCAGGAGGTCGAGCTGCTAAGGTTCAGCCTGCATAATATTCTCGAAGAGACGATTTCCGCCCTGACCCGCGGCGTTATTATCCGGGAGGCGACAGACCGGTACGTCTGCATCATGAACGGCTCGGACCCGGACACCGCCGCGCTGATAACGGAGGCTTGCTGCATGAATGTAAGCCGCTTCTCCCGACATACCATTTCTATTGGCGTGGGCCTGGGCACGGCGGCGATTCAGGAGCTGGGTACGGCTTACAGGCAGGCGCTTAGCGCTCTGGGATATCATTTCTATACCGGAGGCAACGGTGTATATCATTATAGTAATATCGAGAATAAACCACTCTCGCTCCACAGCTATTCCGCTGCCGCCGAGCAGGAGCTGTTGTTCGCCCTGCGTTCCGGCAATTCCGCCAAAAGCCTGCAGATGCTGGACCAGCTGTTCGCGGAGCTGCTGGACAGCGGGCTTTTGCCCGAGCCGCGTTATGTTGAAAGCGTCGGCTTTGAGCTGAGCTTCAGGATCTGCCGCGTTCTGCTGGAGCAGTTCCCTTACGGGCAGGTGGAGCCGCTGGAACTCAGAATTGCCGCCATGAAGAACCAGGTGCATCCTTCCCTGCAGGATATCCGGGACCTGCTGTCCTGGCTGTGCCGGGAGGCCTGTGCTCTGGTGGTGGAGGCCCGTTCTCAGGAATCGACGCGGATTATCCGTCAGGCCGTCACTTATATCCATAGTCATCTGGATACAGGGCTGTCGCTGGAGCAGGTAGCGAAGCAGATTAACCTCAGCCAGGGGTATTTCTCCAATCTGTTCAAGAAGGTGCAGGGGATTTCGTTCCAGCAGTATGTGATGCATGAGAAGATGGAGAAGGCGAAGGCGATGCTGATTAGCGGCCGGCAGGTTCAGGAGATCGCCCAGGATCTCGGGTATGAGCACAGGCGCTATTTCAGCGAGGTGTTCAAGAAATATACCGGCATGACACCGTCCGAGTTCAAATTGCATTATCTTGGAAAAGAATAGGCATCAGCAAGGGAGGGATTTCCGCAGGGCGGAAATGACCTCCCTTGTCTGTATCTAACTCCTGCAGAAATCTGCCCTTAATGTGGGTTTACCCGCCTTATCCAGATGCGCCAATCCGTCTATAATCAGATTGTAAGCGAGTACATAAGGGATATATAAGGGGGCACAACCAATGATGAAGCGTATGCTAATGACATCTCTGAGCCTAGTTCTGGCACTTGGCTTAGCAGCCTGCGGCAACGGTAACAGTGGCGGCGGCAATGCAGCTGAAGGCACGGGAGACGGGGCGAAAGCTGGTTCGGGGGAAAAAACTAAAATCAGCTACTGGACAGGCGACCGCCATGATGCAGATTTTGTGAAGGAGAAGGTAGCCGAGTTCAATGCATCCAATAAGGGCGGGATTGAAGTGGAACTGGTCGTCAAGGGAGATGACTTTGATACCGCACTTGATCTGTCCTTCCAGACCTCTGATGCGCCGGATGTGATCCGGGTGAAGGAGAATACCGTCCAGACCTTCTACAAAAAAGGCTTTCTAGCTCCGATTGACGAGTTCCTGAGCGATGAGCTGAAGGCGAAATTCCCGGCTATGCCGGATCTGAACGAATTCGATGGCAAGCGTTACAGTCTGCCGAACTATGGAACGACCATGCGTCTGGTGTACAACAAGGAACTGTTCGCCAAAGCGGGCATTGAGCATCCGCCGGCTACCCTGCAGGAGCTGGTGGATACAGCCAAGAAATTGACAGAAGCCGGCAAAGCGGACGGCGCTTACGGCTTCGCCCTTAACTTCAAGAGCCCCGGCAGTGCGTTCGCGCGTTCGGCACGGGTGATTGCGGAGATGAGCGGCTATGGCGGCTTCGGGTATGATTTCAAGACGGCCCGCTACGACTTCAGCGGCTTCGAGCCGATCATCAATGCCTTTAAGCAGATCAAGGACGACGGCAGCATGCTGCCGGGTGTAGAATCGCTGGATATTGATCCGCTGCGGGCACAGTTTGCGGAAGGTAAGATCGGAATGTATATGTCCTACTCCTCGGAGCCGGGCGTCTATAAGAATCAGTTCCCGGCCAAGATCGACTGGGCGGCAGCTCCGGTTCCTACCATCGACGGTAATGTGAAGGGGGCTTCCGGCTTCCTCGGAGGACAATGGCTGGCGCTGAGCTCGAAATCAGAGCACAAAGAAGCAGCCTGGAAGTTCATGGAGTTCATGTACGGCGATCAGGTGCTGACGGATTATCAGGAAAAGGGCTTCGGTATCTCCATGGTTCCATCCGTCAGCGCAGCAGCCAAGACACCGGATGTGAATGGCATTGAAGGCTTCCTGCCGAACAAGAACGATGGGGTGTGGCCGGTCTATCCGTCTGTAGCACCGGAAGGAATGAAATCGGATGACGCCTTCTTCAAATATATGCTGAACGGCGGCGACCTGAAGGCAATTATCGCTGATCTGAACAAACGCTATAACGCTGCACTGGACAGTGTGATTGCGAATGACGGCGTGAAGGCCGAGCCGGATGCCGGCTTTGATCCCGCCGCTCTGGGCGGCAAGTTCGCCAAGTAGATAGAAGGTTAGGGATAGAGATACAGGCCGGGATAGCGGGGGATGGGGAAGCAGCTTCCCCATCCCTCTGCTCTGGCCGCAAGGGAGAGGAGCCGGAAGAAACCAGATGAACAAAACGAAACATGCTTTATTTTCATATAGCTTTCTTTTTCCAAGTGCCTTGCTCACGTTAGTCCTCGGAATTTACCCGATTGCCTGGGCATTCCGCTATATGTTCTATGATTACAAAGGGTTCGGAACGGCCCGGTTTACAGGCTTGGCCAATTTCAGCCGCATCCTGAAGGACACCCAGTTCTGGGATTCGGTGGTGAATACGTTTGTCTATGCAGGCGGCAAGCTGCTGATCACCATTCCGCTGGCCCTGCTGCTGGCCGCCATATTGAACCGGGGACTGCGGGGCAGACAGCTGCTGCGGGGGATTTTCTTCATGCCGACCGTCATCAGTACCGCCGTAATGGCTGTAGTGTTCTTCACGATCTTTAACTCATATAACGGGATTCTCAACCAGTTCCTGATCCGCTCGGGTCTCTCGGATTCCGGCGTGGACTGGCTGGGGCCGAAATATGCCATGCTCACCGTCATTCTGGTTGCGGCCTGGGGCGCGGTCGGCAATTACATGCTGCTTTTCCTCGCCGGTCTGCAGAATATCCCGGAGGATGTGTATGAAGCCTCTTCCCTGGACGGGGCAGGGAAAATTCAGCAGTTCCGCTATGTCACTCTGCCAATGCTCGGACCTGTCATGCAGATGGTTATTATGCTGGCGATCATTACAGCCCTGAAGGGCTACGAGAGCATCATGGTACTGACTGAAGGCGGTCCTGTAGGCAAGACAGAGGTCATGTTCCTGTATTTGTACAAATTATTTTTCCCTGTCGGCGGGGGCAGCGCGGCTGTTCAGGTCCAGGAATTCGGATACGGCAGTGCGGTTGCCTTTGTGTCTGCGGTCATTGTAGGGATGATATCACTCATTTATTTCTACGCATCCAGACGCATGAATCAGACCGATTGAGGAGAGAGGCTATTATGAGACTAAGAACCATACTGAGCAATATCATCCTGTGGATTTTTTTGCTGGCGTTTGCTTTTATCACCCTGATTCCGGTTGTGATCACTATCCTGGGCTCCTTCAAGACCAATGCTGAGCTGACCGCGGGAGCGACCTTCCTGCCGGAGAGCTGGCACTTCTCGAACTATGGCGAAGCCTGGTCGCAGGCGAATTTCTCCAGATATACGCTGAACAGCCTGCTGGTCTCCCTGGCGGCGGTGGTCGGCACGCTGCTGGTATCATCCATGGCGGCTTATGTGGTGGACCGGATGGATTTTGCCGGCAAAAAATTGTATATCGGACTTCAGTCCTTCACTATGTTCGTGGCTGTAGGGGCGGTCGTGCTGCGTCCGCAGTTCGATCTGATGGTCAAGCTTCATCTGCACAGCAGCCTGTGGGGGGTTATCCTGATTCTGATCTCCGCCCATGCTTCAATCTTCTTCATTCTCTCCAGCTTCATGAAGGGGATTCCCCGTGAGCTGGATGAGGCAGCGCTGATGGACGGCAGCTCTCCCGGACGCACCTTCTGGCGGATTATTCTGCCGCTGCTCGGACCCGGACTCGGCGTAGGTGCCCTGTTCACCTTCCGCGGCGCGTGGAATGAATATCTGCTGCCGCTCGTGTTCACGATGACGAAGCCGGAGCTGCAGACGCTGACTGTCGGGCTGGCGAACCTGAAATACGGGATTTCGGCCGCTTCCCAGACCCACTACATGATGGCGGGAGCCTGCTTATCCATTCTGCCGATTCTCGTCGCCTATCTGTTTGCCAACAAATCCTTCATGCAGATGACGGCCGGTTCCCTGAAGGGGTAGCTGTCCGGTCCTGCACAGACTATAGACAACATGAAACACTCAACATTCAACATTTAAGGAGGTACACCCCATGACACTACACATTCCGGCGATTCTGCAATCCGCCCCGTTCATCCGGAGGTATCCGGGCAATCCGGTGCTGGATGCAGCGAAGGTTCCTTACCCCACCGCACTGGTATTCAATGCCGGTGTAACGAAATTTAACGGCAAATATGTGATGATCTTCCGCAATGATTACGGCTCACTGGCCGATCAGACGCTTGAGCCGCACCACACCACAGATCTCGGCATTGCCTACAGCGACGACGGGCTGAGCTGGACCGCCGGCCCGAAGCCGGTGTTCAAAATGCACGATGAGGAAATTATCCGTGCCTACGACCCGCGCCTGACCGTGCTCGGCGGCCGCTGTTATATGTGCTTTGCCGTGGATACACGCCATGGCATCCGCGGCGGAATTGCCGTCACCGATGATCTGGAACACTTCGAGGTACTCAGCCTGTCTACACCGGACCTGCGCAATATGGTGCTGTTTCCCGAGCCCATCGGCGGCAAATATGTCCGGCTGGAGCGTCCCTTCACGGTGTACAGCCGCGGCGGCCGGGACCGCTTCGACGCCTGGATCTCCGAGTCGCCGGACCTTGTGCATTGGGGCAACTCCAGCCTGCTGCTCGCCGTCGAGCAGGTGCCGTTTGCCAATGACAAGGTCGGTCCAGCCGCGCCTCCCGTCCGGACGGACAAGGGCTGGCTGACCACCTTCCATGCGGTGGATGTAGACCCGGCCAGAGGCAAGCACGGTTGGGAAGACACCTGGAAGAAGCGCTACACCGCCGGAATTATGCTGCTGGATCTGGAGGACCCCCGCAAGGTGATCGGCATGAGCAGACAGCCGCTGCTGGCACCGGAGACGGATTATGAGATCAGCGGGGGCTTCCGCAATCATGTGATTTTCCCCGGCGGAATGATTCTGGAGGCTGACGGCGAGGTCAAGATCTATTACGGTGCAGCGGATACGGTGGAATGTCTGGCAACGGCC
The DNA here is from genome assembly GCF_042684125.1 of Paenibacillus rhizoplanae. Taxonomy (NCBI): domain Bacteria; kingdom Bacillati; phylum Bacillota; class Bacilli; order Caryophanales; family Paenibacillaceae; genus Paenibacillus; species Paenibacillus rhizoplanae. The sequence goes on along the minus strand of NZ_JBHUKY010000016.1, from coordinate 724 downwards.
CATGTGGATGATCTGCTCCGGCTTTGTCTGGAGGCAGGGGAATAAATAAAGTTGCAAGCTGGCTGAAGGCGGGAATCAGGAGCGGTAGTGGGGGATGCTGGCTCAATAGGGTCGGCTCGAATGGAGTGGGAATAAAGTGCAACAATTCTAACTCAGTAGGAGCGGCTTGAGCAGAGTGTGCTTAAAATGTAACATTTCTAGCTCAGTAGCAGTGACCGTAGGCAGATTGTGCATAAAGTGCAACAATATAGCTTCATAGGAGCAACCAAGGCGGAAATCATGCACAAAGGGCAACAATACAGCTCTAACTAGCACCGGATTGCCGAAATTCCTGTAAAAGCTGCAACAATGCCTCCACAGCCAGTAACCAATTTAGAGAAATCCTGCAAAAGGTGCAACAAAGCGGGGAGCCTAACCAGCACCGCTAACCAAAAGCGGGCGCAGGGCGGGAATGAGGTGTAGAAATGCACCTGAATTGGCCGAAAGTTGGCATTGGGCAGGAATGAGGTGTATAAATACACCTGATTGGGCCGAAAGCGAGCGCAGGGCAGGAATGAGGTGTATAAATACACCTGATTCAGCCGAAAGCGGCCTCTGGGCAGGAATGAGGTGTATAAATACCAATGTCATTAAGTTAAGATGCAGAGTCAAAAAACAACAAAAGAGCAGGTTATCGAAAAGATAGCCTGCTCTTTTTCTGTACAAAAAAATCTTGACAATCCGT